>JAYOWQ010000018.1:0-29182 GCA_038152055.1 Opitutales bacterium | reverse complement strand
TAACCCCCATGATTTCCGCCCATGTAGCTCAGTCGGTAGAGCGCGTCCTTGGTAAGGACGAGGTCGGCGGTTCAAATCCGCTCGTGGGCTCCACAAGATAACATTACATCACTAAACTAGTCAATCCAATGGCCAAAGAACAGTTCCAGCGCACTAAACCTCACGTTAACGTAGGCACCATAGGTCACGTAGACCATGGTAAAACGACCCTCACTACTGCCATCCTTCATGCACAAGCACGCAAAGGTCTCGCTGAGGTAAAGAGCTATGCAGACATAGCCAAAGGGGGGACCGTACGTGATTCTTCCAAAATTGTAACTATAGCTGTTTCGCATGTTGAATATGAGTCGGATAACCGTCATTATGCTCATGTTGACTGTCCGGGCCACGCCGATTTCGTCAAAAACATGATTACAGGTGCAGCTCAAATGGACGGGGCTATCTTAGTTGTTGATGCAACAACCGGGCCCATGCCTCAGACGCGCGAACACATCCTTCTTGCTCGTCAAGTTGATGTTCCTAATTTGGTGGTTTTTCTCAACAAATGTGATCTTATGTCTGGCGACGACGAAGAACTTCTCGATTTAGTTGAAATGGAAATTCGTGACTTATTAAGTAAGTACGAATTTGACGGTGACAATGCTCAAATCATCCGTGGATCGGCAACAAAGGCTCTGGATAATGACGAAGGCGATCTTGGCTTGGGCTCCATACAAAAATTGATGGAAGCGATTGACTCTGATATTGCCGAACCAGTTCGGGATACGGACAAGCCCTTTTTGATGTCTGTCGAAGATGTCTTTTCCATCACCGGTCGCGGAACAGTGGCCACCGGAAGGATAGAAAGAGGCAAAATCAAAGTTGGAGAGGAAGTTGAAATTGTTGGCTTGAGTGAGTCCCGAAAGACCACTTGTACCGGCGTAGAAATGTTCCGGAAGGAGTTAGGTCAGGGCGAAGCTGGTGACAATGTTGGTATTCTTCTTCGTGGTGTTGAAAAAGATGATATTGAGCGTGGGCATGTTTTGGCCGCCCCAGGAAGCATCAAGCCACATACCAAAGCCAAGGCTCAAATTTATGTCTTAACAAAGGATGAGGGTGGCAGACACACCCCATTTTTCAAGGGTTATCGCCCTCAATTCTTTTTTGGCACTGCCGACGTTACTGGTATCGTCGAGCTTCCGGAAGGGGTCGAAATGGTTATGCCAGGTGACAACCTTGCCGTAAGCATCGAACTGCAGAAAGCTATTGCCATGGAACCAGGTCAACGCTTTGCCATTCGCGAGGGCGGCAAAACCATTGGTGCCGGTAACATTTCCGAGATCGCTTGATCTTGGGATTCTCACCTTACCCCCCTTCATTACAGCGTAGGGAGAATAGCTCAACTGGTAGAGCACCGGTCTCCAAAACCGTAGGCTGGGGGTTCGAGTCCCTCTTCTCCCGCCACTCACTAAACATCCATTGAACCCTTTCAGCAAATTTCGGACATTCTACAAGGAAACGGCCTCGGAGCTAAAAAAAGCATCTTGGCCTTCTTTATCCGAACTTCGTGAATCGACTGCCGTAGTTGTGGTTGGTGTAATGATCTTGGGCTTTTTTATTTCTGTTTCAGACTTTTCCCTCTCGAATTGGGTTGAATACACTACAGAAATTTTCAAGTCGAACTAGCTGATATTACAACAGTTGCCATGATTTCAGAACATAAGTGGTATGCGCTACAATGCCTTTCAAATCACGAGGACAAAGTTCGCAGGTATCTTTTCAAATACCGTGAAGAAGACGAATCCTTTGCTGATTGTCTCAAGGAAGTGCTAGTTCCCATGGAAACTGTTTCGGAGGTTAAAAAGGGTAAAAAGAAGCAACGTGACCGTAAATTTTATCCTGGATATGTTTTTGTCGAAATGAAGCTATTCGATCGAAACGGGATGCTGTGCAAAGATCCTTGGTATAAAATCAAGGAAACTGATGGAGTGATAAATTTTATCGGAAAAGAAAACCCGACCCCGCTTGCGGATGATGAAATCGGAAGAATTCTTCGGCAGGTTCAGGATGCAGAAGGTAAGGAGGTTCCGAAAATCAGTTTTGCCGTTGGAGAGATTGTCAAGATTCTAGACGGTCCGTTCTTAAATCTAACCGGAGAAATCGAAGAAATCGATAGCGGCAAGGGAACTCTCAAGGTATCAGTGTCAATTTTTGGTCGGTTTACTCCTGTGGAATTGGAGTTTTGGCAGGTAGAAAAGGCCGATGATCAATAACTTACGAATCAAAACTTAAAACATGTCTAAAAAAGCCGTTGGCCAAATAAAACTTCAACTCCCAGCAGGGGCCGCCAATCCTGCACCGCCTGTTGGTCCTGCCCTTGGCGCCCAGGGCGTCAACATCATGGGTTTCTGCAAAGAGTTCAATGCGAAAACGAAGGACAAGGCCGGTTTAATTCTGCCAGTTGTTATAACCGTTTATGCTGATAAATCATTCAGCTTCATCCTGAAATCTCCTCCTGCATCAGTTTTGCTTAAAAAAGCCGCGGGTCTTGCTAAAGGATCCTCGATTCCCAACCGTGACAAGGTTGGCAAAGTGAGCAAGAATCAAATTCTTGAAATTGTTCAAACCAAAAGAGAAGACCTTAATGCGTCCTCCGATGAAGCAGCTTGTCGTATCATTGAAGGCACTGCCAGGAGTATGGGCATTGAAATTATCTGACCTATCATGATTAAAAGAAGTAAGAGATACAAAGCCTCCGCTGGGAAAGTTTCTTCCGCCCAACTCACTTTGTCCGATGCCCTCGTACAATTAGAAGGTTTTGAAAAGACAAAATTTGATGAAACTGTTGAATTATCCGTTTCCCTGGGTGTAGATCCGAAGCAAAGCTCCCAAGCTGTCAGAGGAACGGTTAACCTCCCTCATGGGAGCGGTAAGGAGGTCAAGGTTTTAGTTTTTACCGATAATCCTGATGAAGCTTTGGCTGCGGGTGCCGACTTTGCTGGCTTGCAAGATCTTATTCTCAAGGTGAAGGAGGGGTGGATTGATTTTGATGTAGCTCTTTCTACAACTGCGGCGATGAAGGAGGTTAGGTCTGTTGCTCGCGTTTTAGGACCTCGAGGTTTGATGCCCACGCCCAAGGCTGGTACCGTTACGGATGAATTGGCTAATGCGATCAAAGAGATCAAGGCAGGTCGAGTGGAATTCAAAATGGATAAGACTGGAGCGATGTCCGTTGTTATTGGCAAACGCTCTTTTTCTCAAAATCAACTTACTGAAAATGGCGACGCTGCCATAAAGGCCGTGAGGGACTCGAGACCCGAAGGTTTCAAGGGAAAGTTTATCCGAACTATTCATGTAAGTAGCACGATGAGCCCAAGTTTAAGCATCGATGCAAGTTCATTTAACTAATTTACTAATGAGACCAGAAAAACAATTCCTTGTAAGAGAAGCGGCCGATCATTTAGAGAAATCCAGTTACTTTTTTTTGACCGACTACCATGGTATCAACGCCGAAGAAACTGCAAGCTTACGTTCAAAACTCGCTGAACGAGGGGCAGAGTTTCATGTAATAAAGAATTCCTCTCTCAGAATAGCAGCCAAGGATAGGAACCTTGATAACCTCGAAGAATTCCTAGGTGGTCACACTGCAATTGTCGTCGGCGGTGATGATGCATCAGGTGTTGCCAAGGAATTGGGAGCTTATTTCAAGGACAAGCAAAAAGTCCCGGTAAAGTGTGGAGCTCTTGATGATCGTTTGCTTACGGCAGAAGAAGTTGCTCAACTTGCCAAACTTCCAAGCCTTGAGGTGTCTCGGGCTCAACTGTTGTCTCTATTCAAAACCCCCCCCACCCAACTGGTTTCCCTGTTGAATGAACCAGCTCGTGGATTCGTTGCAGTTTTGCATGCAAAGACACAAGCGTCTTGATTTTTGAACCATCCTTCATCGCTTGGTTCCCAATACAAACAATACAACCGTTAACCACCAACCTAGAAGATATTAGGAGTACAAACTCTTAAAAGCCTTTTGGCACTAATGCTATTCAGGCAAGGAGGTAAACCATTATGTCAGATATATCAAAAGAACAAGTTATTGATTGGCTAAGCGGCCAATCCGTTATTGAAATCGCCGATCTTGTAAAAGAATTGGAAGAGAAGTGGGGCGTAAGTGCCGCGGCACCAGCTGCAGTGTCAGTAGCAGCTCCATCTGCTGGAGGAGATTCCGGTGGAGGCGCGGCCGAAGAGAAGACTGAATTCGATGTAATTCTTGCCGAATTCGGTGGAAATAAAATAGCCGTAATCAAGGAGGTTCGGGCCATAACCGGATTGGGACTCAAAGAGGCCAAGGAATTGGTGGAGGGTGCCCCTAAACCTGTCAAGGAAGCTGTTTCTAAAGAAGAAGCCGAGGAAATTGCCAAAAAACTTGAAGCTGCTGGCGCGAAGGCAGAGATCAAGTGATGGTGATTTACGAAAAAGCCTAACTTTCAAAGCCGCCGGCACATCTAGTGCCGGGCGGCTTTTCCTTTATTTGTTTCGCCTCGATTACATACAAGCTCTCTCAAAATCATGGAATCTTCAATAAGACAAAACTTCGGAAAATTGCAGGAAGTCATTGACCCGCCAAATCTCATTCAAAACCAAGTCGATTCCTTCGATAATTTTTTGCAACGCGACGTTCCCGCAACTCACCGCAAGCATGATGGCCTTGAAGCGGTTTTCAAGGAAGTTTTCCCTATTCTCAGTTATGATGAGAAGTCTCGCTTGGAGTATGTGAGTTATTCCATCGGAGAATCCAAGCTATCAGAGATGGATTGCATTGACCAGAAGTGCACCTTTTCTGCTCCCCTGCAAGTGAAGTTGAGACTCAAGCTGGAAGTCGAAGGTCAAAGCAAGCCTTTCTACAGTGAGGAGGAAATTTTCATGGGGGAATTGCCGATCATCACTCAAAGCGGATCCTTCATTATCAATGGCGCGGAACGTGTTGTCGTTAGTCAACTTCATCGTTCCCCTGGCGTAAGTTTTGAGGAAACGATTCACACCAGCGGGAAAACATTGCATGGATTTCGAATAATTCCTGACAGAGGAACATGGATTGAGGCGCAGTTTGATCAACACGATCTACTTTACGTTTACTTGGATCGCCGCAGAAGAAGAAGAAAGTTCCTTATTACGACATTTCTAAGAGCTCTAATGGACTGGGATCCTGAAAAGGACACGGATTCTGATCAAAAAATCATTGAACTTTTTTATAGCATAGAAAACCTCTCCATAGATGTGTTGTTGAAGAAAGACAATGTGTCTAATTTTGTTTTGGTCGAACCAATGTTTGATCGTGCAAAGGGAATCGTTCTCGCCAAAGCGTTTGAGCCTCTCACCAAGACATACCTTCGGGCATTTCAAAAATCTGGAGAGAAGAAACTTCGTGCCATCGACACAAGCGTGGATGACGGAGCTATCATCCGTTGCCTTAAAAAAGACACGAGTAAGAATAAGGAAGAGGCCCTCAAGGAAATTTATAAAAAGTTACGTCCCGGAGAGCCCCCTCACAAGGCCAATGCCGAAGCCTTGCTGAATAGACTCTTCCTTGACACTAAGCGTTATGATCTTGCAAAGGTCGGACGACACATGCTTAACCTCAAGCTTGGACTGGAGACTCCCTTGGAAGTTCGAATTACCACGGTCGAGGATTTAGTTGCAGCGACCCGTAAACTTACGGATTTGAAGCGTGGTAAATCTGACGAACAAATGGCCCGTGAAGATGCTGGCTCAATTTTTGACATGGGGATTGACGATATCGATCATCTGGGTAACCGTAGAGTTCGTACCGTTGGAGAATTGCTTGCAAACGTCTGTCGTAGCGGACTTGCCAGAACCGAAAGAGTGGTGCGTGAAAGAATGACCCTTTACGATCAGGGAGTAGAAAGCCTGTCTCCCGGTAAATTGATCAACCCCAAAGCACTTACGACCGTTGTGCGGGACTTTTTCGCTCGTAGTCAACTTAGCCAATTTATGGATCAGATAAATCCATTGGCCGAGATGACTCACAAGCGAAGACTTTCAGCGCTTGGACCAGGTGGGCTCAATCGTGAAAGAGCCGGTTTTGAGGTGCGCGACGTTCATCCAACTCATTACGGCAGAATTTGCCCTATTGAAACGCCCGAAGGCCCGAATATTGGCCTTATTAACACTCTATCGACCTACTCCAAGATAGATGAATTTGGGTTTCTCCAGTCCCCATACCATCCAGTCAGGAACGGATTGGTTGACAAAAGCCCCAAAAACGTAACTTACCTTAATGCTTTTGAGGAAGAGCGATATATTATTGCCCAAGCCAACAGTGAAGTTGATCCGAAATCAGGAAAATTGCTCGGGCGACCAACTTGCCGGTGTCGTGACCAGGTTCAGGAATATGACGCTGCGGATATCGATTACATGGATGTCTCTCCAAAGCAGGTTGTTTCTGTAGCCGCCGGACTGATCCCCTTTATCGAGCACGACGATGCCAACCGAGCTTTGATGGGCGCCAATATGCAACGTCAAGCCGTCCCTCTTCTCCAAACTGAATCCCCTTATGTTGGAACAGGAATCGAAAGTAAGGTTGCCGAGGACTCCAGAACAGTCACCGTTTCTCAATCCGAAGGAGTAGTCGCAATCGCGGATGGAAATAGAATTGTTGTGTCTGATGATGGTGATTTGCCATCCCGTTTTCATAAGGAGCCGAAAAGCGATCATAAGAGAGGGATTTACTGCTACGAACTAAGAAAATTCCTCCGATCAAATGCAGGAACTTGTTTCAATCAAAAGCCAATTGTTCGCAAGGGCGACAAAGTAAAGCTGGGACAGCCTCTTGCAGACGGCGCAAGCACGGATAAAGGCGAATTGGCCATTGGCCGTAACATACTCGTGGCATTTATGCCTTGGAAAGGCTACAACTTTGAAGATGCAATTTTGATATCGGAGAAGATCGTCAAGGAGGATATCTACACATCCATTCACATCGAGGAATTCGAAGTAACGGCCAGAGATACCAAATTAGGTCCTGAAGAGATTACCCGTGACATTCCAAATGCCGGAGAAGAGGCTTTGCGCAATTTGGATCACTTGGGAATTGTTCGCATTGGTGCGGAGGTTAAGCCAGGTGATATTCTTGTCGGTAAAATAACTCCTAAAAGTGAAACGGATCTAGCTCCTGAGGAGAAACTTTTGAGGGCTATTTTCGGAGAAAAGGCGGCTGACGTCAAAGATAGCTCCTTGAGGGTTCCTTCGGGCACGCAGGGAATTGTCATGGACATAAAGGTTTCCAGTCGTACCGATGCTGAACAAGAAAAGCTTTCTCCCTCTGATTTCCGCCGACAGATGAAACAGATCAAAGAAGATTTTCGTAACCAGACCGAAGATCTTCGGGCACAACTCACTGAATCTCTTTCCAACATTCTTCTCGGTGAGAAGATACCTCTAAATGTCACGAATTCCGAAACTGGAGATATAATTATTCCTGCCAACAGGAAAATCACCAAAACTCTATTAAGGAGGCTTTCCTCAGTTCATCGCTTCATTGACATTCCTCCCTCCCCTGTAAGAATCAAGGTATTCGAGATCATCGAGAGCTATGAATCAAAATTCAAGGATCTAGAGGATGATCGTGACAGGAAGATAGAAGCGATAGAACAAGGCGATCCAATAGATCAAGGAGCCATCAAAAACGTACGCGTTTTCGTTGCAAAAAAACAGAAAATGCGAGTTGGCGATAAAATGGCAGGCAGACATGGAAATAAAGGAGTAGTCGCCAAAATTGTTCCCGAAGAAGATATGCCATTTTTACCAGATGGAACCCCTATCGAAATCTGTCTGAATCCATTGGGGGTTCCCTCTCGTATGAATGTTGGGCAAGTGCTTGAAACTCATCTGGGGTGGGCATGCAAAAAACTCGGGCTCAAGGTCGCAACGCCAATATTTGATGGTATCCCTGAGTCAAGAATTCAAGAATATCTAGAAGAGGCCAGTCTTCCTAATGACGGAAAATCCCTACTCTTTGATGGTTGTACTGGAGAGCCTTTCTATCAACGGATTGTTGTCGGCTATATGTATATGCTCAAACTTAATCATTTGGTATCCAGCAAAATTCACGCTCGTGCCGTTGGTCCCTACAGCTTGATAACTCAACAGCCTCTAGGAGGAAAGGCCCAGTATGGAGGTCAACGTTTTGGCGAAATGGAAGTTTGGGCACTTGAGGCTTATGGTGCGGCTTACACTTTGCAAGAAATATTGACGGTTAAGTCAGACGATGTCCTTGGTCGAACTAAAATTTACGAATCGCTTGTAAAGGGTGACAACTCGCTGCAGGCAGGAACACCGCAATCTTTCAATGTTTTGATGAAAGAGATGCAAAGTCTCTGCCTTGATATTCGTGTCCGAGGCGAAGACGCACTCTAGGCGGTTCCTTTCATTTCAAGCACCTAAATTTTTTATTATGAGCGTAGAAGCATTAAACGAAACCCTGGGTATAGAAGTTGGTCCAATGGATCGCGTATCAGTAACTGTAGCTGCACCAGACACGATAAGATCATGGTCCAAGGGAGAGGTAAAAAACCCCGAAACTATAAATTACAGAACCTTCAAGCCTGAACCGGGCGGACTTTTTTGCCAGAAAATCTTTGGGCCAGTCAGAGATTACGAATGTGCATGTGGGAAATATAAAAGAATTAAATACAAAGGTGTGGTTTGTGATCGTTGCGGAGTAGAGGTTACCGTCTCACGTGTCAGGCGTGAACGCATGGGACATATCGAACTCGCTGTTCCGGTCTCTCATATCTGGTTTCTCAAAAGCATGCCAAGTCGCCTTGGCTTGCTCATGAATATGACTGCGAAAAGTCTAGAGAGAGTATTATACTATGAGCAATATCTTGTCACGGATCCAGGAAATACCCCACTGGAAGAGAGACAATTGCTGTCAGACAAGGAATATCGCGAAGCCCTTGATGAGTATGGCGACGAATTCGAGGCAAAAATGGGGGCCGAGGCCGTACGCGAGGTTCTTGGCCGAATAGACTTACAGGATGAATTGGATGACTTATACGAGCAGATTCATGAAACAAAATCGAAGCAGATTAAAAAGAAACTGGCTAGTCGACTTCGTGTGGTAAAAGGCTTCCTGCAATCCGACGCATCGCCGGAGTGGATGATTTTGGAAGCAATACCCGTCATTCCTCCCGACCTTCGTCCATTGGTGCCACTCGAAGGTGGTCGTTTTGCAACAAGCGATCTGAACGATCTCTATCGAAGGGTCATCAATAGAAACAACAGGTTGAAAAACTTGCTACAACTAAAAACCCCAGACGTAATCATTCATAACGAAAAAAGAATGTTGCAGGAAGCGGTAGATGCGTTGTTCGATAATGGAAGGCACGGAAGAGCAATTACTGGCTCAGGAAACCGCCCCCTGAAATCTCTTAGTGACATGCTCAAGGGAAAGCAGGGACGCTTTCGGCAAAATTTGCTTGGTAAGCGCGTTGATTATTCCGGGCGTTCAGTAATTGTAATCGGACCTGAGCTTAAGTTGAATCAGTGCGGTTTGCCCAAGAAAATGGCCCTTATACTCTTCGAGCCATTCATTATTCGCAGGTTAAAGGAACTTGGTTTCGTTCATACGGTTCGCGGAGCGAGAAAAATGATCGAGACGCGATCTCCCGAGGTGTGGGATATTCTCGAGGAAGTAACCAAGGGCCATCCTGTTCTGTTGAATCGTGCTCCTACCCTTCACCGTTTGTCGATTCAGGCCTTTGAGCCAGTACTTATTGAAGGTAATGCGATTCGCGTACACCCATTGGTCTGCACTCCTTACAATGCCGATTTCGATGGGGATCAAATGGCCGTACACGTGCCCCTTTCTGTAGAAGCAATCATGGAGGCAAAGCTTTTGATGATGGCGACTCATAACATTTTTTCGCCTTCGAGCGGGAAACCAATCCTCACTCCCTCCCAGGATATTGTGTTGGGGTCATATTTCCTTACGATGAACCCCAAGAGACCAGAACCTGAGGAAGGTGTCCGAATTCCCATAATCGTTTCTTTGGAAGAAGCCTTGAGTGCTTTACAAGATGAAGCCTTGACCCTGCATGATTGGATCGATCTCAAAAATCCCGACAAGGGCAAGGAAACGCAGTTTGGCCTTCCTTCCAAAAGTGTTATTCGTACCACCGTCGGTCGCGTCCTTTTTAATACAATATGGCCTCAGGAATTAGGTTTTTTCAATCAACCTGCCTTGAAGGGCGACTTGGGCAACCTAATTCTCGAAACTTACAGATCGCATGGCAAAAGGGAAACGATAGAGGCCTTGGACAGGCTCAAGGAACTGGGCTTTGATATGGCTACAAAAGCTGGTATTTCCATAGGCATTTTTGACATGATTATTCCACCTGAGAAAAAGCAACGCATTGTCAGTGCCCGTAAGGAAATCGACAAGATTGAAGAGCAATTTAGAAAAGGAATCATAACTCGAGGGGAAAGGCACAACAAGATCATCGACGTTTGGACTACGGCCACCGACGACATCGCCAAAGAAGTGTTCAGCTCACTCGATGAAAATCAGGGTAAAGATACCATCAACCCTGTTTACTTGATGATGGACTCAGGAGCTCGTGGCAACAGGCAGCAAGTTCGTCAGCTTTGTGGAATGCGTGGATTGATGGCAAAACCTTCGGGCGAAATTATTGAACAACCCATTCTCTCTTCCTTTCGCGAGGGGCTGTCGGTATTGGAGTATTTTATGTCTACCCATGGTGCGAGAAAGGGACTTGCGGATACAGCCCTCAAAACAGCGGATGCCGGCTACTTGACAAGAAAATTGTGCGATGTCGCCATGGATTGCATTATTGTTCAATCGGATGATGGCCGGAGGGATGGCGTTGTCAAAAAAGCCATAATGGAAGGAGATAACGAAATTGTTCCACTTAGGGAAAGAATAATTGGCAGATACTCATCTGAGGATTTATTCAATCCTTCTAATCCGAGCGAGGTTTTGGTTGCTAATGGCGATTTGATTACCGAAGAAATTGCTGCGAACGTTGACGCTTGTGGTATCACTCGAGTGCGTGTCATGTCTCCACTTTCCAGTAGAATTAAAAACGGGATGACCTCCTTGGAATACGGCACGGATCCTTCGACTAACGATGTTGTCAAGCAAGGATCCGCTGTTGGTATAATAGCGGCCCAATCCATTGGTGAGCCTGGAACCCAGTTGACCATGAGAACCTTTCATATCGGGGGTATTGCTAGTGCGGGTAGAGAAGAACCGGTCATTAACGTTCGTAGGTCGGGCGTTCTTCGCTTCAAGGGCTTGCGCCTTGTCACCCTCGCTAACGGTCAACAAGTCACCTTGAATAAGACAGGCTCCATACAATTACTTGATTTGGATGGTCGTATCATAGACGAATATCCTATACCTGCAGGCGCTCTACTGCATTTTCCCGACGGACAAGAAGTGGAAGAGGCTTCCTTGCTTGCTCAGTGGGACCCCTACAACATACCGATACTTTCAGAAAAGAAAGGTATAATTGCGTTCGACGATATGCTTCCCGGTGTTACCACAAAAGTGGAAAAAGACGCTTCAGGTGGCAAGTCAATGGTCGTGATAGAGCATAAGGAAGATTTGAATCCCCAGATTATAGTCAAGGATAGTTCCGGGAAAGCTCTTGCAACCTATTCCGTTCCAACGGGTGCTCAAGTGGCCGTTGATGAAGGGACGCGGATTGACGCTGGTTCAATCATCGCAAAGACCCCTCGCCAAGCTTCAAAAACTCAGGACATTACAGGAGGTTTGCCCAGGGTTGCTGAACTATTCGAGGCTAGACGTCCCAAAGATAGCAATGTCGGGCAGATGGCCAAGATTGACGGCGTCATTACGGAGGCTGGAACTCTTCGGTCCAAGAAAAGGTTACTGGTAACCAACGAAGACACCGGCCAAGTGGAGGAGCATCTCATACCTCATGGCAAGCATGTCCTGGTTCAACATGGAGATTTCGTTCACAAGGGGCAGCTTATAACTGAAGGTGCAAAAGATCCTCATGAAATTCTTGAAATTCTTGGTCCATCTGCGGTTCAAGAATATTTGATTGAGGAAATTCAAAAAGTTTATCGGTTGCAGGGTGTAACCATTAACGACAAGCACCTTGAGGTCATTATTTCCCGCATGTTATTCAAAGTCCGAATCACCGATCCGGGTGACACGGAATTCTTCTGGGGCGATCAGGTTGATCGATTCGCATTCTTGGATGCAAACGAGTCGATAACCGAAAAGGGCGGCAAGCCTGCTGAGGCTGAGCCAATCCTTCTTGGAATAACAAAGGCTTCATTGGAAACAGACAGTTTCATTTCAGCCGCTTCGTTCCAAGAAACCACCCGTGTTCTTACTAATGCCGCGACTCTTGGAAAGGTTGATGAACTCAAGGGCTTTAAGGAGAATGTAATTATGGGTCATTTGATTCCCGCTGGAACCGGACTCCCCAAATGGAGAAGGCTCAGAGTGGATAGCATAGGCGTCGGGTCCTCCGAGTCTTTGTCTGCGTAGTTCATTTGGTAGTAATTTATTGCTTGAATAATAGTTAAAATAATCTACTTTAGACTCTTTACCCTCAAATTTCGCTCAATGCCTACGATCAATCAATTGGTTAGAAAAAACCGTAGCCTCCAAAAGGCTAAAACTAAGTCTCCGGCTCTAAAGTCTTGTCCTTTTAGGCGGGGTGTTTGTGTTCAGGTTACAACACGCACTCCCAAAAAACCTAATTCTGCTGTTCGCAAGGTCGCAAAAGTCAGGTTAACAACGGGTTATGAAGTGATAGCCTACATCCCTGACGAAGGACACAATCTTCAGGAGCACAGCATCGTATTGTTGCGCGGTGGGCGGGTAAAGGACTTGAACGGGGTTCGCTATCACATTGTACGGGGCACCCTGGACTGTCAAGGTGTTGAAAAAAGACGAAGAAGTCGCTCCAAGTATGGAGTCAAAAAACCTAAAAGTTAATTTGTCATGTCCCGTCGTAGACAAGCCACAAAGCGTTCCATCACTCCTGATCCCAGGCATGGGAGTCCATTAATAAGCTCTCTTATTAACATTGTCATGCTAAGTGGCAAGAAGGCCGTTGCCCAGAAAATCGTTTACTCCGCTATTGAAAAAATGGCGGAGAAATTGGAAAAGGGAAATCCAATCGATTTGGTACTAGGTGCATTGGAGAACATTCGCCCTAAAATCGAAGTCAAAAGTCGTCGGGTTGGAGGCGCAACCTATCAGGTGCCAATTGAAGTGGCGTTCGAAAGACAGCAAAGTCTAGCATTTCGCTGGGTAGTAAAGGCAGCTTCTTCTCGTAAAGGCACTCCCATGGCCGAAGCATTGGCAAATGAATTGATTGACGCCTACAACAATACGGGTTCTGTCGTCAAGAAGCGCGAAGAGACACACAAGATGGCTCAAGCAAACAGAGCCTTTGCGCACCTTCGTTGGTAATTTTGAGATGACTGCTACTGTCGAACCATCTATCTCCAATTCTGCAAACCGCAGTACAATATTGGAGCATACTCGTAACATAGGTATCGCAGCTCACATCGATGCAGGGAAGACCACTTGCACAGAGCGTGTGCTCTTTTATTCTGGAGTCGTTCACAAGATTGGAGAAGTTCATGAAGGAAGTGCGACGACCGATTGGATGGAACAGGAAAGGGAACGCGGTATAACCATTACTTCCGCGGCCATTTCATGTGGTTGGACTACATCGGAGGGGCCTTTCTCCGGAATCGACCATCGAATAAACATTATTGATACGCCTGGCCACGTGGACTTTACTGCGGAAGTAGAACGGTCTTTGCGCGTCTTGGATGGCGCAGTTGCCGTCTTTACTTCCGTGGAGGGAGTTCAGCCTCAATCCGAAACAGTGTGGAGGCAGATGGATAAGTACCACGTCCCCCGACTTGGTTTTATCAACAAGATGGATCGCATGGGCTCGGATTTTCTGTCGGCGCTTCAAACCATGCGTGACAAGTTAGGGGCCAATGCACACCCCCTTTATCTTACTATTGGCGCAGAAGAACACTTCAAGGGTCTTGTTGATCTCGTTAAAATGGTAGCTTACATTTACGATGAATCAGACCCCAGCGGAGTCCGCTTTGATACCGTAGACATACCTGCGGATCACATGGATGACGCAAAGGTATACAGAGAGTCTCTCATAGAGGCCTTGAGCGATTTTGATGATGATGTTGCCACCAAGTACTTGGAAGGAGAAGATATTTCCGAGGATGAAATGCGAAGGGCAATTCGCAAGGCAACTCTTTCTATCAATTTTGTTGGCGTCATTCCTGGCAGCGCTTTCAAAAACAAAGGAGTTCAAATGCTAATGGACGCAGTGGTAAATTACTTGCCATCTCCATTGGACCTCCCACCAATGAAGGGTGAGGATTCCGATGAAAACCCTGTTGAAATATCCCCTAATGATGGCAAGCCGGTAGCTGGATTAGCATTCAAGCTTATGACCGATCCTTATGTCGGAAAGCTGGTTTTTTACCGCGTATACCAAGGTACGCTTACCAAAGGATCGACGCTTTACAACCCTCGTACGAGAAAGTCAGAGCGCGTATCTCGGTTGATGATCATGAAAGCTAATGCCCGTGAAGATATCGAAGTCGCCTACTCGGGAGACATATGCGCATTGATTGGGGTCAAGGATGTTGTCACTGGCGATACGCTTTGTGAAAAATCATTGGATCTTCGACTTGAACCACCCACCTTTCCAGAACCTGTTATCTCAATGTCCATCGAGCCAGCAACAAAGGCGGACCAAGAGAAGATGTCCATCGGTCTACAGAGACTTGCAGAAGAAGACCCTACATTTGGTCTCTCGACCAATGAGGAGACTGGCCAAACTATCATTGCAGGGATGGGAGAATTGCATCTTGAAATCATTAGAGACCGACTCTTCAGGGAATTCAAGGTGGAAGCAACTGCTGGCAAACCTCAAATTGCTTACCGAGAAACGATAACATCTTCTTCCGAGGGCATTGGTAAATTCGTCCGACAATCTGGAGGTAGGGGTCAGTATGGTCATGCGGTCATACAACTTGAGGCCCTTGAAAAAGGCAAAGGTATCGAGTTGGAAAACAAAATAGTTGGCGGTGCCATACCCAAGGAGTTTATAAAACCTACGATGGATGGCATTAAGGAGGCTGCTCTAGGTGGCGTTGTCGCCGGATATCCCGTTATAGATTTCAAGGTCACGCTTGTAGATGGATCGTTCCATGACGTAGACTCTTCAGAAATGGCCTTTAAAATGGCTGGAATCTTCGCCTTCAAGGATGCGATGCAGAAATCTTCCCCTATATTGCTTGAACCCATAATGAAGGTCGAAGTATCTACCCCTGAAGAATATCAAGGAGAACTAATGGGGGATCTGAACCGCAGGCGTGGCCAAATACAAGGAATGGAATCTCGCGGTAATGTTTGCATAATTGATGCGTTTGTTCCTCTCGAGAACATGTTCGGTTACTCTACGGACATGCGCTCTCTTTCCTCAGGACGGGCTGACTACTCGATGACTCCCTCTCATTTCGACCAAGTCCCCCATAATCTAGTTCAGGGAATAGTTGAAACATCTTCTCGCGAGCCAGCAAGAACCTAGTATAAAATGAACGGAAATAAAATACGAATAAAGCTCAAGGGCTTCGACTATCGTGTTATCGACCAATCAGCATCTGACATTGTTGACACGGCAAAAAGGACGGGTGCTCGTGTAGCCGGTCCAATCCCCATGCCCACTCGCATCGAAAGATACACGGTCAACCGTTCACCCCATGTAGATAAGAAATCCATGGATCAATTCGAACTTCGCACCCACAAACGCTTAATAGACATTATTGAACCCACGGTTCAAACAGTCGATGAATTGAAGAAACTCAATCTCCCCGCAGGCGTTGAGATTAATATCAACGTTTAGAAATCTTTCATATCCGAATAACTTAAACAAGACACCCTTTAAAGCAGGTTTGAAGACAACTCAGTCGCCTGCCGCTTAAAGAATGAAATTAGAACTCTTAGGTAAAAAGCTTGGGATGTCCCAAGTATATGACGCAGACAACAATCTTGTCCCAGTAACTATAATTGAGGCTGGTCCCTGCCCTGTTCTTCAGGTAAAGACAAATCAGAACGATGGATATTGTTCCGTTCAAATAGGTTACAATCCAAAGGGAGGGACTTTTAGTAATGCCAATCGTTGTGTAATAGGTCACGCCGCCAAAGCAAAAGTTGACCCTCAACAGGTTTCCAGGGAGTTTCGTGTTTCAGACGAGCACGATATCAAGGCGGGAAGATTATTAACGGTCGAGGATTTAAAGGACGTTCCAATGGTTGACGTTGTATCAACAACCAAGGGAAAAGGCTTTCAGGGGGTTGTTAAACGATGGAATTTCGGCGGCGGTCCGGCATCGCATGGTTCGATGTTTCATCGTCGTGGCGGATCTTACGGACTTTGCCAATGGCCTGGGCGTGTTTTCAAGAATAAAAAAATGCCTGGCCATATGGGTGATGTTCAGCGAACCACCCAAAACCTAAAGGTTGTAAAAACAATACCTGAAAAAAACTTGATTTTGGTCAAAGGAAGTATTCCTGGGCACAAGGGTGTTCTGCTTTCAGTTCGTGTAGCAAAAAAACTCAAGGTATCAAAATAGGAAAGACTCATGAAATTTAAGTTGTACAAAGCAGATGGTACCGAGTCAGGTGTTAAGGAGTTGAAGAACTTTCCTATTCTTGCTGAGGGAAAGGGAATTGACGCCCTTAGGCAATGCCTTTTGGCGATAAGGTCCAACAAAAGGCAAGGTAACGCTTCCACTAAAACCCGTGACGAAGTTTCAGGATCTGGAAAGAAAATTTATCGTCAAAAGGGCCTGGGTACCGGTCGAGCTGGTGACAAAAGAGCAATACAGCGTCGTGGTGGTGGAATAGCTTTTGGACCAAAGCCTCGTTGCTATTCACAAAAAATCAATAACAAGATGAGGAAACTGGCACTGACGCGTGCTTTAATTGATCAGGCTAACGATGGATCTGTGAGTTTGATTGAAGATTGGTCTGTTCAAACTTGCAAAACCAAAGCCTTCCATTCAATTCTCAGCACGATTGACTCTAAGTCCAAAAGCTTTTTAATCATTGGCAAGGACTTTGATGCCAATCTAAGTTTAGCTGCCAGAAACATACCCAAGGTCCGTCTCAGTAAAGCCTTGAACGTAAGTCCATCCGACTTGGTTGGCGCTGATCAGGTTGTGTGCAGCTTGGAAGGAATGGATGAGCTTATTTCCAAACTTGTACCTGTTGTCATTGAAAAGTCATGAACGAATCGGTAAATATTATCAAACAGGCTCTTCTTACGGAAAAAGCAACCATGCTTTCGGCCAACCTTAACCAGTATGTTTTTTCCGTTCATACAGATGCGTCCCGCACAGCCGTCAAGAATGCAGTGCAACAAACGTTTGGAGTTTCGGTAATCAAGGTCAATACCTTGACGCAGAAGCCTAAAACAAAACGAGATCGCATGCGTCGAGGGAAGTTTGGCTTTTCTGCACTTCAAAAAAAGGCAATTGTTACTCTAAAGGCTGGTGAAAGCATAGATTTAGCTTAACAGGAGACATACCCGAATGGCCATATTACAACAAAAACCCGTAACTCCGAGCGGTCGATTCTTTATCAAGAACAAGCAGGAACTATCAACAAAGCGTCCTGAAAAGTCCCTAACCGCTGGGTATCATAGAAAAAAAGGTAGAAACGCTTACGGGAGAATTACTAGTAGGCGACGCGGTGGTGGGCACAAGCGCTTATACCGAAAGATTGATTTTCGTAGAGACCGTATCGGTCTTAACGCTGAAGTGTTGGCATTGGAGTACGATCCAAATCGCACAGCGAACCTTGCGCTCATTCAGTACGAAGATGGAGAGAAGTCCTACATTCTGGCGCCGGAAGGAGTCAATGTAGGCAATGTTTTGCTCAGTGCAGATAGTGCTGTCGACTTTAAGCCTGGTAATGCTATGCCCTTAAAGTTTTTGCCGATGGGTACCAAGGTGCACTGCGTTGAGATGCTTCCCGGTGCTGGGGCGAAAATCTGCCGTTCTGCTGGAACGGGAGCACGTTTAATTTCAGTTGAAGGAGAAGTGGCTTCTTTAAAGATGCCCAGTGGTGAAATCCGTATCGTCAAGGCTGCATGCCGAGCCACAATTGGCACCGTAGGTAATGGTAATCATCAAAAATCCACCATTGGTAAAGCCGGAAGGAACAGGTGGAAGGGGCGACGTCCGCGCGTTCGAGGCGTTGCAATGAATCCGGTAGATCATCCAATGGGTGGTGGAGAGGGAAGGACATCTGGAGGCGGCCATCCAATGTCTCCATGGGGACAGCTTTCCAAAGGCTTTCCAACTAGAAAAAAAAGCAAACCTTCTAATGCAATGATCATCACTCGCAGAAATGGTCGAAGAGTTAAGTAGTACATCATGACAAGATCCATTAAAAAAGGTTTTTATGTAGATCCTCATCTCATGAAAAAAGTGCAAAAAGCCCAGGATGCTGGTGACCGCAAGCCCATTAAGACATGGTCTAGACGATCAACTATCACTCCTGACTTTGTTGGACTCAACTTTACCGTCCATAATGGGAAGAACTTTCTCCCCGTTTACGTTACAGAAAACATGGTTGGTCATAAGTTAGGTGAATTTTCCGCTACACGGGCTTTCAAGTCCCATAATCCTCACACCCAGAAATAAAGATGGATATAAAGTCTTACTCAAAGTATATGCGGATTTCTCCCAAAAAGGCTCGCGAGGTTGCTCGTATACTTCCTGGGAGAAAGGCGACTGAGGGAGTGTCGCTACTTAAATATATTCCGAGAAAAGCTGCTCGTATGCTCGACAAGACATTGCGCTCAGCCATGGCAAATGCAGAGAATAATGCCAATCTTAGCGCTGATGATCTGGTAATTCGTGAGGCCATCGTTGAGGAAGGACCTGCGCTGAAGCGCTTCCGTCCTTCTGCAAGAGGCTCTGCGCATCCCTATAAGAAGCGCATGAGTCATTTACGTATAACTTTAACAGACGAAAATATTTAGATCATGGGTCAGAAAGTAAATCCTACAGGCTTCCGTTTAAGCGTTCGCCGTAATTGGAGCGCCCGTTGGTATGCCAACAAGTTCGAGTATTCGAAATTCATGGAGGAAGATAATCTGATACGCGGTTTTTTAGAGAAAAAACTAAGATACGCATCTGTGCCCAGAATTGTTATAGAGCGTGCCTCTACTCGTACGAGAGTAACTATCTGGACGGCTCGACCTGGTATCGTAATCGGACGAAAAGGTCAAGAATTGGACTCATTAAGAGATTCTCTGAATCGCACTGTAGGCAAGGAGGTTCGCCTCGAAATTCAGGAAATTAAAAAGCCGGATTTGGTTGCATCATTAGTGGCTGAAAGCGTGGCGTTGCAACTTGAGCGAAGAATTGCTTTTCGGCGGGCAATGAAAAAAGCGGTGCAAACAACCATGTCCATGGGGGCCGAAGGTATTCGTATACAATGCGCCGGCCGTTTGGCTGGAGCAGACATAGCCCGTACCGAGCAGCTTCGCGAGGGTCGAGTTCCCCTTCATACACTTCGTGAAAACATAGATTACGGTTTGGTTGAAGCAAATACTGTGTATGGAATAATCGGGATCAAGTGCTGGATTTGCCTAAGTGACGAAGACAAAATTTTCTAACATTACATTTCTATGCCAAAATTACTACCATCTCGTACCAAATTTCGTAAGGTCCATAAAGGAAGGATCCGAGGTGTTGCATCCAGAGGAAATTCCGTATCCTTCGGTGAATTTGGAATCCAATCTCTTTCACGGGGAAGAATGTCGTCCAACCAGATTGAGGCTGCCCGGGTTGCCATTAATCGTCATCTTAAAAGAAAAGGTAAAGTTTGGATTCGGATCTTTCCCCACAAGCCAGTAACCAAAAAACCTGCCGAAACGCGTCAAGGCAAGGGCAAGGGACCTGTCGATCACTGGGTCGCAGTGATTAAACCGGGTCACGTCCTTTTTGAAATAGCTGGTTGTTCCTTGACTCTTGCCCGTGAGGCCTTGGGTTTAGCGGATGCAAAACTTCCGTTTCGTTGTCGATTGGTTACCCGTGATAATTCCTACTAATCTTTCTCCATGAAAATGTCTGAAATTAATAATTTATCTGGAGCTGAAGCGACAAAAAAAATCCGACAACTTGGAGACGAATTGCTGCAGTTGCAAGTGCGTAAGCAAACTGGTCAAGTGGAGAAGCCTCATTTGATTAAATCCATTCGCCGGGATCGCGCTCGGTTATTCACTCGTCTCACTGTTTTAAAAGACTCGGATTCCTAGTTTTAAATGAAAGAAGAACTTAATAGAAATAGCCGTAAGCAATTAGTTGGAGTCGTCAGGTCTAAAACCGGTGATAAGTCCATAAAAGTTGTTTACGAATACAAAATACCTCATCCCCTTTACAAAAAGGAAATACGCAGAAAAACGACGGTTCACGTCCACGATGAAGACAACCTTTCCAATGTAGGAGACAAGGTGAGAATAATATCAACACGTCCCATGAGTAAGCTAAAGAGATGGCGTGTTGTCGAATTGATTGAAAAAGCCCCCGTTCTCTAATTGCGCCATGATTCAATTACTCAGCAGATTGGAAGTTGCAGACAACACCGGAGCCAAGCAAGTAAGGATGATCCGTCGCCTCGGGCAATTAAAGAAGACGGCATCGGTTGGAGATGTTATCGTTTGCCATGTAAAGGAAAGTTCGGTCGATGCTTCCGTCAAAAAAGGCACTGTAGTTCGTGCTGTGGTTGTTCGCACAAGATTTCCCTTGAAACGCAGAGACGGTAGCTCCCTCCGTTTTGATGAAAATGCCGTTGTTATCGTAAATAACGACGGTACACCGAAAGGAACCCGCATTTTTGGTCCAGTTGCTCGTGAACTTCGCCAAAAATTCATGAAAATCATATCCCTTGCCCCGGAGGTACTGTAAGTCATGGCTAACAAAATCAGAAAAGGTGATGAAGTCGTCGTAATCTCAGGCGATCACAAAGGTTCGAAAGGGAAAATTCTAGAGGTCTTCCGTACCAAGAATCGCGTTCTTGTTGAGGGTGTGAATCTCGTAAAGAAACATGAGAAGAAAACTCAAGAGAACCCTCAAGGGGCCATAGTCGAGAGAGAAGCTTCAATCCACTTTTCCAACATTAAAAAAGAGAACTAAATTTTTTTGTATCTAATGAAAATACCTGAGTTGAAAAAATTGTATATGGAAACAGCGGTTCCTGCCCTAATGAAAGAGTTGGGGTATAAAAATATTCATCAGGTGCCGACCATCGAAAAAATTGTGCTGAATTCATCCTTCGGTGCGGAAATGGACAAAAACGGGATCAGTGACCTTCGCAATGATATAGCTGATCTCGCTGGGCAAGCTCCCGTTGTAGTCAAAGCCAAAATTAGTGTTTCCAATTTTAAGCTTCGGCAGGGAATGCCCGTCGGTATCAAAGTGACTCTAAGGGGAAATCAGATGTGGGAATTTCTCTATCGTATGATTGCGATTTCACTTCCTAACATTCGAGACTTTCGTGGAGTTAGAACTAAGTTGGATGGGAAAGGGAATTATTCTCTAGGCATTTCAGACCACAGTATCTTTCCTGAAATCAAGGTTGAAAGGCAAAGAGTGAACGTCGGTCTCGACGTTTGTATAACGACAAGCGCTCAAACCGACGAAGAAGGTCGTTTGTTACTTCAGATGCTCGGTATGCCGTTCCGTAAACAATCTGAACAGCCAGTCGAGCAAGCAGCATAACATCAATCAATTATTTTCATGGCTAAAAAATCAGCAATTCATCGAAACAAGAAAAGAGAGCGAATGGTTGCCCGATTTGCGGGCAAGCGTGCGGAACTCAAGAAAATTCTCAACAACCCCAATACCAGTGAGGAAGAGTTTTACGCGGCGCAGGCGAAGTTGACCAAATTACCGAAAAATTCTTCGCCAGTTCGCCTTGTTAATCGTTGTTCATTAACCGGCAGGCCTCGGGCGGTCCTTAGAAAGTTTGGTCTTTCCCGTATTTCTTTTAGAGAACTTGCGTTGCAAGGGAAGGTGCCTGGCGTGATCAAGGCATCTTGGTAAACCAAATAACACAACTAATTGAAATGTCAGTACACGATACAATAGGTGATTTTATTACCGTTATCCGCAATGCGGGTCTTGCTGGAAAAGCCAATTGCTCATATCCCCACTCAAACCTAAGGGCGGGTGTCGCAAAAATTTTAAAGGAACGCGGTTTTGTTTCTGATTGCAAGGAGGCTAAGAGCACCAAGGGATTCAAGGTTTTGCATATTGACTTGAAGTATGTTTCAGGCAGGCATGCAATCAAGGGCATTGGTCGCCTTAGTAAGCCGGGCCGTAGAACTTATTGTGGATATAGAGACATTCCGAGCGTTTTGGGAGGACTTGGAGTTACGATTATTAGCTCACCTAAAGGAGTTATCGATGATCGAACAGCCAGGCAGGAAAAGCTCGGAGGCGAACTGCTTTGTAGCGTTTGGTAGGAGGTTCTTATCATGAGTAGAATAGGAAATTTACCCATTGAAATCCCCTCAGGCGTAGAGGTTGCTGAGAATAACGGAACCATTCAGGTTAAGGGTCCAAAGGGAGAGTTGATGCAAGATTTAAAGGATTCACTATCTGTAAAAATTGAAAACAACCAGGTAGTTATCGAACCCAAGGATCAATCACGTTCAACACGGGCACTGCAAGGAACCTTTCGTTCCCTTATAGCAAATATGGTTACAGGAGTCGTGCAACCCTACAGTAAGAACTTACTCATAGAAGGAGTTGGATTTAGGGCTGCGGTCAAAGGATCTGAGGTCGGCCTAGAGTTAGGTTACTCTCACCCGATCAACCATCCTATTCCCGAAGGAGTTACTGTAACTGTTGCTGATAATGTAAAAATTTGTGTCGAGGGTCCAGACAAGCAGAAAGTCGGACAGTTGGCTGCCGATATCAAGAGATACTACCCGGTTGAGCCCTACAAAGGAAAGGGTGTGCGTATAGTCGGTGAATTTGTCCGTCGTAAGGAAGGAAAAAAGTCCGCCTAGATGTTAAATCATTCAATTTACTGACTTATGAATTTGAGCAAAAAAAGAGAACTGCTGCAGAAAAGACGCTGGAGAATCAGAAAAAAAATAATCGGATCTTCGTCTCGTCCTCGTCTTGCTGTTCGTTTTACCAATAAAAATATTCACGCACAGTGCATAAATGATGAGAGCTCAATAACAATAGCATCTCTTTCAACTAACGAAAAAGATTTGCGAGGAGTATTGCCAAATGTTGCTGGCTCTGAACAGCTTGGAGCGCTACTTGGCAAGCGTCTTAAGAAAATAGGCGTCAACACCATTGTCTTCGACCGTTCCGGAAGAAAATATCATGGATGTGTCAAGGCTTTTGCTGAAGCAGTGCGCAAGGAAGGATTGGAATTTTAACAATATGGCTGATAAAAGAAAGAGCTCACCAAATTCCCAAGAGAAAGTTGTCTTGGAGGAAGAAGAATTTTTTGAAAAAGTGGTTCATGTCAATCGATGTGCAAAAGTTGTAAAAGGCGGCAGACGATTCAGCTTCGCTGCACTTGTAGTTGTCGGCGATCAGAAGGGAAACGTAGGATACGGCTACGGTAAGGCGCAAATGGTTCCTGACGCTATTCGGAAGGGAACGGATCAAGCGAAAAAATCAATGAAGTCCATTTCCTTGGCTGGCGAGACTATACCCCACCCTGTTCTTGCAAATTTTGATGGCGGAAAGGTTCTCCTTAGACCAGCCCGTCAAGGAACTGGAATTATTGCCGGTGGCGGCGTTCGAGCGGTACTTGAGGGTGCTGGAATCAAAAACGTTCTTTCAAAATCTTTAGGTTCCAACAACCCCCTCTCCGTAGTTGCAGCAACAATGAAAGGCTTGATGGAGCTACGATCTGCTGATGAGATTTCAAAGATTCGTGGAGAAAGTGTAAGAGGGCCTTCCTTTACAGAATTGAGCGATACAGTTGCGTCTTCTGTTTAAAAATTGCACTCAACATATTTAACAATGAAAGAAGCAAATATTCCTGCAGGAGCGAATCGAGCTAAAAAAAGGCTAGGTAGAGGTGAGGGAAATGGTCATGGAAAGACTTGTTGCAGAGGGCACAAGGGTGCAGGCTCTCGTGCCGGTTACTCTCTTAGGGCTGGATTCGAAGGAGGGCAGATGCCGTTATACCGCAAGCTACCGCAACGCGGATTCAATCGTTCTAGATTCCAAAGTGCCATAGCGGTTGTAAACTTAGGTAACCTGGAAAACTTGCCAACACAAGCGGTGAACCTAGAGTCCCTAAAGAGCGCTGGCCTTATTCGCAAGAATGCTAAAAGCGTCAAACTTTTGGGAAGCGGCGAAATATCCAAGTCTTTTCAAGTAGAAGTTAATTATGTTTCCGCTACGGCCGCCAAGAAAATTGAAGCAGCCGGCGGTTCGATAATATTGCCTTCGTAAGTATCCTATGCTTTCGGCCTTTACAAATTCGCTCAAAATTCCTGAGCTCAGGCAGAAGATTTTCTTCACCTTGGCTTTACTTTTCATAGCACGAGTAGGAGCGAATATTCCTTTACCAGGAGTAGACCCATCCCCCATAAAGGAATTTTTCGAATTGCGTGAACAAACCAGAAGCGATTCTGGTGCAAATGATATACTTGGATTTTATAATATGTTCACTGGTGGGGCTCTACTTAATGGAGCCCTCTTTGCTCTTGGTATTATGCCCTACATCAGTGCCTCGATAATCATGCAATTGATGGGAGCGGTATTTCCACACCTCGCTAGACTCCAGCAAGAGGGAGAACCTGGCAGGCAGAAAATTTCTCAGTATACCAGATATCTAACTATTCTGATATGTCTTGTTCAAGGTGGCTTGTTGGCAGTTGCTCTTAGAGATAGTCCTGGTAGCCTGATAATGGGTTTCAACCCCGCGGAGGTGGGATTGGATGGTCAGCCTCTG
Organism: Opitutales bacterium; assembly: GCA_038152055.1. Taxonomy (GTDB): domain Bacteria; phylum Verrucomicrobiota; class Verrucomicrobiia; order Opitutales; family Seribacteraceae; genus Chordibacter. Next base: position 4,125 of record JAYOWQ010000018.1, on the reverse strand, counting down.
GGTGAAATAGTCGTTTCATCTTCGCCGGTTCTCTTTTTGATAAACTCGATAGTCTTTCTTACAACTGGCTCCTTAATTCTTATGTGGCTGGGAGAACAGATTACCCAGCGTGGGATCGGCAATGGAATCTCTCTCCTTATAACCGTAGGTATTTTGGCAGATTTGCCCAAGGCGCTGGCGGATGCTTATTCATTGGTTTTCTTGTCACCTGCTGATGACAATATGGTAATCGTCAAGGCGGGTCTAATGATTGGCCTCTTTCTTCTAGTGGTTGGGGGAATCATTGCGGTCACTCAGGCACAAAGAAAAATTCCTGTTCAATATGCAAAACGGATGGTTGGCAGAAAAGTGTTTGGAGGACAAAGTTCCTTTCTGCCTCTCAAGGTTAATTATGCAGGTGTCATGCCGGTAATTTTTGCGAGTGCAATTCTAATGTTCCCCGCTCAACTCTTACGAACCTTGGGTGCGGCAATCGCAGATTCGCCCAACGAAACCAATTGGGCAATTGACCTTGCTAATGCTTTTGCTGGCAGAGGATTGTTCTATTATATTGTCTACGGAGGATTAATTCTTGTCTTTAGTTATTTTTGGGTTTCAATAATGTTCAAGCCCGTTCAAATAGCGGACGATCTCAAAAAAAATGGAGGCTACGTACCAGGAGTCAGGCCGGGAGATCATACTGCTCGCTTCCTCGACTTTGTCATGACGAGACTGACTTTGGCGGGAGCAATATTCTTAACCATTATAGCAGTTTTCCCTGATTTCATTTTCAAAACTGCTAATGTTTCTTACAATGTTGCGACTTTTTTCGGTGGAACGGGAATGCTTATTATAGTTGGAGTTGTCTTGGACACCATGCGTCAAATTGAAACCTTTCTGCTTCAAAGGCACTATGACGGATTCTTGAGAAAAGGCAGAATTCGCGGACGATCAACTAGTGCTGGTCGAGGTATAGAATCCTTGGAATTAAAGGATTTTGAAGCTCAATGGAGGCCCCTAATTATAATTTCAATCTTGTTATTTGCCTTTGGTTTACTCGCTTATTTTTTCAAGGAGGCATGAAACCATCTCATCCTTAAATAAAACTCAATTATGGCTAGATTACTCGGAGTAGATATACCAAATCGTAAAAAGATAGCGTTCTCTTTGCGCTACGTTTATGGAATTGGACCCACAACAGCCCTCAAGATTCTTGAAGCAACAGGAATTGATCCGGACATCCGAACACAAGAATTGACGGAGCAAGACCTCAGTTTGGTAAGCAACTACATAATCGATAACAAAATCATGGTGGAGGGAGATTTGCGCAGACAAATAACCAATAACCTGAAGAGACTTCAAAGTATTCGTAGTTATCGTGGGCTTCGCCATCAACGCGGACTTCCCGTACGCGGGCAAAGAACCATTACAAACGCCAGAACTCGAAAGGGTGGGCGAAAAACGGTTGGAGTTGTTCGCAAGAGTTAAATTTACAAACATCATTACATCAATGAGCGAAGACCCTGAAAACAATCAAGTAGAAGCAAATCCCTCCGATGCAGTCATTGAGCCACCTGCAGATTTGTCCGAAAGTGATGATCAAACATCAACTTCCAAGGCCAAAGAGGAAAAGTCCTCAAAAAGGGAGGAAACTGCAGCCGACCTCCTTGGTGCAAACATTGAGCAAGTCAAGGTAAGAAAAGCTAAAGGAAGCAAGAATATTACTTCAGGAATTTGTTATGTGGTTGCTACATTCAACAATACCAAAGTTTCCTTTACCGATATAAAGGGCAATGTAATTTCTTGGTCCAGTTCTGGAAAATGTAACTTCAGAGGGTCAAGGAAATCTACTGCTTATGCCGCGCAGGTTGTCACCCAAGACGCGGGAAAAGTTGCAATGTCTCATGGAATGAAGGAAGTATTGGTAAAGGTGAAGGGTCCCGGTATGGGTCGCGATTCAGCCATACGAGCCCTTCAAAGTTTGGGTTTTAACGTATCGGCTATCGTAGATGTAACGCCAGTACCCCATAATGGCTGCCGTCCTCCGAAGCGTCGTAGAGTTTAATTTTATCTATCCCTAAATTTGTAAGAAAATGTCACGTTATACAGGACCAACCACTCGTATCAATCGTCGTTTTGGAATGGCGATTTTTCCTGCTAATAAATCGTTTGAGCGACGCACTTATCCTCCGGGGCAACACGGACCGACATTTCGAAGAAAGGCAAGTGACTACAGTGCGGGATTGTTAGAAAAGCAAAAGCTGAGAATGATGTACGGACTTACTGAAAAACAATTCCGCAATCTTTTTCAAAGAGCCAAACGAATGCAAGGTATAACAGGGGATAACTTCCTTGCCCTTCTTGAGACCAGACTTGACAATGTCGTTTATCGTTTGGGTTTTGCAAAAACTCGAAAATCAGCTCGTCAATTTGTTAATCACGGTCATCTACTTGTCAATGGACGCAAGGTGGACATTCCTAGTTATCAAGTCTCGGAAGGAGATGACTTAACTGTTAGGGAAAAGACATCTTCTCGTCAGGTTGCCACTCGTAACTTGGACGGTTCTCAGTATAACAACACTCCGCCTTGGCTCGAAGTTAAGGCGGATTCACTGCAAGGAACTGTTTCAAGAAAGCCTCAATCTGACGAACTTGAACAAAGTATTAACGTGCAACTCGTGGTAGAGTTTTACAGCCGCTAATTACATTATTATTCATAAACCATCATAACCATGGCTACAAGACTAGGAAAATTCGAACTACCCAACCGCTTAATCAAGGAAGAAGAAACCGCTAACGACAAGTTTGCGAAGTTTATCGCGGACCCTTTCGAAACTGGATACGGACACACGATAGGCAACGCTTTTCGCAGAGTGCTTCTCAGTTCAATCGAGGGCGCGGCAATTTCTTCTCTTAAAATGGATGGGGTTCAGCACGAGTTTCAAAGCGCTGAAGGAATCGTTGAAGATGTAACAGATATCGTTTTGAACCTCAAGAAAGTCCTTATCATAAACCACAAGGCTGAATCTGCTGTCATTACCTTGGATGTCGAAAAAGAAGGAGAGATTACCGCGGGGGACATTTCACCGGTTGAAGGAATTGAAATTATCAACCCTGAACAACTTATCCTTACAACTGATCGCAAGCAAAAAGTATTTGCAGAAATGGATGTTACGGTTGGCCGTGGATTCTGCTTGGGAGAGGATAGCAAGCAGGAAAATCAACCAATTGGCGTTATTAATGTCGATGCACTTTACAGTCCTGTGAAACTCGTAAAATATGATGTCCAGAACACCCGTGTAGGACAGATGACTGATTACGACAAGTTGATTCTCGAAATTCACACCGATGGACGTATTTCACCTGATGACGCCCTTAAGCAATCCGCCGCCATATTGCGACATCATTTGGATGTTTTTGATCAAATTAGTGAGGAGCAAATAGAATTTGAAAGCAACACCAAGCAAGTTAGTGAAGAACAAAACAGATTGCGCAATTTGTTAAGTATGAGCGTGAATGAAATCGAGTTGTCCGTTCGGGCGGCCAATTGCCTGAACAATGCAAATATAACTACCGTTGGTGAACTGGCTACAAAATCCGAACCTGAAATGTTGAAATACCGCAATTTTGGCAAGAAGTCCTTAAATGAAATCAAAGCAAAATTAGAGCAACTTGGACTTTCCCTTGGGATGAAATTTGAAAATCGCCTTCTTGAAACCGTAGGCAACTGATTGTTTTACCTATAGAATTATTCCCACATGAGACATCGTAAGCATAATCATCAATTGGGTGTTAAGTCCGCTCATCGAGTTTCTTTGGTGGCAAATCTGTCATGCTCGCTCATTGAGCATGGTCGCATTAAGACTACTCTTGCCAAAGCTAGAGCTCTCCGTCCTTCTATTGAGAAAGTAATAACCTTGGCAAAGAAAGCTTATTTATCGGATGATGTCGCTAGAAAGATACACTATCGCAGACTTGCTATTGCCCGATTGAGAAATAAAAAGGCGGTTTCCAAATTATTTGATGAATTGGTTGAGCAGTTCATCTCTCGTAATGGCGGTTACACTCGAATATACAAACTTGCCCTCCCCCGACTTGGGGATGCGGCTGATATGGCATTGATTGAATTTGTCGAAGAAGCTCCCA
>JAYOWQ010000017.1:0-30745 GCA_038152055.1 Opitutales bacterium | reverse complement strand
AACCAATTAAGGCAAAACGGATAACCTCTTTTCCTTTACTCTCCGCGGTTAAAACGTTGGGAAAGGAAACTGCGGCACTCGCCAAGGCCGCGGAACCCATGAACTTTCTTCTACTTACTGAATCTCGATTACTCATATTGTCTTAATTAGTTGAATGACTGTTAATTTTCTCGAAAACTAGCTCGGGTCAGGAAGAGGCAAGCTATCAGTTGGTCCTTCTATCTCACCCACTGACCAAAGGATACCTGACAAGAAATGCTTCAATAAAAACGGAGTCCACCAAGACGCCTTGTTGTGGCCGAAATTCGAATAAAACACTCTTCCCTTGCCATAGGACTTGACCCATGAGACTGGGTAATCATTGGTCGGGGATTTTCCTGAGATCCCGCTCTTCAAGGAATCAAGGCCTACCAGGACACGCAGATTCTTTCTGTCATAACCCTTGTATTGGTAAATTTCATCAGAAAACTGAAATGAGTGATTGGAAAAACTTTTGCAAAGAGGATGGGTCGGGTCTTCCACGGTAAAGGGCCAAGCGCCTCCTGCATTCCACGGATGCCCATTGAAGCAGCCCCCTATCATTTCAGTATATTCTGTCCACTTCGGCATACCTGCATCCGAGGCGCCATGGAAACCGGCAAAGCCTTTTCCTTTCCTAATAAACGCGAGTAATGTTTCTCTTTGCTCAATGGAAACGAATGCCTTTTCGATGCGGGTAGTGTTGTTAAAGATCAATCCATCAAAATTTTTGAGGTTATCTGAGGTAAAATCATCCACCTCATTGGTGAATTCAGCCCTGAAGGACTTTGTCTTATCAGCCAGCAAGCGAAGCGCCTTTACACCTGTTGGAATGGATTTGTGGGCAAAGCCACTTGGATTGGAATAAACCAGAATACGAGGAGATGGAGTGGACTTCACTACCTCGAAATTTTTTACGGCATTCTGTATTTTCTCTAATTCCTGATCCGCATATACCAAATAACCAAACAGGTAAAAGGATGAGAAAAGGATGATTTTCCGAAGGCAATACATGATAGTAATTTTAAAAAACAGCACTATTTCATAAAAAAAACAAGGCAAGCAAGAGAGAATACCTAATGAATCAAGATTTATTTCAAGAAGATATGGATCTATCTCGACTTGGAGCAATCAGGACATAACCCAAATAACTCCATCACATGGGAGAGTTCAGAAAAACCGAAAGATTGCCCAACCTTTTCGAACTCCTCCCCCATGCATAAGTCCACCCGCTCCGTGCGGCCACAAGATCTACACGAAAGGTGGTGGTGGTGATCATTTCCATGCGAAAGGCAATATACCTTCGTACCATTTTCCCGAACACCCAGTTGTGCCACACCTGTCCTCTCAAGTTGTTCCAAAGAACGATAAACCGTCACCAAGTCACAAATACCCTCCGCTAAATGCTTATGGGTCTCTTCGGCAGACATAGGATTTTCAGAAACTGATAAAACTTCCAGTATAGCCTTTCGTTGCTTAGTTATCCGAAGGCCGGCATTGGTTAGCTTATCGATCGCATCTTGGATTGGGCCCGCGCTCATGAACAAATCAATATATTTGTATCTTATCCATACCTGCAAGCAGGAATCTTGATGATCGATTGCCTTCTTCCTGAAGATTGCTTATGGAAGTACTTGTGACTCCGATCCTACTTGATAAGCCATTTGACCATTGGAAATTTGATGATTTACCTCTTTATCGCTTGGAGCAGGTAAGGCATTGGATCTTCGAGCAAGGGTGTTTGAATTGGGATGAAATGTACAACCTGCCCAAGTCTTTGAGACAAGATCTAAAAAACAAATGGGATTTAGTGCCCATGAATCTGCAAAGATCTCAAGGGTCTTTTGACACCACTCGGAAGTTTTTATGGAAACTCAGAGACGGTCAATTTATTGAAAGCGTGCTCATTCCAGCCACCGAGGGATCGAAAGGGGCACGCGCATCTCGACTCACTCTCTGCATTTCCACTCAGGTCGGGTGCGCCATAGGCTGCAAATTTTGCGCCAGCGGATTGGATGGATTGAAAAGAAACTTATCGACTGGTGAAATTGTCGGACAAGTGCTGCTTGCTCGCAATCTGGCGAAAAGAAGAATTGATAATCTCGTTTTCATGGGCATGGGGGAACCACTGGCAAATTTAACTGCCCTCCTGCCAGCCCTTGATCAGATTCTATCCCCTAAGGGGCTTGGTATTGGAGCGCGCCACTTAACGCTTTCCACTAGCGGACTTGCTCCAAAAATTCGTGAACTTGCAAAATACCCAGCTCAAATCCGATTAGCGATTTCCCTGCATGGCGGTGACGATGAGACACGCCAGAAAATCATGCCTATCAATCAAAGGTTTCCCCTGGATGAACTTTTGAGCGCATGTGAGTACTTCATTGAAGAAAGAAAGAAAATGATCACACTCGAGTATATTCTCATTGCCGGGGTGAATGATGATTTAAGGCAGGCTGAGCTCTTGGCTTCTCATGCGAATCGTCTGAACGCCAAAATAAATTTGATTCCCTACAATAAAGTCGAAGGTCTCTCGTGGAAAAGACCAAGTCTGGATCAAATCAAAGACTTCCATAAAAAAGTCGAAGAAGGAAAGCCTCCCAGGGTGACGCTCCGTATGGAAAAAGGTCACGATATAGAAGCCGCCTGCGGACAGTTAAGGCTTAGGGAATTAAAACCAGAAAACTTTCCTTGATTTTGCATATATTTGTTAATCTAAAAGTACTTTTCTTAAAACAACGTTTCTAATCACGCCAGTTGTGTCATAACTCGAGAATCCAAGCGGAGTCGACATTTCGATCTCTCCGGAGCGCATGCTAATTTCCCTACCTTGAACTTCAAAGTCGATCAATTGCTCTTTATCGACCCAAAATTTACAATGCTTCCGGGTAACTCGTAATCTGCAATTATACCACTGATTCGCTTTGAAGAAATGAGCTGTCGATGTTTCGTTTTCAGAGGCGTCAAAACCATCAATCGAGGATATCCCGACCAATGCTCCACCCCAACCCCCGAGGATCAAGGTGGCATGGTTTTCTTGAAACGGGAAAGTAACAGAGGCAAAAAAATCAGAACCCATTTCTTTTTTGGCCTCCCAAATCAGCTCATAATTGATCTTGGGGAGCTTTTCTCCAACCCAGTGCATTCCGGTTAAAGCGATTCCAAATTCAAGCACAACGCCACCTTTTCCGTCTAGCCAAACCGCTCCTCCACCAGCATAATCAGTCTTTTCCCAATTGTCTAAATTCTTGCCATCAAAGAGAATTCTTTCGGAAACCACTTGCCGATCGGCATGCGCAAAATAAGGGGATAAAAAGGTAGCCAGTACCCAAGAGTACGATTTGAAGAAATGCCACACGAATTGAAAACCGACTAAACCTTGGGTCTTTCAATTACTTCGATCTCATACCCTTCCGGAGCATCGACAAATGCAAAGGTAGATCCAGAAGAGCTTTCGGTAGGACCGTCACTCAGCTCAACACCAATAGAATCGAGGTGCTTTTGGAAGGCTTCCATACTTTCAACTTCAAAAGCAAGATGCATGAGATCCTCCTGCACAGCTACCGGGCCTGAACCCGGATAATAAGTAATTTCGATTTCCTCATCACTGTTCGGAACTCCAAGAAATGCGAGTTTGGAACCTCTTGGCGATTCATGTCTGCGTGTAACTTTTAGACCGAAAACACGATGATAAAATTCAATGGTTTTCTCCAGGTCATTGACCCGCATGCGAGTATGAAGGAATTTCCTTACGATATCTGACATATCAATCGCGCGCTACTACCAATTGATACAAAATGATGAGCTTAGTTAAATGCAAAGGTAACTTTATACACCCGTGCCTCCGAACATGCGTTCAAGACGCTGATTGCCGCTTGATGCTCGGCAATACCGGACGATTCAATTTCTACCTTGAGTTCGGCTTCCTCCTTCGATCTGGCGCCGCTACTGATCAATTGGTCGCGCATTCCTTTTTGAATCTTCAGGTTTGCCACCAAGTCCGGCATTTCCAAATCCAATCCATTCTCGATTTCAGATCCATTAAGGTATACTTCACCTTCGTCACCAATCCGGACTCTCAGCATTTCCATGGGAGTGATGTCACTACTTGCAGCTTTTCCCGGCAACTGTATGGAAAGTTCCGATTCGGGTTGCTTGATCATGGTGGTAACCATGAAATAAATAAGCAGAAGAAAGGTAACGTCTATCATCGGGGTCAAATCGACCTCATCGACGTCATCCAATATCTTTTTGAAAGTATCCATCGATCAAGCCTTCCTATCCACCGCTTTTGAAGGTGGCGAAAATGACGTCTGCCTGACCTCCATTTCCAATTTCCTTCAAAGTGTCCTGTACGACGGAATGGGTTACCTTGGGATGCACTCGTAAAAACACCTTCCACTTCGGATTTCTTTTAACGGCAGTCGAAACTTGAGAGATGTCAATTTCCTGTTCACCCCAGTAGAATTTTTGTCCTTCGGGAGTTTCGTCTATGCTTATAATCGTACGCGAAGGTGGTTCTTCCTTGACCGATGAGTTGGAGGCGATGGGTAAACCTGAAAGTTCGATGTACTGCTCTGAAAGTCTTTGGGCGACTACCATGAAAAATACGATTAACAGGAAAACAACGTCAATCATCGGAGTAAGATCCGGTGACTCGTTGGAATCGGGAACCTCGAATTTTCCCATGATGCGACTACCTGCTTAAAATTTCCCAAAAGTTACTGGAATCAGGCAGGTTCCGGAGGGGCTTCAGCATACACTTCTTCATCGTATTCTTCGACTTCACCCTCACCACCTTCATCAGCAAAGCCTCCACGAGCGGCACGGACAAGAGTGAAAACCATAGAGCCTGTTACCTGATTTACTTCGGCTACAATGTTACCGAACTTTGTCTTGAATAGGAAATATGCAACCAGGCAGGGTATCGCGACAACCAAGCCTGCAGCTGTAGTCCAAAGTGCGCTCCCGATATTTCCTGCCATTTGCTTGCTTGCCTCACCTCCCATTCCTTGAGAGGTCAGTACGGCAAAAGCCCCGATCATACCGACAACGGTTCCCAACAATCCAATCATTGGCGCAATCGAACCAACGGTATTGAGCATATTGATCCAAGTAAACGGTTTGGCTAGTTCAATTCCGGAGTTCTCATCCAATCCCTTTTCGATGGCTTCGATATCAAGCTCGTCGTCCTGAATACGTTCAAGCCCGCCTTTGAGCACGGATGTCACGGGAAGTTTGTATTGATCGCACAAGGCTATGGCTCCTTCAATGTTAAGTTGTTGAATCTCCTGCATGATCGGTTCGATAACGTCATCCTTGATAAAGGCCTTTCTTCGGATTGCGATACTGTTAAATATAATGAGGGTAATTCCAGCCAAGATAAGGAAAAGAAAGACTATAAAAAACGTCGGCCCTAGATTGTTCCATGCGGCGGCAAACAAATTGCTATCCTGCGCCATTGCCTGATTGACAAGTAGGCCAGGTGCGAGAAAAGGGAGAACGAGTGCGAGAAAAGCAGGAAGGCGAAATGAAACTATTTTCATAATTTTTGGTGAATGTTGATTTAAAAAAGAAAAGGTATAATTGCAGCCAAGGTCAACGCGTTTTCGTCATGAGGGCGACAGGGCGGACAAGCGCTCCAAGCACATCTTTTCCCACTTGGTCTTGGGAAAGAATACTTTGACTTGATTGTACACGTTCATGGCAGCTTCCACTAATTGGAGCTTTTCATACGCGTCACCTGCCATCATCAAGGATTCGGGCAACCAGTCCAGACCAACACGGGCATTGACGATTCCCTCGGTTACCTCGAGCACGGACTGCCGATATAATTCCGCCGCCCTAAGTTCATCTCCGCGAGACTCGTACTGGCGCGCATACTGTACGCGAATCAAAGAGCGGAGCAATTTGTAGAGCGAAAACTCGTTGCTTTGCCTGGAAGGCGGGTTTTCATCTAATTTTTTAAGTCCTTGATCGGCTGAATTGAACATCTTCCCGGCCGCTTCTGCATAGCGCTTGTCCTTGCTGGCTGCCGGAGCATAGACCTCGTAGAGTTTGATATAACAGTAAATCGGCCAAATCTGTAAAATCTGATTCAGGGGACTATTGGGATCCTTGGCGACAATCGGAGCCAGACGAGCATACTCACTGATTGCATCGGAATACAATCCCTCACGACGCAAGGAGTCAGCCAGACGAAGGTAAGATTCATGATCCCCGACGTCATCCCTGATGGTTATACGCTTCAACAATGCTCGCGATGCCTTTGCGGAATCCGGATTTGCGGAAATCATTTTACCACATAATTCAAGGGCGGCTTCTGAAAACTCCCTGTACCCATACTCGTCGAGCTTGGCTAGATTGAGCCTCGACAACAGATAAAAGGCTTCGTTGTATTGCTCCATTCCAATAAGAGCCTCAACATAGGTAAGGCAATCGTCATGTATGGCCAAATATTCAAAGGGCATTTCCAGAAAGAGCATGACTTTGTAAACTTCCGGCCGAATGGCATCCAAAATTCGGGTGTCGTACTGTTCGTTAGCCAAATACTTCAGGTAGGTTTTCACTGTTTTGGACCATGTGAACTCGAATTTATCAATGTTTTGTTGGCGCAATCCACGAAGTTCGTATTCAACCCTGCCCATGCCTTCCATCTTTGCGTAGACTATACCTTTTTGCGTATCCAATCCCAATAATTCCATTGGTTTGGAAGTCACTGACTTCAAATACCTAACGCTTACAGGAATCGGCCCTCTGTATTTGCTAAAATAATCCTCGGCAAAACTGAGAAAGGGGAAGCAAATCGCCATTGCCAAGAGGGGAAATCTGACTCGATAAACCTTCATTTCAAAAACTTCCTTTGCCAATCGACGTACTGTTTTTCAATATTTGCGACTAGATCGGCTTGGCCCGCCTGTTCGTAACAAGCAATTGCTTGCTCAAACGACTTTGGCGCCCATTTGATCGCGCTGGGAAAATTCAAGGTGGTTTCCAAATAAAGGAAAGCGGCTCCTGCGTAATCCTTTTGGGCTTTCAAACATTCCCCCATCATGAAAGAGGATTGGGCGCGCATTTCCAAAGGGGCTTCCGTATCTCCACGGACCTCCTCGAAAGAATTCTTGGCGCGCAGGTAGGACTCCACATCCTTGGCTTCCTCGGCAACTTCATACAATGCATTTCCACGCCTGATGCGGGCATCGTTCGCATTAACATGCCAGGAGGAATTGGAAAGCGCCGACTCGAAGTGATTAGATGCAGAAATAAAATCGCGGTCCTTTTCCTTGGCTTTGCCAATGAGGTAATGTGCGTCAAAAAGAAAGTCACCACCAGCGTCACTATACAATTCAACGAGTCTTTCCATTGCCGAAACCGCATCATCGAGCGAATTTTGCGCAAGCATTTTCTCGGCCATCCATACAAGCACTCCTGCGCTTGCAGCTGGAAAATCGCTTGTTTGAGGATTGTAATCTCCACCCGCTCTCGACCCAACACGATCCAAATTTGCTCTCATTCTCAATTCCAGCGTTTTCTGTCCATTTTCCTCCGCTTCGCGGAGCAAACGAACAAATGCATTCTTGGGCGATAGGTCGGAGGGAAAATTTTCCTGAAAAGCCCTGTATTTTTTCAGATAGCCATTGAACTTGGAAATGTAATCCTCGTTGACAAAAACCGCGCCACGGTACTTAACCATTTCCGAATAGATTTTGGGGTCCATGCCTTGGTAACTGGCTCCCAGCATGGCCAACAGCTTGGTGCGATCCTTTACAATCTCCTCTATGGTGCCAGTGACTTCTTCTTCGATTCCCTGCCGATTCCGATAGACGAAAGATACAGGTTCGGATGGATTTTGAAGTTTTTCGAGCAAATCAAGGGTCAATCCGAACAAATCTTCGTATTCCTTGTACTTGTCGCAATACTGCTTGAGTATGCCATCCACTCCTACACTGTTGGGATCATTGCCAAATTTGCGAATATCCTCGAAGTAGAGGTTGAGCATTTTTGAAGGCATTCCTTGCTTCTCGAGGGCAAAACCGATTTTTTCCGTGGCTTTTGCGACCTGCGCGCCTTCGACCGATCCGAATTTTGAGACATATCCTTCATAAAGTCCCTGTAATTCCTTGTAACTGACCGAGCTTGCTAAATCGTAAAGTTCACTGAAATCCAACTTCTCATCTCCGCTCAAGTCATATTCTGAAAAATCGGAATACAGTGGGTTCGACAGAGAGGATCTGACTGCATCATATTCGTTTTTGTCCAAGGAATCATCGTTGTTTTTATCGAAAGTAAAGTAATGATCGACCAAGCCTTCGGGGTTATCGGCCACTCTCTCAAGAAGTCCCCCCTCATTGGAAATCGAGTCGGTGACAAGAGATATTTCCTGAGTATTTTCACGAACAAGAGCATAATTATTGCGAGCTTGTCCAATCTGCTGAAAGGTTGGCTGGCTGTCGGACGCTACCTCGCTAATCACAAGATCACCCATGCTTAGATAAGCTTCCGCAACGGTTTTGTCTTCAGGAAAAAGAGTCACGAATTGTTTGAACAAGCGGATTGCGTTGGTGTTGTCCTCCGATCCCTGATAAGCAACCGCCAACCGGAAAAGGGCTTGCTTGGCGTATTCTTCGTCCGGTGAATGTCTGGCCTTGGCCCCTTCAGACCACGTGTCGGTTAAATTCTCTCCCCCTGTTGCAAGAATTCTTCCTCCACCGATCTTCGTTGATAATTTCCACACCGATCCAGTACTCCATACAAAATAGCCCTGCCCGTTCTCATAAACCGGTTTCCCGTTGATTTTCGAGGGCTCGAGTTTTTCTTCTTTCTGCTCGTAGATTGGCAAGAATACTCCATTCGGATCGGGCGCATCTTCCTTTGTCTTCTCTTTTTGCCGGGCAGCTGGTACAAGCGGTTCTTCAACAATCGAGTCATCGAGGCCGGCGGCGGGCGATTCGGTTGCTGGCTCATCCGGCTTTTCTTCACTATCCGCCACTTCCGCCTCATCACCTCCGCATGCAGCAAGGAAAAGAGTTACGGACACAAAGGCCGTTCGCCAAACTTTACGCAAGCAATCCGTATCGGCAGTAGAGTTTTGCATGGAAGAGTGTACTTGCATCAGTTTTCCTCAAGAGCGGCTTGATCCGGAGGCAGTCCCTCCAAGCTAACTCCAACTACGGCGCCAAGCAAAGGCTTGGCCAAATCAAAATTTCCGGTGGCCAAGAGAGCAAGTCCGCTCATGTAGTTGGCCGTTGCCATGGCTCCGGGATTTAACCCTACCTTGTTGACGTAACCCGCGGATGGATTCATGACACCGTTTTCGAAGCCGGCAAATTTATTCAACAATGCTTCGAACTGTTGCCTTTTGAAAAATTCGGCTCCCATCATCCCAATGAAGTCCCGCGCGTATTTGTCCTCTGGCTTGATTGCAAGAAAATCATCGCACAACTCAAAAAAGCGATCGTAATACTCAATTGACTTTTGCTTGGCCACGGCCGATTTTTCCTTGTCAACGGATGCCAGCGAGGTTTGCAGATCGGCGACTATCTTGAGCTGATTCTGGGCTTCCTGTCGGTAGGCGTTTGCCATGATGAAAGTAACGTCCGCGCGAAATTCGTTCAGTGCTTTGTTTTTCAAGTAAGCTTCTCCGAGTTCAATTGATTTTTCTCGGTATTTAACGGTGTTGGCGGAAGCAAAAGCAGCGTATAGAAAATTTTCAACCATCTCATGTTCGGGGAAATCCTGATAAAGCCAGTAAAAGGCCCAGAACGACTCCCACTCCCTCTTGCAAGCCTGAAAATTGTCCGCCTTCCGCCATCGAAGAACGGTGGTGAAGGATGGAGTCGCTTCGGCTAATTTTAAATGACTCTTCGCACTCGTTGCTTTCATTGCCAACTCGTTAAGCATTTCCTTGAGACTGGAGACTCTTCGAGCGGGCAATTTGCTCCCTTGGCTCTCGATGAAATTTTCGATTCTTTGGATTTCTGGCGTCAGACTATCGACCCGGGAAGAATAAAATGTGACTATTTCTTCGGTTGTCATGGTAAGAGCGAACAACAATGAGGCTTCCACCTGTCTGTCTTGCTCCTTTAATATCTCCGCGCCTTGCATCAGATTGACGTTCAGCCTGAGGTCGAACCTCGCTGGAGTGTCTCCCGAGAGGCGGGGAAGCAGTGGGAAGATCTCATCCACGCGCTTGGTCTGGACAAACATTTCAACCATACATGAAACGGCGTACGCAGCCCTGTCTTCATCTTTGGCAAGATCCGAAAACTTGAGAAGGTCAGCAAATGCACGCTCCCCCTTTGCCCAGTTCTGGGTGATATGATAACACTGAGCCCTGCCAAAGTAGAGATTCATAAGTTCGCTTCGCTTGACGATCTTCTTTTTGAAGGGCTGATTTTCATCAAGGAGAGTCTCAATGACTTCAGCCGCCTCGAGCCACTTGGTCGGGTCTTTGCCCGCCAAGGCCCGCAAACAAGTGGTCCTTTGCTGCATTGCGGAAACTGCATTTTCGTTCTCCGGATATTTTGCCGCGAAACTCCCAAATGCATCCGCAGCTTTCTGCATGTTTTCCATATCGCCGGTTTTGGCAAAATTCTGGACGTAACCTACACCACGCACAAAACCGAATTGCTCAAGAATCTTGGCAACTTCAGGGTTCCCTTCGTCAGCAAAACGGATTTCCAATTGATCAAGAAAAGGAGCGGCTCCCGCGTAATCTCCGGCACCGATTAATTCTTGCGCCATACTCATGACTTGACGCATGGGCATATCCGCGGCACTTTGCCCAAAACCCAGACCGCAAGACCCAAGCATTGCAATTGGCAGGTAAATTTTTCGTAATAAACTTAGGAACATATGGGGCTGGGGTCTATGGATAAAAGAGGGAGCGACAAAACGCCGCAAGCATTTTTTATAAATCTTCATAATCTTTGGCCTAATCGATCCCAGAGCCTCGAATCCATCATCCTGCCTATTTACACTGAAGATCGGCAACAGGGACAATCCAGTATCCAGTGACCGGGAGTGGCTTCAAGAAAGATCCGTTCGTAATCAATACTTTCAGGGTATAGCTTGGAGCCTTGCCGATATCCAAATGGACAACCTGGCGGAGGGTTGATGGGAGACGGCACTTCTCCATACAAGGTTGAGAACTTCCCCCGTTGCCCGGGCAAAGGCAAGGGGATTGCCTTGATCAGCGCCTTGGTGTAGGCATGCAATGGGTTGGAAATCAATTCTTCTGCCGCGGCCAATTCAACCACCTGGCCAAGATACATGACGGCTATACGATCCGAAAGATGCCGGACCACTGACAGATCATGCGCAATAAGCAGACAGGTGAGGTCGAGCCGCCCCTTGAGATCCAGAAGCAAATTGATTACTTGGCTTCGAATCGAAAGATCCAGAGCGGAAACAGGCTCGTCCAATACCAGTAGCTCCGGTCGCAAGGCCAGCGCTCTGGCAATCCCTATCCTTTGCCGTTGTCCACCGGAAAACTCGAACGGATAACGAGTGATCGCATTGGGAGGCAGACCGACCAACCGAAGCAATTCAATCACTCGGGCTCGGCGACTTTGAGAATTTCCTTCGTTATGAACGATCAAGGGTTCCTCAATTATTTGGCCAATCGAATGTCGACTGTTTAGAGATTCAGCTGGATCCTGAAAGACCATCTGCACCCGTTTGCGATTCATTCTCCCCGCCCGTCCTTTAAAAAGACCGTCATCCTTGCCATTCAACAAAATCTTGCCGGCAGTGGGCTTCACCAAGCCAAGGATGCTTTTGGCAAGGGTTGATTTTCCACATCCCGATTCCCCGACCAAGCCCAGTGTCTCTCCTCTGGAAACTTCAAGGCTTACACCATCCACTGCCTTGCAAACGTCAATTGGCCGGCGCCATATTCCGCCTTTGACTGGAAAATGCACCCTCAAGTCCCTGATGGCAAGCAATGCGCCGCTCATATCATTCCTTTGCATTGGACGGCAGGCAGGCCGGACAGGACTCCACCCAATGACCTGGACCGACTTCGACCATAGGTGATCGCTCCTTTAGCCATTGTTCCTCATGCATGACTCCACTACGTTCGGCAAATCTGCAACCTTTGTTTAAATCCATCAGTCCAGGAACCGCTCCCTTGATAGCCGGAAGCCTGGTTTGAGTACGACCGCTCAGAGAGGGTATGGAAGCAAGTAATGCACGAGTGTACGCATGATGGGGATTTTCGAAAATGGCGGGCATGGGAGCCGTCTCCACGATACGTCCTGCATACATGATCGCAACCTCGTCACAGGTTTGCGCAACAACCCCGAGATCGTGAGTAATCATCAGAAGAGCCGCTCCCGATTTTCGTTGTAATTCACACATAAGCTCGAGAACCTGAGCCTGTATGGTAACGTCGAGAGCGGTGGTTGGTTCATCGGCGATGATCAGTTGCGGTTCGCAAGCAAGGGCAATTGCTATGACAACGCGCTGACGCATGCCTCCGGACAATTGATGGGGATATTCGTTTGCTCGGGTAACGGGGTCGGGAATGCCCACCTTGGTCAGCATTTCCAAGGTTCTTTCACGAGCATGCAAGGCATCGGTACAACGATGCGCTAAAAAAGCCTCGTCCACCTGCCTGCCAATTGTATGAGCGGGATTCAGGGCGTTCAAGGGTTCCTGAAAAATCATTCCGATTTCCTCGCCACGAATTGCACGCATGCCTTCCGGTGAAATTGACCGTAAATCCCGACCCTTCCAATTTACAGATCCTGCAAGAATTTTCCCTGCGGGTTGCGGGAGCAGTTGCAACAAGGACAAAGCAGTGACGCTCTTTCCGCAGCCCGATTCCCCAACAAGTCCTAGCGAGTGACCCGGCTTAAGCGAAAGATCAATTCCGTCCACGACAACCAAGTCCAAGCCTTCTTCATCAGTAAAGGCAACCTCAAGACCGCGTGCCTCGAGCAGATTCAATCCGGAAGACTCCTTTTCACTCCTCCACTTCATGATTCAGGTTTCTTATGGTTTTCCCCGGTATCGATCGTAAGTTCGCACGGGTTCCCTAACCCGCAGCTCCTTGCCTTGGTTTCTTGCCTGATCGATCATGCCTTTCATTGATTCATCAATCCAAAACACCTGAAATTCCTCATGGTCTCTGGATTCTCTGGGCCCCCAGTCACTTGGGAAAAAAACCCAATTCCAGTGACCCATGCGAAGCCATTGCTTTTTCCAGCCTGGCACGAAAACGGCATGGTCATGAATCATTTCGCTCAACCGGTGAGCCATGCGAGTAATTTCCTCAAGATTTTCTTCCTCTCTGTATTGATCAATCAAATGATCGATTTTCATAACCGCAGTCTGGGTATAATTATTCGTGCTCGTCTTGATGGCTACGTCCTTTCGTAGATTTCCATCAGGATAAAACTTTTCCATCCCAGAAGGCGAATATGCATTGTCGGAATGATAGGGCTCCCAAAACCGTGGAAACAATTCAACGAAGGAGTTAAATGCTGAAAGGACCACTTGGTGCTTCTTTTCGGATGCAGTCTTCCATGCAGCCGTACTTTCGAGTATCTTGAGCTTGAGATCAAGGCCCGCTTTCTTGGCTTCCTCTCTGAGGATAACTAAAACGTCTTCCAAGTTCTTGTAACCGGTAAGCAATTCGACGGACAATCTTTCGCCCACGTCGTTGATCAGAATTCCATCGGAGTCCCGCTTGCGGAATCCGGCCATGGCAAAATGCTTCATTGCCTTCTCAACCGAAAATTCACGGGCCTGCAAAGTGGGATGGGAACGTTTGCCATATCCATCGGCCGAGGTTCGCATGCGCTCGTAATCCCCTCGAAAGACTTTATCCAAGACAAGCTTGAAATTCATCGCATGATGAAAACCGATTCGAAGATTCAAGTCATCCATCGGCGGCTTTGAGGCATTAATTCTGAGAGCGTACGTGGGTGAAGGAATCTGATTGAAGAAAGTAACTTTTGTTAGGTATCCATGGGCAACCAGAGGATGATCGTTCGCTAGTTTATCATACCAGTAATCCGTTTTGGACAGAGAGAACATATCGAGCTCGCCCTTCAGAAAGACCTCGAAGGCCTTGTTTGGATCACGAATCACCCGGACCTCTATCCGATCGGGGTTGAATCGGTTGCGATAAAATCTTTTCTCTCCCGCCCACCAGTCGGGCAACCGAAAAAGCGTGATTGACTGCCCCTTTCTGATGTCCTCCTGGCGTACGACGTAAGGACCGGTAGTGGGCTCCTGCACCCATTGGTATTTATTCAGAAAGTCTCCTCCGAGTTCCTTGTAAAAATGCTCAGGGATGGCCCGAATGGAAACTCTGTCCAGAAGATCGGGCTTCGCCTTGAAAAATTCAATGGCCAACGTGCGTTCGTCAAAAAGGGTAATCTTCTGGAACTTGTCCTTGCCGTAAAAATCATTGTACCAAGGGGCTTGAACGTGTTTGCTCCTCATAAAGTAAAAATTAAAGAAAAAATCACTGGCGAGAACAGGCTTGCCGTCGCTGTATCGCGCGTCTTCATCCAATTCAAAGTAAACCGTACGGCCATCCTTTCCAACCGCCCACCGTTTAGCTAGGCCTGGATAGTATCCATCGGAATTGGGATGGGGCATGACCAACCCAAGCCCGTTGTAATCGAGCAGGTATCGACGGAATGCTCCGTTTGCATCCGGGCCGACCGTCCTAAGGGTGCGGGGAAAATCGGAAGTATAGGTCCTCCATATCCCTCCCCGTCTGGCTTTCGGAGAAGAAAATTCTTTCTCCTCAGATCCATCTTCCCAGGTCAAGTCATTGGGAATCCCTGCCCTGCTTGAAATTTCGAATGCATCCTTGTGCTCCAAGTAAAACTCCATAACCGATTCAGCGCAATGAGCCAACAGGGGATGAGGGGTTCCATAGCCATCCATAAGCCCGGAATGATCCTGGTTGTCGATTGTTTCGCCAATGCCTTGGTAGCCAGGGGCGCCCGCGGCAGAACCCATTTCCTTTCGAAGTTCCCTAGCGAATTCCCGCGCCAGATCCTGAAGGTACTGCTGATCCGCCTCTTCCAACGCGAGAACGGAATCATCGGAGAGATGGGTTGCGCCTTGGTTTTGGGGTCTTTTGAAAGTATTGTCCTCACACCCACCCAAGGAAGAGATAAGGATGAGAACGTAATAAAATGGGTTGAAGTGTTTTTTCTCTTTGAACTTGTTCATTGATAAGTGGTGAATTTTCTAGGATCAAATGCTTCGCGAACCGCTTCGCCCACGAAAGTTACTAGGGTAAGGGTCAGTACTAGGGCGCCTGCCGACCCGACCACGATCCAAGGCGCAATCCTTAGATTGTCCACTCCTTGCTTGAGCAGTTCACCCCAACTCGGAGTGGGAGCTGGCAGTCCGTAGCCAAGAAAATCAAGCGCCGTAATGGAAGATATTGCGGCAGCGACGGTAAAAGGAGCAAAGGTTACCAGAGTGGAAATAACGTTGGGTAACAAATGGCAAAATATGATTCTCGTCGGGCCAGCTCCGATTACTCGCGCGGAGGCGATATAGTCTCTGGCCTTTTCCTTGTAAACGGCAGACCTTACATAGTAGGTCATGCCAGTCCAACTGAACAACACCATGATGAAGAGAAGGGAGGAGATCTGCCAACCAAAATTCCACCAGCCAGGCATGACCGAAACAAGAATGATCACCATGTAAAGAAAGGGAACGTTTGACCATACTTCGACCAAACGCAGGCCTATCATGTCCGTCTTTCCTCCGAAATATCCGAGCACTGAACCTGCAAATACAGCAAGGAAGTAAGTAAGCGCCAGATAACCGATGGCGAAGGCAAAGGTAATGCGAAACCCGTAGAACAGACGGGCAAGGACGTCGCGTTCGGTTTTATCCGTCCCTAAAAAATGTCGTTTCTCCCAACAAGGGGGTGAAAATCCAGTAGATTGTTCATCTCGATAATCCATCTCATAGGGATCGTAAGGAACGGGAGGGAGCAGCAACCAGTTGCTCGAATTCTCACGCAAGAAAACTTGTTGAAGCTCGCGATAGTCAGTCTCGTATCCATATCCGAGACCAAATTGACTCCCAGGAATCTGGGCTCCATACGAAGGGAAATAATATTCGCCACCATAATATACGATCAACGCGCGGTTGCTTACCAACAATTCGGCAAACAAGCTCAATAAAAAAGCCCCCATTAAAAGCAGGAAGGAAAAATAGCCGCGCCTCAAAGAACGAAAACGTTGTAGTTTTCTACGAGTCAATGGACTAAGCCATGGGCGTCTCATCCTTCGAATCGTACACGGGGGTCGGCCAAGGCAACCAGCGCGTCGGCCAAAACGTTCCCCACCAACATCAGACAGGCGGAAAGTCCAAGAACGCCCATAACCACTGGATAATCGCGATCAATCACCGCATTGAATCCAAGCAGTCCAAAACCATCAATATCGAAGATGGTTTCAATCAGAAAGGAACCAGTAACAAAAAGCGTAAGCTGATGACCAAGGTTGGTTGCGAGGGGAACAAGGGCATTTTGCAAGGCATGTCTGCGTACTGCTTGAGAAAAACTAAGACCCTTCGCCATGGCGGTTCTAACGTAATCAGCGGCCAAGTGGTCGAGCAAATGGTTTTTCATAAGCATAGTTACAAAAGCAAAGCCGCCAATTAAATAGCAGGCAAGTGGCTGAATGGTATGAGCCAACAGGTCCATTGTTCTATCCAGGACTCCAAACCGTTCCGAATTCGGAGACGACAACCCGCTCATAGGCAGCCAATCCAATTGCACGGAAAAGAAAAGCAGCAAAACGGAACCGAGGGCATAACCGGGAACTGCATAACCGAGAAAGACTGAAATCGAGGTTAAGTCGTCCCACAAGCTCTTGTGCTTGATTGCCTTGAAAACACCGAGGGGGATACAAACGAGGTAAGTCAACAAGAAGGTCAGTACGCCAAAGTAGGTTGAAACAGGCAGACGTTGGGCAATAACGGAAGATACCGGCTCACCATAACGAATCGATTGCCCAAGGTTCCCCTGAAAAATACCGGCATATTTTTCCAGGTAAACATCTGCTACTGGAGAATGAATTCTTCCCGATTCGTGTTTCCGCATGCGGACTTTCCAGTTACCCAAAAGGGAATCAAGATTTTGAATTTCCACGGAGCCATCCTCGAGCCTTTTAAGTTCAACACTTTCGCGGGCTCCTTGAATCCAACCCTTTTCATTGCCTGCCTCCGTGCCGTCAATTCGACCATCAGCATTTTGATCCAATTCAAGAAACGGTATCGATGGAATCAGATGTCTGGGTATTTCCCAAGGATCGACAAAACTGTCCTTGTTCCAATCGAACCTGGCAAGATGAAAACCCGGCAAAGTGATACGTTCACTCAGTTCAGACTCGTCTCTTAAAATCCTGACTTCCTGATGAGTGTCCTCTCTCGGCTTTAACCCAAGCCAAAGCAGAGAAGCTGCCGAGATGGGCTTGTCGAAACCATAAAGTCTTGTCATCTGAAGAATCTGCTCTTCCGAAAGGGCTTGCTCCGCCCCATGACTGCGACCTGCTTCACCAAGTTCACCCACCTGTTGCATTTGCATCATAGCCTGTTCGACCGGCCCACCTGGAGCCAGGCGAGTCAAAGCAAATACCATCAAGCTGATGCCCACCATTACGGGTGGAATAAGAAGTAATCTGCGTGTAAAGTAATCGCCCATGAAAAATAAGTGTTTTCATACTTCGAATCACTCTAGGGAGTAAAGACAAACACCCGATGAAATTTAATTTATCCATCCTTTTGCTTGCCAAGGAAGGCCGGGTATTTCGTACTTTGATAAAATCATAAACATGCATTTGATCGCTCAACTTCAAAATCGTCTTGGCTTGATTCGATCGTGGTCCTGCGTAAGCCTCCTTTTGATTTTGTGGGGTTGTTCGCAGCCCACAAACGTCGAGACCGCCCTGAGCAATCAGATCCTGCATTTCGGGCTTGGCGCCGAACCTCAACATCTTGATCCTCATCTCGCCACGAGCGTGGCGGCCCACAATATTCTTTCCGCTTTGCTTGAAGGATTGGTTTCCGAGCATCCTAAAACCCTCGAACCACAACCTGGCGTAGCTAAAAAGTGGGAGCAATCAGAAGATGGGCTGACTTACAGATTCATACTCCGCAAGGATGCCAGGTGGAGCAATGACGATCCCGTGACAGCGTACGATTTCGTCTACTCATTCAGACGCATACTCAATCCAAACTTAGGGGCGCAGTATGCATCCATGCTTTATCCATTGAAGAACGCCAGATCCTATCATGAGGGAGAAAAAAGATGGGAAGAAGCAAACGTTGGGGCTCGGGCCTTGAACGATTTCACCTTGGAACTCACACTGGAACATCCCATTCCCTACTTTCTTGAATTGCTCAATCATTATGCATGGTTTCCGGTTCATCGAGCGACCATTGAAAAGTTTGACGCTTATCAGAAAATCGGTACGCCTTGGACCAAACCTGGAAATTTTGTCGGGAATGGTCCCTTTCGCCTGTCCGATCATCGGATAAACTCTGTCATCGAAGTTACAAAATGCGAATCTTACTGGGACTCCCCAAACGTTCGACTTCAAGGGATTCGCTTCTATCCCATTGAAGCAGTTGATACAGAGGAACGGGCATACAGATCTGGTTTTTTGCATCTTACGCAGAGTGTGTCCACCGATAGAATCGACTACCTGCGTAAGTCATTACCTGAAGAACTCCACTTCGAACCCTACCTTGGCACTTACTTTTACCGGTTCAATCTGAATCGTCCACCCTTTGACGATCGCCGGGTGCGCCAAGCGTTCAGCCTATCCATCGATCGAAAGCGCCTCGTAGAAAAAGTTCTCAAGGGCGGCCAATCTCCTGCAACCACCTTCACTCCGCCGGGAACAGGTGGTTTCGTTCCAAAATCCCAATTCCCTTATAATCCGCAAAAAGCGAGGAAATTACTCTCCGAATACCTTCTGGAAAAAAATTTGGGACGATTGCCTGATGTCGAACTGACTTACAATACTTCGGAAGGGCACAAGAAGGTAGCTGAGGCACTTTATGGAATGTGGAAAGATACGCTTGGTGTGGAGATAAAACTTCTCAACATGGAATGGAAGGTTTTTCTGGCCACCGTTTCCTCGGGCGACTTTGCCATTGCTCGGGCCGGGTGGATTGGAGATTACGTCGATCCTCATACTTTTCTTCATATGTGGAGATCAGGGGAAGGCCTGAACATGACCGGTTGGGCAAACTCAGACTATGATGATGCCTTGATGCAAGCGGAGACTACTAGGTCTCAAGATGAGAGATGGAGAAGCTTTCAAGTTTGCGAGGACTTGCTCGCAGAGGAAGTACCCATTCTCCCACTTTACTTTTACGTTCACTTGTCGATGAGGCATCCTTCGGTGCAAGGATGGTACCCCACCCTTCTTGATCATCATCCCTACAAATACGTTTATTTAGAGAAAGGGAATGATCGATGAAGCAGTTCATCCTTTTCAGAATCCTTCAAGCAGTTCCTACCTTGTGGGTGATCGCCACCCTCACTTTTTTCATGACTCGGTTTGCTCCAGGTGGCCCCTTTGATTCCGAAAAGACGGTACCTGATGAAATCAAGGCCAAGCTTGAAAGTCACTTTGGCCTGGATCGACCCCTCCTCGATCAATACCTGCTCTACATGAGCAACCTCGTCCAAGGAGACCTCGGGCCATCCTTCAAATATCCGGGTTGGGAAGTCTCCGAATTGATAGCCACCGCATTTCCCGTCTCCCTCACATTGGGCTTGTTGTCTTTAGGAATAGCCTTGCTCATCGGTTTGCCCACCGGAATTCTTGCCGCCTTGAGAAAAAATTCCTGGTTGGATTGCGTGCCCATGTCCCTTGCCATGACTGGGATTTGTCTGCCCAGTTTCGTACTCGGACCAATTTTAATCTTTGCTTTCTCCACAAGTATGGGTCTTTTCCCACCGCTGGGCTGGTACGGATCGAGTGACTGGGTTCTTCCATCTCTTACCTTGGGCTTGTTTTATGCGGCCTACATCGCCCGGTTGACTCGCGCAGGTATGCTTGAAACTCTTGAACAGGATTACATCCGCACCGCTCGCGCCAAAGGGGCAAGCTCCTGGCGCGTCATTCGTATTCATGCTCTCCGCGGTGGCTTGTTGCCGACCGCCACTTTTTTGGGCCCAGCCTTTGCCGGGTTGATCAGCGGATCCTTCGTCATAGAAAGTATTTTCTTTATTCCGGGACTTGGGAAGTTTTTCGTTACCGCTGCATTTAATCGTGATTATACCATGGTTTTGGGAACGGTTCTCTTCTACGCCACCCTGATTATCCTGCTAAATTTACTAGTCGATCTTTTGCAGGCGTATCTCGACCCGAAAGCAAGACAAGCTTGATGAGGGCCGAAACGTCATCCTCCCTTGGCCGTGACGCTTGGTTGCGACTTCGGACCAACCGCATGGCAATGATAAGCATGTTCGGGCTGGCGTTGATGGGAACTTTTTCGATTTTGGGCCCACTGCTTTGTTCGCATTCATATGACCAACAGAATCTAGATCGTGTTTTCGAGGCTCCCTCATCCATGCACTGGTTTGGTACGGATAATCTTGGTCGTGATTTATTTGCTCGAACCACCTATGGCGGGAGGATTTCCATGTCCGTTGGTTTATTGGCCACCCTCGTTTCATTGGTAATCGGTGTAAGCTATGGTATGATGTCCGGCTATGCCGGCGGAAAAATCGATGCTTTGATGATGCGCATCGTCGACGTTCTATATGCCCTGCCCTTCATTATTTTCGTGATACTCTTAATGGTTCTCTTTGGTCGTAATTTTCTACTTTTATTTCTGGCAATTGGAGCGGTCGAGTGGTTGACCATGGCGCGAATTACCCGAGGTCAAACTCTGAATTTAAAACGTTCGGAATTCGTAGAAGCCGCGCGCGCCTTGGGATATTCGCGTACACGTATTCTTTTCAGGCATTTATTGCCCAATTTGATCGGGCCAATCATTATATATGCCACCCTTACCGTTCCCGCTGTAATGCTGCTCGAAGCAGTCCTGAGCTTCCTTGGTCTTGGTGTTCAGGCACCCATGAGTTCTTGGGGCAGCTTAATTAAAGAAGGCGCAGAAAAAATGGATGCGGCTCCTTGGCTTCTCTTTTTTCCCGGCTCATTTTTCTGCCTCACCTTGTTTGCCCTCAACTTTTTAGGCGATGGATTGCGCGATGCCTTGGATCCAAAAGCTTCCACGGACTGATATTATGGGGAATTTATCAATCAAGGATTTAAGGATTGGCTTTCAAAACCGGGGAGAGATCGTTCATGCTGTTGAGGGAATTGACCTTGAAATTGCATCAGGAGAAATTGTCGGGATTGTGGGAGAGTCAGGCTCTGGAAAATCCGTGACTTGCAATGCCATTCTTCAATTACTCCCTTCTCCATCCGCTCATGTTGAAGGAGGTACGATTGAGTGGTCAGGAAACAACCTGCTGGATCATTCTGAAACCGACATGCAAAAGATCAGAGGCAAGGAGATTTCGATGGTTTTTCAGGACCCGATGAGCTGTCTCAACCCCTATCTTCCCGTTCTGGATCAGGTTGCGGAACCTTTGCTCATTCATAAGCTCTGTGAAAAAGAAGAGGCTAGAAACAAAGCTTTGGAAATGCTGCTTAAAGTAGGGGTTCATCGAATCAAAGAATTCCCCAATTCTTACCCACATGAATTTTCCGGAGGAATGAGGCAACGGGCAATGATTGCCATGGCCCTTATTACCCAGCCTTCCCTGCTTTTAGCCGACGAACCGACCACCGCCCTGGACGTGACTGTTCAGGCAAAGGTCTTGAGTATACTTCGAGAATTATGTTCTGACCTTAAAGTAAGTGTTATTTTCGTCAGTCATGACCTTGGTCTGGTTGCAGAGTTGGCCGATCGTGTCGTGGTTATGTACCGCGGGAAAGTGGTCGAGCAAAATACAACAACCTCCATCTTCAGCAACCCTCAACACCCTTATGTCAAGGCATTGATTGCATGCCGTCCGACTTTGGATAATAAATTCGATCGCTTGCCCACAGTGGACGATTTTTTAAATTCTGATTCCGGTTCTCACACCAAACTATCAGGCAGACAACATACTGATAAATCATTGGATAATTCTTCAAAACTACTTGAAGCCAAAAATATTGTGGTCGAGTTCAGTTCTCCAAAACAACCCATCCGAGCGGTCAATGACGTTTCCATATCTATTTTGCGAGGCACCACTCACGGACTGGTGGGTGAGTCCGGATCCGGTAAGACTACCCTTGGCCGAACCCTTCTCAATCTGATCAGAAAAACCTCAGGACAGATCTTATTTCAAGGTAAGCCTGTTGGCGTCAATGGTAAGTATACAGAAATTAATTTACGCAAATCCATGCAGATCATTTTTCAGGACCCTTATGCCTCCCTCAATCCCCGACTAACCATTGAACAAACCTTGCTCGAACCTTTGGTTGTTCATCGGATTGGAAACTCCCGTAGAAATCAAATGAATCGGATAATTGCTCTCCTCGAAGAAGTGGGTCTGGCGGAAAAACACTTATCCCGGTACCCCCATGAATTTTCCGGCGGGCAAAGACAAAGAATATGTGTGGCCCGTGCACTGACTACAGAACCGGAATTTATCGTTTGCGATGAATGTGTCAGCGCTATGGACGTATCCGTCCAGGCACAGGTTCTTAATTTATTAAAATCCCTACAGCGTTCCCGTGGACTTACTTATCTTTTCATCTCCCATGACCTCGGTGTGGTGAAGTTTATGTCTGATGAAATATCAGTGATGCAAAATGGCAAGATCGTTGAAAATGGTACTGCAGACAGTATCTACAAATCTCCCCAGACAGAATATACCCGTCAATTGATCAAGTCGATTCCTGCCGCAAATAAATCAGCGCTTTTTTCTTACTAATCATCCGTCCGCTTCACTCGGACAGTCACATCAAATTCGTCTGGCCTTGGCCCATAATAGGACCCAGTGACTGGGGCGACATCGCGATAATCCTTGCCTGTACCCAAAATAACATAGGTATCATCGACTACCCGATTATTGGTGGGATCCAAACCGAACCAGCCATGGTCACTCACCATAACCTCAATCCATGCATGGGATGCTTCCGCGCCACGCATTCGACGACCCCGGGTAGAATCAAAAAAATACCCACTTACGTAACGAGCTGGGATGCCAAGGCATCTGCAGAGAGCGAGAGCTGCATGGGCAAAATCCTGGCATACCCCCCGCCTAATTTTAAGGACTTCGTTGGCATGGGTATCCACAGTGGTGGTAGATTTACAATATTCAAAATTTTGATAGATGAATTCCATTACCTGATAAGCTGTCTGAAAGACATCCTTAGATTCCCCCTTCAGGTCGATTGCCATTCGCCAAACTTCCGGATTGATTTCCACATATGTTGATGTCTGGAGATAATCACGATATTCCGGCACTCCTTCCATCTTTGAAAGTTTAGACAGGCTCACACCATAGGGAAAGTTTTCGAAATCCACCCGTGTCCTCGTTTCAATCACTGAACGCGCCTCAATAACCAACTTTTGGTGAGCTTCAGGCAATTCAAAAAAATGGACAATATTTCCATTTAAATCCAGATAGCTTTGCGGTCGGCAAATAGGCAGAATTGAAAGTGTTGTTGAGATGCAGTTTTGCCAATCATTACTTAACGGGTGCAACCTCAACTCATTGTAACTTTGTGTAACCGGTGAGGGATAACGGTAACTGGTTCTATGGAAAACATATAATCTCATCATCCAAACAAAGGTTTGATCAGAACACTAAAAGTGAATCCGTAATGGAATCACTGCTGCTGTTGAGCTTGGGCTAGTTGGGCGGAGTTTCGTTCGCCCAGGCTTTTGATTTCGGATGGTAGTAGAACATAGGTCTCAAAAACCCGCTGTCCAATTTCAATCAGGGTTGATTGTAATTCGTCCAAGGTCTGATGCAGTCCCTTGCTGTATACCTGTTGCCAGTCAGTGAAGTTGACCATAGCCAGTGTACTCCCGGTCAATCTTTCAGCTTCATTTGAAAAAGTACCCGTAGGCACTCCAGAAATTGCATGCAAACTATGATCAATCGCACGAATACAAAATCGAATAGATCTTGGAAAATCTTCTGAAAAAAGAAGAAAACTAGCCACATTTTTTAACGAAAGATTGCCACGGAACTGCTGACGAAAAGCAGATAATGCAATACAACAACGCAAAACGGACATCAAGTCAGCCCGTGTTGGCTCCTTCGATCTAAGGTTTAAAGTATCCAGCATCCTGCTGGATTGATCTGCACGCTCGAGATATTTACCCAATGAAAGAAAGCGCCATCCCTCCCCATGCGGAATGGTTGCATCGGCAAGCCCCTGAAAGACAAGGGAGAAACGGGTTATGCGATCGAGCAATAAATCGGATCCTTGGTTGTATAGATCCTCCGCATCTCCATTGCGGAAGAACAGATAGATATTATTGAGCTCCAACCAGAGCTCCTCAGACAATTGATCTCTTACCATACGGGCATTTTCTCGGGCAGATGATATGCACGAGAAAATGGAATTCTCAAATGAGAGGGAAAAGATTAAAGCTTTCCCCATTTTACGGATACCATCCTCGATCGGATATATACTCTCTGCGCAAATCGATTGGAGAACAGGTTGCCAGAATTCTTCCAATTGTTGATCATTTTGGGCATATTCTAATGCCTGACTTTGGTGTACCTGTATCATGCGGGCCATTCCTTCTGCCCGCTCGATGTAACGGCTCATCCAATACAAGTTATCCGCAACCCTTGATAGCATCTTAAAACTCCCTCAATACCCAGGTATCTTTACTCCCTCCACCCTGAGATGAGTTAACCACCAAAGAACCCTTTTTGAGTGCTACCCGGGTCAATCCGCCTGGCACAATTTCCACATCCTCGCCGTATAGTATAAAAGGGCGTAAGTCGACGTGTCTGCCTGCGATACCTTCTTCACAAAAAGTAGGGTGACGCGAAAGAGATATGATCGGCTGGGCAATGTATTCCCGTGGATGAGCCTTTATCAAAAGGGCAAATTCATCTCTTTGCTCAGCCGTTGATTGGTTGCCAATAAGCATACCATATCCGCCGGACTCGTTTGCTGCCTTTACCACAAGCTTATCAAGGTTTTCCAAAACATGAGCGCGATCACTGTCTCTCCAGCACAAATAGGTAGGGACATTCGAAAGTATCGGGTCCTGATCAAGATAATATTTAATCATCTCAGGCACATAGGCGTAAGTTACTTTATCATCTGCCACTCCGGTGCCAACGGCATTGGCCAAGGCCACGTTTCCTTTAAGATATGCGTCCATTAATCCCGAAACGCCAAGCATCGAATCCTCACGAAAAACGAGCGGGTCAAGAAAGTCATCATCCAATCGACGGTAAATTACATCGACTTGCACCAGTCCCCGGGTGGTACGCATGTAGATACATGAATCTATGGCGATCAAATCTTTACCTTCCACAATCTCAATGCCCATCTGCCTCGCTAGAAAGGTGTGCTCAAAATAAGCGCTATTGTAAACCCCGGGGGTCAACAGCACACAGACTGGTTTTTGAGACTTACGGGGAGAAAGGTACTCAAGAGTACGAAGCAATAAATCAGGATAAGCCTCAACTGGACGAACGGACATTCCACCAAAAGTTTGCGGGAAAGCTCGCTTCATAATTTCCCGGTTTTCGAGAAGATAAGAAGCCCCTGATGGGCAACGCGCATTATCTTCAAGTACTAGGTAGGTCCCCTCTTCATCACGGATGAGATCGGTCCCACAAATATGGACATAAACTCCCTGCGGCGGATCAAACCCGACCATTTCAGGCCGGTAATTCTTAGAAGAATTTACAATCTCTTCGGGAATGATTCCATCCTTGATAATTTTTCTTCCGTGGTAAATGTCATTGAGGAACAAATTCAGTGCGATTATGCGCTGCCTCAAACCATTTTCCACCATACTCCATTCACTTTCTGGAATAACACGGGGAATAAGATCAAAAGGAAAAATTCTCTCAGTTCCACCCTCATCTCCATAGACAGTAAATGTGATTCCGTGCTCAAGAAATGATGAATCTGCTTGCTGTCGCCTGTCCGAAATTTCGCCCTCGGTCAGATGGTCAAATCTATTAAAAATTTTTTCGTAATGAGCCCGTGCCTGAAGCTCCGCGCTACCCATAAACATTTCATCAAAGAACTTTTCGATGGTGTAACCCTGAAATTGGCTGGTTGTACTCATAACGGATAATTCTTTTAGGCAAGTCTTGCGCCAGTACGTTGAATTGAAAAGAGCATTGTCAATTTTTTGTACTTTTTGACCTCATCTTTTTCCCAAAATTCCGCTGGTAGGAAAAGAGAAATTGCTGAGCTAATCCAGCATGTCGACCAAAATGGATGCGGGCAAATTCTTCCATTTGAGGGGTCTTCCAACCTTTCATCCCATACTGTTTTTCCATGGACTGAAGAATCCAGGTATCCATGGGAAAGGCTTCACTTTTTTCTGCACCAAACAGTAAAATACAGTCAGCCACTTTGGGACCGACACCAGGAAGTTCCATCAGTCTTAATTTTGCCGACTGATGAGATAATATTTTGATGTCGTTTAGAAAATTCGAGTTTTTGGCAAGAAAGCGGGCGGTTCCAACAAGATATTTTGCCCGATACCCAACTCCCAGCTCTCTGGCGTTCTCCTCTCTTATTTTTTTAAGCCTGTTCCACCCAGGAAAAGCATACAGGTTCCTGCCCAGTGACTGACCTAACAAAAGATGAATTCTTTCCCTGAGTTTTTTGATTTGAGGAATACTCTTTGCAGAACTGAGAAGAAAGACCAGCAAGGTTTCGTCAATTGGTTGCCGAAGAATCCTTAATCCTGGAAAATGTTTCATTGCCAGCTGGAGGGATTGATCGCTCCTCCAGGGCAATGCATCCACCGCTAAATCGTACGATTCATCAAGCCAAAGATAATGATGCAAACCTGCTTCGCACATAGGCTTGATTCCGGAAGATCTCCATTCCAATTGTCCATCAAGCCAACGTAACTGCACTGCCGCTTTCCTGATTACCCCAACCCATTGATTTTCTGACTCCGCAGTCCAGGCAAAACTCTGACCGCCTAGCAAAGTTTCATTTATTCCAATAAGCGAAATGGCATGCCTTTTACCAATAGGTCTCCATTTACCTTTCATTGGTGTCAGGAGAGTATTTTACTTTGACCACAAAAAGCTCTGACTCTCTGCGATTATCCCCTTTTCACTGTTCAGCAAACTAAGACGCCACGCGAGAGGCCGGACCGAGCTATCTGTCCAATCCTCTCCCGTCAAACCTATGAATACCTCTTTCCCAAAAATGTCAGGATTATCAATCGGAATATCAATGCTTTGCGATTCAAGATTGTTGGGTGAAATCCAATCCAGCTTCCAATAAACATTGTTAGAAAGTTCATCAGGCGATGCACTGAGCTTTACAATGAAGTAGAATCCTTCTCTGCTTAGAGGATCCGACCTGCAGTAGACTCTGGATCCGGAGTATTCTCTTCCGGTGAAAAACTCGGGTATTCTCTTGAAGTCAGCGGTCTTGAAATATCCCGTGTTTCTAAGCTCGATCCCAAAGTTTGCGTGTGCCGGAATCGCAAGCAACCAGAACCATAAAAAAAGCGCGGGGAGATTTCGTTTCATTCCCCTGTGAACGTTAAATCCAAGGGCTATGCCTCGGTGGCTTGTGTAGCTTCTTCTTGTTGAGCGGAATCGTTTGCTGCGGTATCAGGTCCCAGCACATCTGCGGCAGTTGCCTTTTCCGAAGCCTTGACCTCCGCTGCAACACTTGAGGGTTCTTCCTTGGAGGACGGACGCTTGGGCACGGATTTAGAAACCTTTCTGGCTGGTTTGTCTTGAACGGCTACCTTCTTTGGAGTGGATTCAGAAAGCGCTTTTTTTCGACGTGACAAATAAGCTGCGCGACGGCGACGCTTGATTAATTTATTGTACTGTTTGCTCATGTAAAACTATTTCATATGAAGTTCACTCTTGTTTGGCAAGCTCTGTAGATACAAGCCCAATCAAGAAATCTCCACCGGTTTACCCGTGCGGGCAGATTCGTAAGTGGCATCAATGATTTTCATCAAGGCGAGCGCCTGATCCGGGGTATTTAGAGGGGCCTCTTTTCCCGCAAGAGTAAGAGCAAAGTTTTGAGCGGAACGAATCCGTCCCATATCCTCGCACTCCTCAACCACGATTGAACGATTTACGGAACGGCCATGTTCCTGAAAATACAACTCACAATCATCAATCGCAGTGGCATCGATTCCATCCCTGCCGAATAAACGTCGAACCATACCCCCACCCTTGGTTCCCTGATAGGTTACGGAAACCTCTTCCCGTTTATTCATCTCCGCCCATGACACTTGAAAGCTCAGCACCTGACCGGTTTGAAAACGGACGAATCCATGGGCTGCACTTTCCACGTCCGTTACCCCATCGGTCACATCGGGAATGCCCCAAGGGCCTTTGAATCCTTTGTCCTGAATAAAGTTATCGAATGTTTGGGCAAGCACGTGGCTAGGCTCTGGATAGTCCATGTAAAACAAAGCCAAATCGATCATATGCAAAAGATCAATCAGAGGTCCGCCGCCCGATTGCGCCTTATTGGTAAACCAACCACCAAAACCAGGGATGCCAGTACGACGAATCCATTTTGCCTGAGCGGAGTTAATCGTTCCGATTTCGCCCGCATCCAAGTACTTTCGCATGGCATACGACTCCGGACGCGCCCGGTTATTGAAATTGAACATCAATGTCTTTCCGGCATCTTCTGCCGCCTGCTTCATTTCCGCAACCTCCTCCGCATTCAAGGCAGGTGGTTTTTCACAGAACACATGCTTACCCGCTTTTAATGCCTGAATCGCCAATGTCTTGTGCGTACGGTTTGGCGTAATGATACTGATCGCGTCCAAGTCAGACAATTCATCAAGCATCTTTTGCGAATCGGCAAAGACATGCTGGGCATCGTAAGTCGAAGCTGCTTTTTTTGCAGCCTCCTGATTCATGTCGCAAATTGCTACTATTTCCGCTCCTCCGGCTTTAAATCCAGGGGCATGATACTGCAGCATTCCGCCCGCTCCAATGATTCCGATTCTTTGAGTCATTTAATTGATAATTTTATTACTTGGGAATTTGGGGAAATTTAACCCATTTCTGTTTTGAATTTGAGCTCTTCACCACGGTCTCGATGAATGCCATGCCGATAATTCCATCGCGGATATCCGGGTAATCATAACCGGACTTGCGGGGAAATTTTCCAGAAATTTCATCGCGGATGGCAACGGCAGCACAATTGTAAACATTGGCAAATGCCTCAATAAATCCTTCCGGGTGTCCAAATGGAATACGGGTATGATCGGCGGCGGCACCCGTCACATATCCATTCCCTCGGCGGTAGACCTGGCGGGGCTCACGGGCATCCTTGACAATTAAATCATTCGGTTCTTCCTGATGCCACTCGATGGATTTCTTGGTGCCGTATACCCGGATATTCAGGTTGTTTTCATCCCCATTCGAAACCTGGGATGCGTAGATGATACCACGGGCTCCTCCTTTGAAGCGAACCAGCACATTGCCATCGTCATCCAGTTTTCGGCCCGGAATATTTACTGATAAGTCCGCACACAAGGAATCAATTTCCAAACCACTTATGTAATGCACCAAGTTCTCTGCATGGGTTCCAATATCTCCCATGCAATTGGAGATACCAGCGACTTTGGGATCGGTACGCCAATTGGCAATGGACTTATCTTCGCCGGTAAGCGCAGTAATCGCATAGCCCTGCGGATATTCACAAACCACCTTGATGATTTTACCCAGCTCTCCCTTCTTTACCATTTGGCGGGCAAGCTTAACCATTGGATAGCCGGTGTAGTTATGGGTTAATGCAAAGACTTTTTTTGTCTTGGTGATTACCTTCTTTAACTCCCTCGCTTCAGCGAGTGTGAAGGTTGCAGGTTTATCACAGATTACATTGATTCCTGCCTCAAGAAAGGTCTTAGCCACTTCGAAGTGCAAATGATTACGCACCACAATCGAAACAAAATCGATTCTCTCTCCAAGCGGTAAGGAAGCCTCCTTCTTGGCCATTTCTTTGTACGAAGCATACACCCTGGACGGATCGATAAAGAAATCCTTCCCGGAGAGGGCAGATTTTTTTGGATCCGAGGAAAAAGCTCCAGCAACCAATTCAATCTGTCCGTCCAAGCCAGCAGCACGGCGGTGCACTCCGCCGATAAAGGCACCACGGCCTCCACCTACCATACCCATACGTAATTTTCTGTTTTTCATGATTGGATTTGATCTATTGGTTTTCCTTGTCGAACGCGGAATCAAATGCCATTTCATTGGGCTTGAAGTCCAGCTTTTTGATAAACGCACAGGATTCTTCCGCCCCGTGGAAACGATCCATCCGACTGTCTTCCCATTCCACGGATAAGGGGCCGGCATATCCGATATCGTTCAGAGCAATGATAATTTCTTCGAAGTTAACATCTCCCCGACCAATGGAACGGAAGTCCCAGAACCGTCTTGGGTCCGCAAAGGTGGTATGCCCACCAAAAACACCAACGGTACCATCCCCGTGCCCCCACCAAGCATCCTTCATATGGGCATGGTAAATGCGGTCTGAAAAGGTACGAATAAATTTCA
>JAYOWQ010000016.1:17261-31885 GCA_038152055.1 Opitutales bacterium | reverse complement strand
GCGACTGTTACGAATGTGGTGGTGAAAGACCCTGATGGAAATCCTGTGGTGCTGTGGGAAGATGGGGCGTACCGCTGGTATGAAAATTTGAACGCGGTCACATTATGGTCTGTTCATTTCTCTTCTCAGGATGGAGAGTTGAAAACTTACACCATGCGTTTTGAGGACGGCAAGAATTATGGTACCATGGAAATCCTTGAATCAATTGATTTTCCACAGCCCTATGAGGCTCCTTTTGTGGTCGATGAACATGGAACGATTGAAGTTACGGAAGATAATGGTATGCAATATTACAAAGTATTGGATTACTACCCATCGCTTGGATTAATTTCTGCAATTGAAACTTCCTCTGATCCTGACCTTCTGGATACACTCGTACCTGACCAGATATTTTTTGTTGATTTTCAAAGGGCTGAGGAATTTCTTGCCAATATTAGCACCGAGACCGAATTTGACTGGAGTTTCAGCGGGCATGAAAGTCATTCGCAAATTTCTGAATTAACCCAGCCTTACGTTCATGAGCAGATGGTGTTTGAACTTATGAACAATTTACCGGTTAGGTTAGACGAGTACGGTCGGTTGACTGTCGCGGGCAGCATGGATTATGAGTTGGACAATAAATATTATCCAATCGTAGTCGATGTGACCGATCCGGATGGCCTATCTTTGCAAAAATTATTCATTGTTAACTTACTCAATCAAATTGAGGATTTGGACGGGGATGGAATTGAGGATTTCTATGATGAAGATGCGGATGGGGATGGTTTTTCCAATCAGGATGAAATTGCCGTGGGTACCGACCCAATGAATGCATCCTCCTCCCTTAACCGTCCACCTGATTCTATCAGCCTAAGTAGTTTTCAAATTTTTGAGAACCTGCCCGTTGGCAGTACAGTTGGTGAATTCAGCGGGAATGATCCCGATGGTGATTTTCTGCTATTCTCACTCGACCAGAATGAATCCTTTGATCATTCAAACTTTGAAGTAAGCAGTGATGGGAAGTTGAAAACAAGGCAGGTTTTTGATTACGAAAAAGGCTCAAGCTACTCAATAATGGTTCGTGCGGAAGACGATGGTGGACTCTCTTTGGCCCGCAAATTTACGATAGAGGTGATTGACAGTTCTCTTCCCATTGTTGATACCGCTAAACCTGTTGTGGGGATCACTGGGAATGTGCAGGTTGGGGGATCTGTTCATTATAACGGTGGTCACGCTTATCAATTTGAGGTCGGGGTACTGATAAGTAGTAAGCCGATTTTTGGGGATAATCAGGAAGGTGTTCAAAAAATCAAGCTAGGTTCCGATTCTGGTGACGCTAGATTTTCCCATACTTTATCCTTGGATAAATCATGGAAGAGATTGTTTGTTCGGGCTTATGCCCAGAATGGTGAGGGTATTTCTTATGGTTTAGAGGAGTCGATTTTGAATCAGCTGTTTCAAAAAGATGATCTTTGGTCGAATGCAACTCCGCTTGTTAATGCCCCCGGATGGTGGAAAAGTTCATGGTTGGGTACTTATTACAAATCAGAAAGCGGATGGCTGCTCCATTTGGGTCTGGGCTGGATTTATCCTAGCCCGGCGGACGAGGGTTCTATCTGGCTGTGGAAGGAAAGACTAGGTTGGACGTGGACCAGGCGGGATCTTTATCCCTTTCTGTTCGCCAACAGAAGCGGGCACTGGTTGTATTTCTTTGGGGAGCACAAGAAGAACAGACTCCTTTACGACTACGGTTACGAGGAGTGGATCAAGCTGGATGAAGGCGGGGTAAACGAGTCGGAGGGAGCTCGTTGAAAACCACTCAAGTCCCGAAAAGACTGATCATCGTCGGGTTGATCGCCCTGCTTTTGTTTGCAATCGGGCAACTTGCATCGATTCTTCACAAGACCGGTAGCGCATACGACTGGTTCCGTTCGATCGTCACAGGTTCCTGAGCCTCAAAGCTACTGGAACTTGTAAACGATACTCAAATAGTATTTCAAATCGGAGTTTTCCAACCCTGCGGAAGGGGTGGAATCATAGGTCCCCGAGAGTCCGGAACGCAAGTGCCAGAGATCTTCTTCGGCTACTGGAAAAAGGATGGCAAGATCGTGTTGGAAGAGGTAGTCGGAAAGATCTTTCAGGCGTGGAACCAGGGAGAATTCGCTCTCCAATGAAAAAAGCCCGTAAAACCGATGAGAGTAATCAAGGCCAAGGTCGAGGGCGGGTTCGCTTGTGGTGGAGGTCGTGGAGTCCGTTGATTTTTCGTACCGAAGACCTCCACCCGCCCGCGCGGACAGCTGACGGTAATCTTCCCGTATCCAGTCGCGCTTCAGACCGATTGCCCCGGTCGCCCGTAGATCGATGCGCTCGATCGGATCGTGCTCGAAGTCTCCCTTGAGGTACCAGGCGAGATCTTCCGAAAATATGGAATCGTACTCCGCTCCTGCCTTGGTTTCCTCGAGGTCGGACTTGCCGTTGGTTGAACGGTTGTTATGCCCGAGATAGACGTCCAGTTCCCTGAACTTGTTTGCATAGACGCTGTCCAATCGTAGCCCGATTCCCAGCGAGTCCGTGTTTCCTCCCGATCCGCTTAGGTCAAGGGCCAGAGAGTTCTTCCACTTCATGCGTAACTCATCGGCGAGGGCTTCTTCTTCGATCACCAGAGGGTCGGTCTCTTCCAGTTGCCAGAGATGTCGGACCTCGTTGAATGGGAGACTTTTCCTGCCATCCTCGGACCGTAGATTCAGGGTGCCTGATGGAAGGGGAATGGATTGCCCGCGGATGGTACGGTTGGTTTCGTCGCGAACTTCCAAATATTGGTTGGTTGAAAGTTCCATGATTTCATCAAGAGGAAAATGCAGGACCGATCCGTATGAAGATTGAAAACTAAGGTTTCCATCCTCAACTCTCAGGGCGGATCCATAGACTATGGATCCATCCTTCATCGAAATACGGTCTGCAGTAAGGGTGCCCGCGAGCATTAGGGCGAGCAGCGATGGTATGAATGAGCGCACCGGTCTAAATCAACCGGGGGGCCATTCCAGTTGCCGACCCCCGAGTAGGTGGACGTGCAAGTGAGGCACCGTTTCTCCGCCCGCCGCACCATTGTTGATCACGATGCGGTACCCTTCTGCGAGTCCTTCCCGTTCGGCAACCTGGCCGGCGATTAGGAGCAGATGTCCGAGGACGGACTGATCTTCCGGTTGAGCCTCCCCCACGCGAGGGATTGGTTTTCTGGGAATGATCAGCAGGTGCGAGGGAGCCTGGGGAGCGACGTCGCGTATGGCAATGCACAGATCGTCCTGGTAGACGAAGTCGGCGGGGATTTCGCCTGCGATTATTTTTTCGAAGATCGTACTCATAGGATGTGAAAATAGGTGTGGTTCATTGGGAGGACCAGATGCGCAGGGATGAAAGATGAAAGTCTTCCAGAGCGGCTTCGTCCTTGAAGTTGACTTCGAGCAGCCCGACGCTCCTTTCGAGAGATTGAATCACGCGGGTCAACTTGTTGCCGATTTTTGAGGCATCGTCCGTTTTCATCCGTTCGACGGCGATTTCGCGGGTGATTTCGGAAAGTTGACCGAGGATCGCGGACCGGGCTCCTTTGCGTATCCCCACTTCCATGGCATCCCTTTCCTTGTCGTCGAGCAAGGACATTCCTTCCTTTGCCTGCTGGTAGCGTTCGTCCGCCTGTTGGTTGATCAGGGAAAGCAAGGAAGCGGTAAGCCCATAGGCTGCAAAGAGCGGGCTTATGCGATCCTTGCGGAGTTTTTCCCGGTCCAGCAGGGCATGTATCCACGCACGGTAGCTTTCGCTCCACGAGTTCCAGTTATCCCCGGTCGTGGATTCCGCGCTTCCTGAAAGCCTCGCGAGCAAGCAACGGCTGCGAATGGTGGCAAGCAGGGAATAAGGCCGCGTGCTGAGCATGAGAAGATAAGTCCCCGAAGGTGGCTCCTCTAGAGTTTTCAGGAATGCATTGGCTGATTCCTTCCGCATCCGGTCGGCCTCGTGAACGATGGCCACCTTGGCCCCACCCTGGTTGGAGCTTCGGTGAAGTTGGGAAATCAATTCACGGGTCTTCTCGACGTTGATGATGCGGGCCTTGCCACTCGGCCGGAGATGAAAAAGATCCGGGTGTTCATCTCTCTCTTCATCCATTCCCAGAATATGCCGAGCCAGCTGAAGGGATGCCCGATCCGTGATCTCGACGGATTTGCCCGCGAGGAGCAAGGCGTGGTGCAATTTATTCTCCGTAAACCGGGACCTGAGGGTTTCGATGAGATCTGTGGGTAATTGAACCATCCTGCCTTTGACGGCGCAGAAAGAAAAACGATAGCCTAGGAAAAGAAACGGGCGTGGATTTCGTTCCAGACGTCGATCTCGATGTCGTCTGCATCCCCGGTGCCGTCGACCACGAAGAAACGTTCCGGCAGACTGCGGGCGAGGGCGAGGTAGCCCTCTCTTACCTTGCCGTAGAATTCTATGTTTTCCTGCTCCATGCGGTCGGGCATGTCGGATACCCTGTGCTTGATGCGTTCGAAACCGATTTCCGGAGGGATGTCCAGCACGACGGTGAGATCGGGCACGATATCGCCTACGGCAAAGGAATTGATCATGGTCACGGGATCGTCCGCAATTTGACGGGCCACGCCCTGATACACGGTGGTGGAATCGAGGAAACGGTCGCACAGCACGATCTTTCCTTCCTCAACCGCCGGAAAAATGATTTCCCGAACGAGTTGGGCCCGACTGGCGGCGAAGAGAAGAAGTTCCGTCTCCGGAAAGATGCTCTTGGATGAGTCGGCATGCATAAGCAAATGACGAATGTCTTCTCCGATTATGGTCCCTCCGGGTTCACGGGTGACGACGACGTCGCGATGATCGATATCTTCCAGGCGGTCGGCGATTCTGCGAATTTGTGTGGATTTACCACAGCCTTCCGAGCCTTCGAAGGAGATTAGAATGCCTTTTTCGTAACTCATGAATTTGTATTAGCTGATTGTTTGAGTAATTCAACGACCTGGGAAGTGGAGGGACTTTGAGCCGTGCGGACGTAATGACCGGATGTACAAGTTGCGAGGGCAAGGGATGCAAGGGGGGAAAAACCACTAAGCCGGGCGCTGCAGAATCCGGCATTGAAATGATCGCCCGCTCCCGTAGTGATCCTCGGGTTTTCACAGTAGGGGCCGGGGGACCACCAGGCTCCGTCCTTGGTGGCGCATGCCGCGGATTCAACCGGGTGCAAAACGATGGTGGAGACAGCAAGTTTGCTCCGAATGGCCGAGGCCATGCTCTTGAGAGATTCCTCGTCCTTTTCTCCGGTGGGCAGACCAAGTACGTTGCAGACCTGCAGTCCCTCGTTGTAATTCAGTCCGAGCGTGACTTCCGCATGCGCCTGAAAGCGGGAAATCACCTGCAGAACCTCGGCGATGTCCGAATCCGAGCGTTTGGCCGGATCGGCAAGGTCGAAAAAGAAGGTGCGGGTATCGCGGGGAGGCAGGTTGGGGAGCACCTTGTCCACCAGTTCAACCAGGATGGAGGTCATTTTGG
Source organism: Opitutales bacterium (assembly GCA_038152055.1). Classification (GTDB taxonomy): domain Bacteria; phylum Verrucomicrobiota; class Verrucomicrobiia; order Opitutales; family Seribacteraceae; genus Chordibacter. The sequence goes on along the minus strand of JAYOWQ010000016.1, from coordinate 26,356 downwards.
GAATCATCGTCCAGTTTACCATGGCCACGACGTCCGCCTTGGACAACAGGTCGATGAATTCACCCTCGCCGCAGGCATTGATCATGCGTTGGTAATCGATCTCCTCCAGGCTCAGGGTATTTCCCAGCATGACCTTGCCGTCCTTGAATTCCATTGCCGTGGTGATGCCGGGTTCGCAAAGGGAAACCGCTTGAGTGCGATCTGCGAACTCCTCGAAGACTCCATGAACGATGGGATTGCCAAGCGCCCCGACGTAACGAACCCCCACCCCCAGCGAAAGCATGGCGTTGGCCATGATCGGGCCGTTGCCGCCCAGCTTTTCGAAGCGTGGATAGAGTTCGAAGTTGGCACTCTTGCCGGCGGCCGATGAGATTTTTGCCCCCATCTCGGCAATGGTGGGGACAGGGTCGAAGTTGTCTCCCAGTCCGTGCCTCTTCGCCACGGGCGTGACAATTTTGTCCACGAATCCATCCAGTCCGACGAGCGCTCTTCTGGAAGAGAGCGAAAATGAGCGTGAAGTGATTTCGTCCAAGGTTTTTTGAGATACCTGCATCGTGATTTTTGCCTAAGACGCTTTGCTTCCCCGTGCAAACTTAATCGGATGATGGAGACTACTTTACCGTTTTGAAGAGTTTTTCATTGATTTTTGTCCGTTATCGATGAAAAACAATTATGGTGGTTTTGGTTTAATGGTAAGAATCGAAAATAATGGGAATTCCAGTTGTTGAACGTTTTTTTGTTCCGGTGATTGCGGATGCCGGACTCTTCAGTTATTTCGCGGACTCGAATTTGGCGGGCAAGGGCGTTATCGTCGTGCTCGCCTTGCTCAATTGCTGGGCGATATCGATCATGGTGAACAAGTTTGCCGATTTGAGGCGTATTCGCAGCGCCAATGCCAGGGATGAAAAGAGAATCAATGACCTGGCCAACATGATGGACTATCAGGACGCAAACTTCTCTGGGGAAGCAAGCCCTTACCTGCACGTCTGCTCCCGGGCAATGGCTGCTGCCCGTACGGGCTCGCTTGATGGAAAGGTACGGATGAACTACGTCGAAAACGCCATCAGACGGGCGATCACCGAATTCGAAGACAGGTATGAGGAAAAAATGTACTGGCTGGCGACCATCGTTTCCGGGGCGCCGTTTCTTGGTTTGCTCGGTACGGTTTGGGGTGTGATGGACGCTTTTGGTACGATGGATGCCGGTGGGGCGACTATCGAACACCTCGCCCCCGGTGTTTCCGGAGCTTTGCTTACTACCGTGACCGCGCTGTGCGTGGCCATTCCCATTGTTTTCATCTACAACAACCTGTCCGCGCGTACACGGGCCGAAATGACCAAGCTGGAAAATTTCGCCAGCAATCTTGCTGACCGTATTGAACTGGAAACCAGTTCCTGAACCAGCGGACAAAAAATCTGTTATTCATACGGAGAAGGATCGATGGCGAGAGATTTTAGTCGCAGGAACAAACTTTCGGTCATTTCGGAACTGAACGTCACGCCCCTGATCGATCTGGCGTTCTGTCTTTTGATTATTTTCATGATCACCACGCCGGTGATCGAACAATACAACCGCATAAATCTACCCGAGCAGTCCAGTTCCGCCCGACAACCACCGCCTCCGGTAGACGATCAGTACGTCACCATCGATGCCGATGGTAACTATTTTTTGGGAACGAAACCGGTTTCGGACGCTCAATTAAGGGCCCGGCTCGATCAAATTGCGGGGGGCGAGGGACCGATGCCCACGGTTCATATTCGAGCCGACCGGGCGTTGCCCTACCAAAAGGTGATCGACGTGGTCAATCTTCTCAAGGAGAGAAACCTGAACAAGTTAAGTTTGGACACTCGGGCGAAGTAGCGGATTCCGCCTGCTTCGGTTTTAGTCTCAGGGAATTTGCCGAAGCAATTTCGAAAGAACGTTGCCTGGGCCGCACTCGACGAATTCATCCGCTCCGTCCGCTCGCATGGCTGTGATCAACTCCGTCCAACGTACGGAACTGTGAATTTGACGAACAAGCAGCGATGCGATGGCAGCGCCGTCCGGACAGGGTGCCGCATCCACGTTCGAGTAAACAGGGAACCGGGGATCGGAAAAAGTGATATCCTTGAGGAATTCCCCAAACTCACGCGCCGGTCCCTCCATCATCCTTGAGTGAAAGGCGCCACTGACCTTGAGCGGTACGACCATGCGCGCACCCGCATCCTTCAAGGGGGCGAGGGAGCGTTCGATTTGATCGGCCGGTCCGGAAATCACGATTTGTCCGGGGGAATTGAAATTCGCGAGATCAATCTGATCGGCCCCAATTTCCCCAAGGGCGGATTGAATCGCATCGCTTTCCATTCCAATGACCGCCGCCATTCCTCCACCCGAAACTTGCGACATGATTTCGCCTCGTTTCGCGACCATTCTCAAGCCATCGAGGTAACTGACGCAACCGGCAACGGCAAGGGCGGCAAATTCACCAACCGAATGTCCGGCGGCGAGGGTGGGAGACTGGCCATCCTCTATTTTCGCTAGGGCTTCCAGATAACTGACAAGATAAAGCGCCGGTTGGGTGTATTGCGTTTGTCCAAGAACTCCGTTCGTATCTTCGAGGCAAATCGACGAGAGGGGATAGCCCACCTCTTCGTCCGCCTGGGATACGAGTTCTGGAAAGCGTTCGAAGACGTCGGATCCCATACCCGCGGTTTGGGATCCCTGACCTGGAAAAAGAAAGGCGAGACTCATGTTGGAACAGTTTTTTCTGGTATTGAATTGCGAGAAGTTGGAAATCTCTCAAGGATTGCCAGTGTTCATTCCTTGATCCAAGTATCCTGAAAATGCAAGAACATCTGATGGTTGACGGCAATAATGCGATGCATGCCATCCCTATGGTCGCGCGGGAATTGTCGCGTGACCGGAACCTTGCCCGTGACACCTTGTTGCGCATGCTCGAACCCTTGGTGGCGGACGATAACCGGGTGACGGTCGTCTTTGACGGCCGTGCCGGTCGTGGATCCTTGCAAAAACATGCCAATATCGATGGTTTTGACGTAGTCTATTCCTCCTCGACCGAAGGCGCGGACGGAGTGATTGAAAGAATGGTCATGGCTGCAAAAAAGCCAGAGGTCATTTGCGTGATAACCAATGACAACCTTATACGCAACTGCGCATACGCCCATGGAGCCTCAGCGATGAGGATCGAGGAATTCGTCAAGCGCTTGGACCATTCGATCGACCAATTGTCGAGGAGGAGCGATTACAGGAAGGGCAAGACAAGCGGGATTGAAGAACCCTTTCACAACCGCTTGGAGTTTCCGGAGGGGATGGAGTGACCAGGCGCCCATCGACAAGTGAATGCGTGAGAGAAGTTCCTGGCATCTATGGTGCCGTGAGGATCGAGGAATCAGTAATCCAGAGAATTTGGAAGGAGCAGGCGTTTTCAAACCTGACCTGCCGGACGGTCTGCGGCAAGAAGTTGGAAATTTTACATCCCGGTGTTTGGAATCTAGCCGAGGAAGGACCCGATTTTCGTGGAGCCCGTTTGCGGATGGACGGCAAGGAAAGATCGGGAGACGTGGAAGTACACTTTTACCCTGCCGATTGGAACAGGCATTCCCACCAGAAGGATTCCAATTACGAACGTGTCGTCCTGCAAGTCTGTGTATTTCAGGACTCCTCCCCCAACTCCTTGCCAGCATTGACCCAGAAGGGAAATCCAGTCCCGTGCCTGGTTCTTCTGCCGTTGCTCTTTTATGGAATCGAAGAGTATGCCGAGGAATATGCCATGAGCTTTCTTGCCGGGGTTGATGGATCGGAAGAAAAGGACATGGCCGCGTTTGGCGCCATTTCCCCGGAGGTGATCAAGGAACGAGCAGGTCGAAGATGGTCGGCGAAATTAGGTTATGCCCGAACCCGGTTACGGGCACAGGGGTGGGAGACCGCCTTGCACCAATGGTTTCTTGAAATTCTGGGTTATCGCAGGAACAAGACTCCAATGGCAAGGATTGCTCGGCGGTATCCGCCTGAACACTGGAAGAAAGGGAAGGTTGATGCGACCGGTATCCATCTGTCGGAAAATGATTGGCGGCTTCGTGGATGCAGACCGGCGAATCACCCGAGAGAGCGCATCAGGCAATATGCCGAATTATGGCAAAAGAACCCGACTTGGATCGATCAATGGGCGAGGTTCAAGGAGGTGGATTCGCTTGGCGTTTCCAAGTTTGCCCGTATTTGGCGGGATGACTTGCTCGGCGGAGTCTTTGCAAGGGGGAAGGCGCTCACTCTGTGGGTGGATGCAGCTTGGCCTTTGTGGTGCGCTCATCACGGGGTGGAAGGTTTGAGTGTCTGGATGGATTGGCCTGCCGGGGATTGTCCGCGAAAATACAGGGAGTTCGCCAGAGTGATGGATGGGAATGATTCCGGATGCCGATTTTTTTCCAATGGACAGGTGCAATGTATACTGGAAACTCTCTCCATGAACGTGTTCAATGATCCTGCATTCAAAAAATGATCGATACGGAAAAAATAGAAGAGGAAGCCTTTTTTGACCCTTGGATGAGCGAGGGGCTCTTTTTTGCGGAGGATTTTTTGTCGGCTCAGTACAATCCCCAGGTTCTCGTCGAGCAGGCATTGCTCGACTCGGCGTTCTCGGAAGTTCAACCGAACCAGCGACGGGCTGTGTTTTTTAAAACCCTTGAAAAGCTGTCCATTCAACGGAAAGTCATCTTGGAAAGTGAAATGGGCAGACAAATGGAACTTTTTGATGAAAATGTCGGAAAAGGCATAAGAAAGCATGTAAAAGAGGCAAGGATATGTAGGGCACGGGCACATCTCCTGGGTCTTCCTATTGGGCAAAGACGGGAATTGAGCGATCGCATGAAGCAGGGACTGGAGGTCATTCACTTGCTCGTGCCTGAATTTTCCATGCAATTGCAGGAGGAGAATGCGGATAAAGACTTCGGTGAGAATAATGCGGAAGGGGACGTTGCGGTGAATGAGTTGCTGTGCAGATATTTACTGGGTTTGCTCGGTGAAGAAGAGGCGATGGAGGTGGAAAAAAAGTGTCGTCAGCACCCGGATTGGCAAAGGTTTAAAATATGGATCGGCAAGGTTTCGGAATGGATCAGACTGGCCGTGCAGTCAGGCATTCTCGAAAGTTCACTAGGGCATCGGAAACTGGAGGCCGATAGGAAAATAAAGGCTTTGGATGCAATGAGTGCGGATCGTATGGAGGGATCACCTGCAGATTCAGAGGAAGAGCCGGAACAAATCCCCCTTACTGGAAAGGACACCCTCATGGGTGCCGACTCGCGCGATCCCAAGGAAAGGATGACCGTAATCATTTTTGCGGTCGGTCTGCTTGCATCCTTGATCGGATATTTCGGCTGGATTGAAAGAGAACGGAATCTTGCGAACGACAGTGTGGAGACAATCGAAGGGAAGGGTACCTTGGATGGAAATGGAACTACTACGGATTTGCCCATGGATGAAAACTGGTCCCGCATAGCATTGGCCGCCGCACAGGAAAGCGCCGAAAACGCTCTTGCCCAAAGTACGGTTTCGGAAATTGAGAAAATGGAGGATTCGATTAAGGTGCCAAGCGGTTTGCTCGCCCTGAGGTCAATTTACGAGTCCAATCTGTCCTCTTCCGTTGAAAAGGATTCGCCCTCAAATTCCGGAATACCGACAAAGGATGAGGAATCGCCGGTTAAGGAAGGCGGACCAAGCAAGAATTTGATCCAAGAAGCCCTGAATTCAAGCCAGGGATATTTATTTGTGCCAGACCGTGAAGCGCTCGGGCGGGTGAAGGGTCTAAGGGCGGAAAATGGAAGGATTGTCTTTAAGAGGGCGGATTGGAAGAACCCCGACAAAAGTTATGGATTGGCGGTGGCGGATTATGAACTGAGAATGGATACGCTATCCGACGGTCGCTTGATCGTGTTGGGGGAAGTAAAACCGTTGCCGGAAGAAATCGATGCCAATGCCAGCAGAAGACTCTATGAGTTGCAACCTGTGAAGGCATGGTGGTTGGATAGAAACGAGACACGCTACGATCTGCCGATCGATCAGTTTTGGGACTGATCTGCCCGAGTTGATTCAGGGTTGGTTTGGCCGATCAGGCGGAATGCGTCCCTTGTGGGTCGAAGGTCGATCATATCCCCATATGCGGTTCCATGCAGCGTAGGAGCAATGAATTCGTACACGGAGTGAGGTTGATGGAATTCGGGCTTGGTAGAGGGATGTGGCCAGTAAAGGAGGGCGTTCGTCCATCCCTTTTCTTGGGATGGACGCAATTGACAGGAGAAAAAGGAAAAGTTTTCCGCTGGCAAGTCGTCCGACCACTTTATCGATGCAAAGGAGTGAGACGGATCTTGGAATGCAATAATATGACCCGAGAGCGCGAGATTGAGGGTGCCGTGATGGTTATTTGGAAAGATCGAGACCGCCGGGCAAAAAGAATGGTGCCTGCATCTTCAGCGTACCATGGGGGAACCTGGGGTCAGGATGTCTGCCCGATGCGACACCATGTCCCTCGACAAGTCGGCAGGTGACTGCCCGGGTCATTCAAGCAAACGGGTTACGGGCAGAAGCACTTAAAGAATCTGGTGCCCGTACCTTCTGAGCCGATCCTTACCCGCAACTGATACATGCATCTCGGGCAGTGTCCGGTGTAAGCCGTACCTTCCTTGTTCTTGTAAATTCTACCGTAGGTCCCGCAATTGACGAAATGAATGCCGAGAAATGGACGCCCGATCCCTGGTTTTCCGTCTGAGTTTGGAAGATTCCGGTTCATGGCGATCAATCATTGATACCTTCCTGCAAATCGTTGACCAAGGTGTCCACCCGTTTGCGCAGAATGTTGGCTTGTACGGTTAATCCATCCTGGCCGTCGATGACTTCGGATACCCAGGTTTTTACGCGTTCCTCGAAAAACTTGAATCTGGTGTGGGCCTCCGGGTCGGATGCAAGCGCGGAAAAACTGGTTTCGAGGTCATGTGCGATTGCGTCGTTCTGACCAACCATTTCCTGCATGGCCTGCAGGGATGCATGGACTGCGTCGACATCCACCCTGGTCGTGGATTTTTGGATCGGTTCGAGGTAGTGTGGAGCGGATGGTTGTTGTAACTTAGGGGCATTGACACTTGCGCCTTTGAATAATTCGAAAGAAGTGTCAGCGTCTCCGCTGCTGAAGAGCGGACGATTGTTGAAACATAGTCCGGCGAAGGATTTAAGTTTTTTTCTAAGCGTCTTCAGTTTTGATTTGGATTCAAGTTCCTGGTCCTTTGAAATCTTGCGGAGGACGTCCTCTTTCATCGTGGGCGCCAATCTTTCAACCTGTTCGAGTATGGAAATAATCGATTTAAGAGCTTCCTGCTGCGTTTGGAGAAAGGAAATCGCCGACTGCAGGTACTCCTCCAGATTCTCCTTGGTTTTAAGGGGAGTCTGGTCATCCCCGATGGGGAGTTTCTTTCGAGTTCCTAGAGGCAGTCGCAAACGCATGATTCGAAGGGTCTATTTATGCGGGATGGCGCGGTTATGATCAAGCGGAAAGGCAAGCTCTACCCATGGAAGAATGCGCATAAATTCCAGAACCGACAAGCCGTTCGCCCTGGTAAAGAGCAAGAACCTGCCCAGGAGTAAGGGCTCTTTGAGCCCGTTCGAAAACGACTTCCCACTTGTCCTCGGAATTCCTGAAAACTGTAACAGGGGTGGACGGATCGCGGTAGCGTGGTTTGGCAAGAAGACTGATTTCCTTTTTTCCGCCAAGGGAAGGTTCGATGAATACAAGGCCACGCAGGGCGAAAGCGCGACCCCAAAGCGTGGGTTCCTCGGGGTCTTCGAAGGCAACGATCAGACGGTTGTTCTCTCTGTCCTTGCCTGTAACAACGTAATTCTGATGATCGGCGTTGGAAGGGACGCCGATTCCTTTTCTCTGTCCAAGGGTATACCGATGCAATCCTCTGTGCATGCCCACGATTTCATCGTCGGTATTTACAATTTCACCGGGTTCATCCTTGATGTAATGGGAGAGAAACTCCGGGACTTTTACTTTTCCCAGAAAACAGATACCCTGACTGTCCTTCTTTTCCGCGTTGGCGAGTCCCTTCCGTCTTGCCAATTCCCGAACCGAGGGCTTGTCCATGTCCCCAAGCGGGAAACGCGCCGCAGACAATTGATCCAGGGTCAGGCGGGCGAGGAAATAGGATTGGTCCTTGTTCTTGTCCGCTCCTTCCCAGAGTTCGGGTACGCCATTCCTACCTGTTTTTCTCCGGCAATAATGACCGGTCGCCAGGGCATCGAAACCTTCCTTTGCCGCATAATCCAAGAGCGCTCCGAATTTCATCTGTCGATTGCAGAGGACGTCGGGATTGGGAGTAATCCCATGCGCATATCCATCGACCATCGGTTGAACGACTTCCCGTTGATAAAAATCTACGAAGTTTACGACCCGAAAGGGAATATTCAGTTGTTCGGCCACTTTTTCGGCATCGGCAAGATCTAGAGCGCCCGGACAATCGCCTAGCAAATCCTCCTCGTGTTCCCACGTACGCACGTAAACGGCCTCGATCCGTTGTCCAGAGTCCTTGAGCACAGCGGCGGATACGGCGCTGTCCACCCCTCCGGACAACGCGATCAACACCTTTTCTGGCTTGCTGGATTTGTTCATTGTAGGAGCCTTTTCTACAGGACTCGAAAGTAGGGATCAAAATTTTTCGGTTGTCCACTGCTCAAGGAAATGATTGTGCTCATCGATGGTGTACGAACGAGGCGGAAAAGTTTGGATGGACAATGGGAAGTGTGGTTACGTCTTTCTGGAGAGGGACTGGACGGGCGATCGTTTGCCCGAAGATCTGGTTGAGGAAGCTGGATTGGCAGGGATCGATTTCCAACTCTGCGAGCCTTTGGAGAGAGCGGAATTGGGTGGATACGTCCGGATTGAGGATGAGTGGGTCTTTTACCTGTCCGGGGACACTCTTGCTTTTCACGATCTGGAAACCGCAGATCTGTACCTGGTCGGAGATCTGAACGGTTGGCGGCTCGATCCGAACTTTAGACTCGAGGAGTATGAAAAGGGATTGGCTGCGAGAATTCGAAGCGACGATCATTGC
>JAYOWQ010000016.1:12810-17251 GCA_038152055.1 Opitutales bacterium | reverse complement strand
ATTCAAATTCGTCACCGCTAACGGCAGGTGGATCGAACCTCACCTGGCCTTTCCCTCGACCGTGCGAAAAAGCGCAGATTCCATGAACTACCTGTTCGATCGCACGAGGCGTTCGGGAAAGGACGTCGTTCGCTTCCGTTCGGTTCAGTCTTCTCCCTGTGATGACGTGAGAAAATGGGTTAATTATCGACCCGAGGGCGTTTTTGGATACGAGTCTCATGGCAGCATGTCTTCCTTTCGTCTGTTTGCTCCCAGGGCTCTTGCCGTGGATTTGAGGTTATTTCCGAATGGAGTGAATGCAAAACCTGTCGTTCACCCCATGATGGCTCGGGAAGATGGATCCTGGACCGTATCCCTGAAGGAAAGTTGTGAAGGCATGCCCTATGAATATTCGGTTGCCCGCAAGGATTTGGATGGACTGGTTTACCACAAGGAAGTGGCCGATCCCTATGCCCGATCGATGATTGGCAGAAACGGTCCAGGGTTGGCCATTTCAGTCCATCCATCAGAGAATTCCTTCGCGCCACCTGCAATCGAAGATGCGGTGGTTGTGGAAGCTCACCTCCGGGACTTGATCGCTTTGGCGGATGGAGAGTTTTCCCCAGAAGAGCGTCTGGGTTTCACCGGATTGCAAAAATGGTTGCAGACCGATGACTGTTACTTACGCAAACTGGGCGCGAACGTAATCGAGTTGCAACCCGTTCAGGAGTTCGATGCCAGGGAATCGACGGATTATCACTGGGGTTATATGCCAGTTAACTTCTTTTCTCCCGCCTCTTCCTATTCGCTGAATCCTGAAACCGGATCAGGGGTTGAAGAGTTCAGGCGTCTGGTAAATACCTTTCATGATGCGGGGATGGCGGTGGTGCTCGACGTCGTTTACAATCATATGGGTATTCCTCCAGGCCTTGTCTATGTCGACCGAGAACTTTACTTCATCACGGATGATCGGGGCAACCTCACCAACCATAGTGGGTGTGGAAATGATTTGCGCTGTGAGGCGGAGCCTGTACGCAAGCTCGTGCTCGACAGTTTGACTTACTGGGTGGAAACTTTCGGGGTGGATGGTTTTCGCTTTGATTTGGGAGAGCTTGTGGGCATCGAATTGCTGAGAGAAGCGGAAGAGGTCTTGAGTAAGATCAAACCCGGCATTCTACTCTTTGCCGAACCATGGAGTTTTCGTGGCAGGTTGCCCAGGGAGATGAAGGATACTTCCTATGCCTTGTGGAGTGATGCCTGCAGGGAAGGGTTGCTTGATTTCGTCAAGGGTAGTGGAAATCGGGAACTCGTTGAAAATTTACTCAATGGACGGTTGGACGCCGATAATCGCAATCCTTGTCAATCCGTGAATTATCTCGAGTCTCACGACGATTATTGCCTGGTCGATCGGTTTCGTGATTCGTTCGATTGGGAACGAGGGGATGCCGTACCCGAGGAGGTTGGTAGTCGGGTGATGCTTGCGTTGGGTTTGTTATTTATCTCTCCCGGCGTTCCCATGATCAGCGCGGGACAGGACTTTTTACGTCACAAACAGGGCCGGAGAAACACCTATCTTCGTGGAGACTTGAACGCGCTGGACTACAAGCTTGCTCACTTGCACGCTCGCGAATCTGCATTTGTTCGCTCGATGATCCAACTTCGCCGTTCGGAGCACGGATTGCGCCCCCGTTCTTCGAGCGAGGCTTCATGGGAGGTGGAGTTTCCTCAAATGGGAAATCATGACGTTCTGGCGTTTCGATGGCGTTCGAATGGAGATGATCGAACCTACCTTGTGCTGGTCAACCCAACCAGCCAATGCCTGAGGGCGGTTTTCTTATCGGGGGAGGAGCTGTACGGTTCGGCTCAATATCAGATTTTGGCCAACTGGGGGGGGGGTATTTCCCCGGATGCCGAACTTCCCCCACTGAGTTTTCACTGGTTGCTGATTCCCTGACTATCGGAATCCAGCCTTTTTTAGCCAAGGGGTTGTTGAAAAATCAATCCATGCCGCAGGTTATGGTAGGAGTGAGTAAGACTATCCCTTCCTAAAAATTGCATGGTAGATGAAAGAGCGATCAATCCATATGGAAATACGTCCGCTCGGTCTGGTGGGAGGTCTGGAAATTTTTCGATCCGTTGCCCGAGACCAAGGGAAGCGGTCATCTCAAGAAAATGAATTACCCCGGTCAAAGTAATTTCCGCGTCTGTCCGGGAATTTTTCATTTCGATCAACCGGCGAAGGAAGACAAGGGTTCCACCGCAACCGACAAGGGGGCCCTCCGCGCGAGGCAAGGCATGAGCCCGCTCTCTGAGAATATCGAGAACCCGGAACTTCAAACTTTCCACTGACTTTGCCCCTATGGGCAGTTGCGGATCTTGTTCGATACTGGCGGCCAGTGCAACCGCTCCAATGGGAAGACTAAGAGCGCTCACGGCATTCCTCTGCCGTATCTTAATCAATTCCATCGACCCGCCACCCAAGTCGAGGGCGATGAACGAATCCAACCGCTGGAGAGCCCCGTCGGTCAGCAATCCGTCCGCAACCGCTTGGGCTTCTTGCTCTCCGTTCAATATTTCTATATTCAGACCGGTTCGCTGACGGATTTCTTCGATGATCCGGGTTGCATTCTCCGCCCGTCGCATGGCTTCGGTTCCCACGGCGCGAACCCGACTTACAGCGTGTGCTTTCATCAATTCCTTGAAGTGATTGATGCAATCGATCAACCGAGCGGTTGCAAGCTCGCAGATGCCCGGCTCCTGATCTTTGTTAAGGGAGAGTAAGCGGCAAGGCAGGCTGGATTGGGCAAGGACTTTTCGATTACCGGACTCATCCAATTCCGCGATCAACACCTTGCTGGTGTTGGAACCAATATCGATCAATGCGCATCGCATCATTGGTTTGAGTGAAATGAATAATCTGCAGGAGCGATTACAAGAGTGAATTCTCCTTTGCCGCTGGCTTGGGTTCGGGTAAGCCTCAATTGGTCGATTCTTTGAGTAAGGATGGTCTCGTGAGCTTTTGTCAACTCCCTCGCCATACAGACGAGACGCTCGTTGCCAAGGACCTCCTCGATCAGTTCCAAAGTTTTATCGACCTTGTACTTGGACTCATAGACGATGATGGAACCGCAAAAGTCCTTCCATTGCTCCAGTATCCTTCTTACTGCGGCGGACTTTTTGGGCAAGAAACCAAGAAAGAGAAATTGATGCGTGGGCAGACCGGAAGAAATCAGGGCAGTGAGGGCGGCGTTCGGACCCGGTACTGGAATCAAGGGAATTTCTCGTATGTGGCACTCTCGGACCAGTCGAAAACCGGGATCACTCAGATTGGGGCATCCTGCATCGGATACAAGGGCGATCCTAAGGCCGCTTGCGATACGGTTGGCAAGATCTTCCGACAAGGAGCGCTCGTTTTCCTCACGATAGGAAATCAGCGGTGTGCTCAGGGAGAATTTGTCCAGCAGACGGGAGGTAACCCGGGTGTCCTCGCAGGCAATCAAATCGACCGAACCTAATAACTTCAGGGCTCTTTCCGATACGTCGCCCAGGTTGCCAATCGGAGTGGCGATCAAATACAGGCATCCGGACTGTTGAGCCCGAGGATCCATGACAGATCAAGTCAGCGGTTTGGGCCTCGGTCAAATCCGCCGGGCAAGCTGTATTCCCAACTTGCGGGCCGCGCATGAGGGATGCGCGAGTCATCGGGTGATGCGGTGAAGCATCCGCTCAGACCGAGAAGCAAAAGGGCGAGGCTGATAATTTTAAATGGGCGCATGGTAGATAAGAGGGAAAAGGAGGGTCAATGCGTCAAAGAGTCTCTTCGGTCTCCGGTACGACGTGTACGTTGTCCCCGGGACGCAAATTTTGTGGGTTGCCAAACCTCGGAAGTATATAAGCAAGAGAGAAACCCTGGCGTGTACTTTGCACCCGGATACGGGCGGCTTTTCGCTTGTCCTTCCACAGGGTGAATACACTTCCCGGTTCCACGCCACGCTCGGAGCCCAGGGGGATGAGCATCATTCCGGACTTGCCATCGATCCGAGCAATGGTCGAAGGAACGCCAGCCTCTCCAATCGTTTTGGACTGTGCGGCAATCATGATGTCAGCTTGGGTCAAGACGGGAGGGCCGTCTTCCTTTGGAAGAAAGGGGTTTACGGCTACTACCTCCTCTTCATCCGAAGTTTCCACGCCCTGTTGCTTGGCAACCATTTCGTCAATGCCCTGTTTGTATCCACGGGTCTCGGCTTCCCTGATTTCATCACGCAAGGAGGCAATTGTTTCCTTGTGCTCGTTCATCAGGGCATCCAAGGACTCTTCATGTCGCTGGGTGATCTTGATCTTTTCTTCCTCGAGAGCTGCAATTCGCTGGTTGGCAACCATTTCCTTCTGTTCGGCCGCTTCCTTTTCCGCCTGACGTTCCTTCTTCTCGAGGTCCAAGTCGGCCTTAAGTCCTTCGATTTCA
>JAYOWQ010000016.1:3035-12800 GCA_038152055.1 Opitutales bacterium | reverse complement strand
ATCGGTGCCTACGCCTCCATGGATGTAAACGGCGTTCAAGTCTTCCAGTTCCTCCTTTCGTTCCTTTTCCTTGGCATAAAGGTTCTGATATTCCCTAAGTTCCTGATCCCTTGCCACGATCATGGAGCGAAGTTTCGATAATTCTCCAAACTTGTCGTGCCGGTCCTTGTAAAGCATGCCGATAACAGTGCGAAGACGGTTGTCTCGGGGGACACCCTTGACGATGGTTCCATCCTCCTTCTTGACGTCTTTCTTTGGAAATTTTTCTTCGTCTGCAAAAGGATCCTTGAAACCGGCGGGCGCGTTGAGCTTGACCGCGGGATTAGGTTGCCATCTCTTGGTTTCGGCGTTCCAAACGAGAGCGTCCGTGCCGTATTCCTTGGTCAAAGAGTCAAGGTTGTCGCGGTAGTCGGGGTTGCGAAGAATGACGTCTTCGGCCGACCGGAGCGTTTCAGCAGCTTCCGCCAATGGGTTTTCGTCGTTTTGACCAACTGGGTCATTGGAGTCGAAAACCTCGTTGAATTCACTTTTTTTCTTGGATATGTCCTTCCACTGGGTGTCCTTTTCAGACTGAAGTATGCCGTAGGCATCGGAGACTACTTCGTCAAGGAAGGCATGGGACTGAGCGGTTTGATTATCCCACTTCATCCATACTATCCCGGCAAGTCCGGCAAGGGAAAGAGTGGCGAGCAGACGAAAGATGACGGCAAGTGCATTCATAAGGCTATAGGATTAACTTGTAACGATTTTGCGCTAAAATCAACGATACTTTGCAACATTGTCGAAAAGATGATTAAACGGGATTTATTCGTAAGCGCTCACACGGAAGACTTGAGCACGGTCGAGTCCGTTGGTAGAAAGAATCTCCAGCTCTATTCCGGAGGCATTGATCGAAGGGAAGGAATGCCGACAAAATGGCAAAAAATTGTCCTTGATATGAATAAGCAAAAACGATTTCCCTGAAGGATCAACCGAGTATACGCGGTATTCCCGAATAATGGAAGGAATGCGCTCTTTGGTTGAGGCAGTTGGGTGTGGTGGGATCGAAATATCCGGAGAGGAATCGAAATGCAGGCAGATCGATGAAATTTCAACGGGTTCGGACCATGAAAATTCTAGGAACTCCGGATACTTGAAGTCAGTCGGTCTGGATACCCACAGGTTTGGCAAATTCGTAGGCCGGGTGGAAACTCTCGTGGTTTCAGTTGGAGAATAGAGGATTTGACGAGGGGTGATTTCCATCCTGGGGCCAAGCCTTTCAAGAAAATCAGAGGAGTGTCTTGGTACGAAATCGCAATATGGATTGGAGCCACCTGGCGAAAAGGTCTTCTTGGGGTAAAGAGTTTTAAAGCCCGGGGGAGGATCCTCGCATTCGATAATACGAAACGGACGGGTTGAGACTAACTCAAGGTAATGCCAACCTGGTTCAGCGATCGGGACTTTAAGGGAAAAATCAACCGTGTGTATTCCCGGCGAATCGATTTGTTCGGTGCATGCATCCAGGCAGGTTCCCGGCAGATTCATGTCTATGGAAGAACCTTTCAAGATCCTCGCTTCCATGGAGCAAGGAGATTCGCAAGCAAGTGAAATCCTTATTTTTTCAAGAAGTTCCGAGGTGACGGCGAATTGAATGAGGCAGGATGACACTTCCGGTCCTTGCATGGACTTGAGCTGAAGCAAGTCCTTTTGTTCCCAGGATGAGGATGCGGAGACTTTTGCGGATTGAATTTTGTCCGATTCATTCACGAGTTGGGAAAGACCGGTTCGATGATTCTCTAATTCAAGGGATTGACGCAGTTCCTCGACGTGACCCTTCTTTGCCAGGGTGCGAGGAAGCCTTTTTTTGCTGATGCAGTGAGCTGCAACGTGGCCGACGGCGACACCTATTTGAGACGCGGTTGGAGGATGCCCGACACTGGGAGCGGTACGATGATCCGCGGATAGGTGTTCGCCTGCCCAGAGAAGGTTGCGTAGTTTGCTTGAATAAAGGGATCGCAAGGGGATTTCAAAAGGGTGGGGGAGGGCAAGCTTTCCGCGGATGGAGGTGAGGAGGGATTTATCACCATCCAAAGGCGCTCTTCCGACGGCCACCGAATCATGAAATACCGAGCCCTCCATCAAATCCTTTAGCGATAATCTGTAGTCGCCGTTCCCCCGGAAATTTGATTTTTCGAACAATACGGGGGAAATTCTTTCCAGAGCCAGGTTGCTTGCAGCTTCTCTAATGGGCGAACGGTTTTTCAGGTAGTCCCATGCGCACCATGCGATTTCCTCCGCGGTTGGAATCGGTGAATTTCCCATTGAAATCCATTCCAGGTGATGGTGCCCGAGCAGTGACCTGTCAAGGGATTCGAGCCACTCCAAGCGAGCTTCCAAATGATTGTCCTCCCATTTCATTCGAACCCATTCCGGGCAGGTGAAATAGACCGGATTTTCCTTGCGAATGATTCTTACCAGAGCAACCGACCTTTTGCAGTGCGTGAAATTGGACGCGTCGGTTTCGCTTCCAAGATCAATCCCTTTCTCTCCGGGAGCTTCTGCAAGTTGGGCAAGGTTGCCATTGCCCGAACAATCAATGAAGTAATCCGACTTGAACAAAATCCGATTTCCTGATGCCAGCGAAAGGGCGAGGCATGATTGGACTCTGTCTCCACTCGAATTTACCTTCGCTTCGATCAACCGAGTTCCCAGATGTAGATGAATAAGATCTTCCTTGGCGATCATCGAGGAAAGCGAACGACTTTGACCGGCGTAGGTGCCTTCGCGGTTTTCCCTGATCGAAGTTAAAAAGATCTCGTCAAGCAATCCAGACTCCCTTCCGTACGGAGAATTTGAAGATCCCGGCAGATCAAAGGGGAAGCGGATTTCTTCGCCTATTCTACCACCAAGGGCGAACCTTGATTCCACAAGGCTGACGGAAACTCCCTGTCTTGCGGCGGAAAGGGCTGCGCAAACGCCAGCCATTCCTCCACCAAGTACAAGTACTTGCGATCTTTGTGGAACGGTCCTCAACTTGGACCTGTGGCAGTTTTCAACCCTGAGCTGTAAAGGGCCGGTCGTTTTAGAGTGCTTGAAAAAGTGCTAATGCCAGTCATTAAGTTTTTTTAATAGTAGACGTTTAGTTGTTTTAATATTGAGCGATCCCAATCATTGAAATAAAAAATCGTCCAATTGCGATACCGTTTCGTAATTTAGGTTTGTCAACTCGTCCGCTCTGTTTATTCATCTTCTAACACTTAGTCACGCCCGAACTCCTGATCCCTTTCACAACGTTTGATGAGAAACATCTTTCCACGCTGGTCCAACACCGTACCCGTAAAGGTAATCATCGGATTGGGCATGCTGGGCGGGGCGCTTGTGGCAGGTGTCACTTATTACGCCACCCCAAAGTACACTCGGGTCGGATACCAGCCTATTCAGCCCGTCAGTTACAATCACGAATTTCATGCTGGTGAACTTGGATTGGATTGTAGATACTGCCATCATGGAGTGGACAAATCCTCTCATGCGAACGTTCCCGGAGCGAACGTATGCATGTCCTGCCACCAAAACATCAAGGCGGATTCCCCATTGCTCGAGCCGGTCCGCGTATCCTACTATGGAGAAGACGCGAACAAGGACGGTAAACTTTCAGAGGGTGAGGATTTGAACGGTGACGGTGTCCTGAACGCAGGTTCCGCCATTCCATGGGTACGCGTTCACAAAGCCCCCGACTACGTTTATTTCAATCACGCCATCCACGTGAACCGGGGAATAAGCTGCGTGGAATGCCACGGAAGAGTCGACCAAATGGTGGAAGTCCATCACGACAAGCATTTGAGCATGGCTTTTTGCCTCGACTGTCATCGTAATCCAGAAAAGGCCTTGCGCCCCTTGGATGAAGTGACGAATCTTTCCTGGCAGGTTGCCGATGGTGAGGAGGTCGATCCGTTGATCGCTCAGGTTCATGCCGGATTGAATTTGAAGGATAGTTGGGGAGTTCATCCTCCCCTAAGTTGCACGGGATGTCACCGATGATTAAGGAAAACGATTCACTTAACCTGCCCGTGGGCAAAGAATACTGGAAGAGTCTCGACGGTTTGGCTGAGACGCCGGGTTTCAAGGACTGGGTTTCCCGCGAGTTCCCGGAAGGCGCCAGTATGCTGGAGGGTGTGCAGCGACGAAGTTTCGTCAAGTTAATGGCCGCTTCATTTGGTTTGGCCGGTCTGGGGATGACGGGTTGCCGCAGACCCGAGCACCTGATCCTGCCCTACGGAAAAAGCCCCGAGGAACTGATTCCTGGCGTGCCCGCTTACTATGCAACCGCACAACCGACTTCCCGTGGATTCGTCCCGTTGATTATAGAAAGTCATCAAGGCAGACCTACCAAGGTCGAGGGCAATCCTTCCTTCCTGCCGTTTGGTGGAAGTACCGACGTTTACGCTCAAGCGAGTGTTCTCGATCTCTATGATCCTGACCGCGCCCGTGGATCTTTCTCACGCGTCGAACTTCAGGATGGTATCAATCGCTGGAAAAAGGAAAGGCTTTCCACAGCGAAACTGGTCTCGCAACTTTCCGAATCCATGGAGGATTCCAAAACCGCCATTTTGGCGAATTCCTCCCATTCACTCATTCGCAAGGATTTGATTGCGGGTCTCAAGAGCAAGGGTGTCAGTTGGTTCGAACACGATGCCATTGATTATCGATCGCTGGAACGCCGACTTGGTGAATCCATCGGTTCGCCCTACGGTTTGCGCCCTGTTGCCAAACTCATTTCTGCCAAGCGCGTGCTCTCCTTGGATCATGATTTCCTCGGAAACAGGGAACCTAACGAGATAGCGGACGCCAAGGCCTTCATGAACGGCCGGAAAGTTCTCAAGCCTGCAGATGCACGCCGAATGAACAGGCTCTACATAGTGGAATCCGATCTTTCTCGTACGGGCGGCGTAGCAGATCATAGATTGCGCTTGGAATCATCTCGGATGCTTTCATTCGCAGCACTTGTGGCTTCCGACTTGCTCTCCAAGAACAAAGGATCAAACCCGGATCTTGTCAACCATTTACAAAAACTTGGGGATGGGGCCAAGCAGCATGCCAAATGGGTCAAGGAGGTCGTTGTAGATCTTGTTTCCCAAGGAAAGAATTCCGTGGTCCTTGCAGGTTCCCACTTGCCATCCGAGGTTCATGCTATCACTTACCTGATCAATCAGGCTCTCGGTTCCATCGGCCACACGATCGAGTACCAGAAAATCGATCAGACCGCTGGTCGCATCGAACAATTAGTGTCCAAAATTGAATCCGGAGACATCGAACACTTGATCCTTCTGGGTGGCAACCCCGTCTACCATACCAAGGGTTTCGTTGACTGGGACTCTCTTTCCCAAAAGCTCAAGTCTGTCGTACGTGTCGGGCATTCGATAGACGAAAGTTCCCAAATCGCAAATCTACACCTTGGCCTTTCCCATTATCTCGAAAGCTGGGATGCCGGACTGACTTGGGACGGATCTGCAGTTGTGCCTGTGCAGCCCCTGATCGCTCCGCTCTTCGATACGGTTTCCGAGACTAGCTTTCTTTCTCTTCTAAGTGGTAATGACCTTTCCGATCATGCTTTGGTAAAATCATTGTTTGGCACCTTGGATTCCTCCAGAAACTTCGATGATTTTCTGCGCCTTGGCGTTCTCGAACGAAAGCCTGATTTACTAGCCTTTAATGACTCGGAAATTGCTGCCAAGGCATCCAATTTCCTGCTTTCGATCAAACCCAAGACTGCCAAGGTGTCGGATCTGTCTTCCGATAATCTGGAAATTATCGTAATTCCGGATTTTCATGCCTATGACGGACAGTACGCCAATAACGGATGGATGCAGGAGTGCCCCGATCCGATCAGTAAACTGACTTGGGATAACGCTCTTCTCATCAGTCCCGTTCTTGCCAAGGAACTGGAGTCCGGAAATGCGAACCTTGGCCTTTTGCCAAAAGCGACCATGCTAAACAAAAGCGGACAGATTGCCCCTGACGTGGCTGATTTTTCCGGAGGTAAGCAAAACGCCCCAGTCGTATTTCTTAAGGTTGGAAATCGCTCGATCGAAGCTCCGCTCTACGTACAGCCTGGATTGGCTGACTACACCGTGGTCGCAACGCTCGGTCTAGGTCGTTCGAACGTGGGTCGTGTAGGGCAGGGGGCAGGTTATGATGCCACCCCTCTTCTCGACGGAACCGGTAGCATGGTACTTACGGGTGCCAGTATCTCTCCGACAGGAAAATTCAAGATTTTGGCGAACGTTCAGGAGCATTGGTCCATGGAAGGGCGTGCCATCGTGCGTGAAGCGAACGTAGAGGAATACGCCGCTGATCCAGGATTTGCATCCCACATGGGTGCCGAGTCCCACTCCCCTCCCATGTGGGGTAAAGACCAAGGGAAATCCCTTCAGGAGAAAGCGACCACGACACCAAGAGGCAATTCTGCCTACGAACACCCGGATCATACCTACGAAAAATCGGACGTATTCGGAATACACCAATGGGGCATGACCATTGACTTGAATCAGTGCACGGGTTGCAGTGCCTGCGTCGTTGCCTGCCAGAGCGAAAACAACATTCCAGTGGTCGGCAAGGACCAAGTTTTGCGTGGTCGTGAGATGCACTGGATTCGTTTGGACAGATATTTCAGTTCCACGGCGAGAGACGGGGCCGATATTCCCTCCGACGTGCAAGTTTCCTTTCAGGGTGTTGCTTGCATGCATTGTGAGACTGCTCCATGTGAGAGTGTCTGCCCGGTAAATGCTACCGTTCATGACGAGGAAGGACTCAATGCCATGGCCTACAATCGATGCGTTGGCACCCGTTATTGCGCGAACAATTGCCCCTACAAAGTTAGAAGATTTAACTTTTTCGATTGGAACAAAAGGAAGAACAACGAACTTTACCAGGGTCCTTTGGGCGACAAAAACGATTCGCTCGTCGACATGGGCAAGAATCCGGACGTTACCGTCCGGATGCGTGGAGTAATGGAGAAATGCACCTACTGCACCCAACGCATACAGGAGTCCAAAATCCTCACCAAGGTAAATGCCCAGCGATCCGCCAAACTCAATTCAGGCAAGGATGGATCGGACTTGCAACTTAAAATCTCCGACCTGAAAGTACCTGACGGTACCATCAAAACCGCTTGTCAACAGGTTTGTCCCACAGATGCCATCGTTTTTGGTGACGTCAGCGATCCAGGCAGCGAGGTCAGTAGATTGAAGAACAACCCGCGAGACTATTCCGTTCTCGGTTATTTAAACACCCGTCCGCGTACAACCTTTTTGGCAAAGGTGCGAAACCCAAACCCTCAAATGCCCGATTTCGCAACTTCTCCATATTCAGCCCGAGAGTATCACGACAAAGCGCATCCATCTCATCATGGTGATGAGCATGCAACCCATTAAGCCATGTCCGAGGTGAAGGAATTAGATCAGCACGAAATCCTGCAAAAGGTAGATCCCGCGCCGTGGAAAGAGGTTCCACTGGTGCTGAATAATCGTAGCTACAAATGGGTCACGGACAAGATTTGCGGAATCGTCGAGGCTAAGACACCTCAATGGTGGTGGTGGTGCTTTATCACCGCAATGTGCATTGCGAGTTTCACCGGCATGGGTTTGGTTTATCTTGTTTCCACCGGCGTTGGTGTTTGGGGTAACAACAATCCGGTGAATTGGGGTTGGGCGATCGTAAATTTCGTTTTCTGGATCGGTATAGGGCATGCGGGTACTCTGATTTCGGCCATTCTTTGCCTGCTCAAACAAAAATGGAGAACTTCGATCAATCGTGGATCGGAAGCCATGACCGTCTTTGCCGTCATGTGCGCCGGAATCTTTCCGCTTTTCCACGTTGGGCGCGTATGGTTTGCATGGTGGTTGTTCCCCATCCCCAATGCAAATGCCATTTGGCCTCAATTTAGAAGTCCTTTGGAATGGGACGTTTTTGCGGTTTCCACCTATTTTACCGTTTCAGTACTTTTCTGGTACATGGGGATGATTCCCGATCTCGCAGTGTTGCGTGATCGTGCAACCGAGACTTGGAGGAAATATTTTTACGGTTTTTTCGCCATGGGTTGGCGCAACGCAAACAACCATTGGCGGAATTTTGAAATGGCCTATCTTTTGCTTGCCGGTCTGTCGACTCCTCTGGTTCTTTCCGTTCACACGATCGTTTCCTTCGACTTTGCCGTTGCCAACCTGCCTGGTTGGCATACCACTATTTTTCCTCCTTATTTCGTGGCTGGTGCCATATTCTCCGGTTTCGGCATGGTCCTTACCCTGCTTCTTCCCCTTAGAGCCGTTTATGGGTTGCATGACCTGATCACACAGAAGCACATAGACAACATGTGCATGATCACCCTGGCCACCGGCAGTATGGTTGGTTACGCCTATTCCATGGAGTTCTTCATTGCCTGGTATGGGGCTAATTCCTATGAAGGATTCGCCTTCATCAATCGTGCATTTGGTAATTATTGGTGGTCTTACTGGATCATGGTATCCTGCAACGTCATCTGCCCTCAGTTGTTCTGGTTCAAGAAAATCCGCGAAAACACGCCCTTGGTTTGGATTATCTCCATTTTTGTAAACGTAGGCATGTGGTTTGAACGCTTCGTCATAGCAAATACCACCCTGTCCCGTGACTTCCTTCCTTCAAGCTGGGGTTATTATTCCCCCACCGTCGTAGATATTTTTACCTTTTTTGGAACATTTGGGTTCTTCTCGGTTCTGTTCCTTCTCTTTCTCAGGTTTTTACCTCTCATGCCGATGTGCGAGGTTAAATCAGTCATGCCTCAGGCCAATCCACATGCGGATCATTGATGATGAGCGATACCTTTGACATCAAGTATGCAGCCGCAGCGACCTTTTCTTCCGCCAAGGCTCTTTTCGACGCCGCCGGCAAAGTCAAGGATGCCGGATATTCCAATTGGGAGTGCTTTTCTCCCATTCCGGTTCACGGTTTGGATGCTCAGATGGGATATGCCCGTTCGAAGGTCCCGCGTTTCACACTTGTTGGGGGAGTGACCGGTTTCTTTACCGGCATGCTGATCGTGTGGTTCATGAATGAGTTCGATTATCCATTGATCGTCGGAGGGAAACCCTTCTTCAGTCCTATTTATCCTTTCCCTGTATTTTACGAGTTGACCATACTCTTCGCAGCTTTTGGTACTCTTTTCGGGATGTTTTTCCTGAATCGTTTGCCACGCCACAATCATCCTATTTTCGAGCATCCTGATTTTGGGCGTACCGGTGACGACGCCTACATGATTGCAATCGAAGTTGAAGATCCTAATTTCGACGATGAAGAAACGGTTGAATTTCTAAAAAGTATTGGTGGTGAGTCTGTGCAGATCGTCCGTGAACCCATTGATTAAGTGAGATACTTTATTCCAATATTCCTCGTTTTGATCGTCACCATAGTTTCTATACTTGGGTTTCGTGGAGATTTTTCGAGAAACACTCCCTTGGAGGTTTTTCCAGATATGGACAGGCAGGCCAAATACAAGGCTCAAACCGGAAACAAGCATTTCTCCGATGGTCTTGCGGATCGTTTGCCGGTTTCCGGAACTGTGCTTCGTGGTACCGGACTCGACAGTGGCAACGTATTTTCCGCCTCTCCTCGTTACTTCTCCGAATCTTTCGTCACTGGCAAGGATGCCAATGGGGAATGGTTGCAAAAGGTACCTGATGAAGCGAAGGTCGATCTTTCCTTGCTGCGTCTAGGTAAAGAAAAATACGATATTCATTGCTCGGTTTGCCACGGAGA
>JAYOWQ010000016.1:0-3025 GCA_038152055.1 Opitutales bacterium | reverse complement strand
CACAGGCAGTCACTTACCTTGAATCAGTCGGTCCATGGACAGATGGACAAATTTATCATGCCATATCGAATGGTTCAGCATCGGGAATCATGCTTGGTCTCCGTGACAAACTCTCTCCAGAAGAACGCTGGGCCGTGGTTCTCTATGTACGCGCTTTGCAAAATTACGTCAGTGAGGCGACCCTGGCAGCCAAGGGAAAAGGAACATGAGCGAGAATATTTCCGAAAAAGATAACGGTTCACAACTGTCGACCAAGTTGATTGCCGGTGCCATCCTTGGATTGGGTGCCGGCTTGATTGGATTGTTTCAAGGTTTGCAAACCGGGGACAAGGCTCCTTTTCTAGGGTGGTTGTGGGGTTGTTCCTTTTGGCTGAGTATTGCCATTGGTATGTTGATGCTAATCATGATTTTCAGGGTGTTCAATTCACGTTGGAGTCCGGTGGTGCGTCGCCAACAGGAACATGGGTTGGCTGCTTTCCCATGGCTCGGTCTTTGTCTTCTGCCCCTACTTCTTGTTGCATGGTTCGGCAAGGATCAGTCCGGGATACTCTGGACATGGATCAATCCATCCAGTCCCTCGATAGAGGCAAGTAGTGTCATTCCCGTAGCAGACGATGTCTTGCATCAGAAAAAAGCCGGTTACCTGAATCTGAATTTCTTCACGATCAGGCTAATCGCGTACTTCGGTATTTTTTGCGGGCTGAGCCATTGGTTGCGCAAGGCTTCCTTTTTACAGGATCAAGACGGAGATCCGAATTGGACTCATCTTGGATCGAAGGTTTCGGCAATTGGCATTCCTGCCGCCGCTCTATCTCTTACCTTTGGCGCATTTGATTTGTTCATGAGTTTGGAATATCAATGGTTTTCTACCATGTACGGAGTATGGTTCTTCGCTTCCGGCATGCGTGCGGCCCTTGCGGTAACCATCCTGATTTGTCTCTTTCTTGTTTCCCGTGGTACACTCAAAGGTCTTTTCAAGCAGGCTCATCAGTACGATCTTGCATGTTTGTCCTTGGCCTTCACCGTTTTTTGGGCTTACGTCAGTTTTTCTCAATATTTTCTCATTTACAGCGCTAATATCCCCGAGGAAACCTTCTGGTTCACCATTCGTGAAATCGATCCTAATACTGGTGTGCGATCCGGCTGGTTTTGGGTTAGCATGGGGCTGATCTTCGGCCACTTCTTTTTCCCTTTCCTATATCTGTTATTCTATCGTAACAAGGTGGATTCTCCCAAGCTGATTTTCATCGTTTTTTGGATACTTGCTTTTCATTTACTCGATTTATACTGGAATATCATTCCGGGCAGGGAAATTGTACCCGGCGCTTACGTAGGGTTCGAAGCCCGCTCCGTCCTTGGTTCTCATCTTGTCTGGGGTGTTTTCACTCTTGTAGGAGTCGGGTGCCTTTGCGCATGGGCTGTCATGCGTAGCTTTCAATCCGGTATGGCCGAAATCATACCTATTCGCGATCCTCGCATTCGCGATTCCATCAATCATCATGAGTGATCCGACAAATCAGCGTGCTGACGGTTGTAGCGTTTTTTTCACCTTTTTGGTGCTTGCTTTGCTCTTATCCGGATTTTATCTGGCTCAAAGAATATTCGAGCCCGATTCACCCGCCTCCGTTACGGAAAAAGTTGATTCCGCCAGACGAGAAAAAGCATCCGCTTACCGCACGGAAAATAGCGAGTTCTTATCCAAGGTGGATTCATTTCACTCAGACAGAAACGGTTCATTGGAAAAGTCTATGATTCAGGTCGTCAATGAGTACAACAAACCTTCCCCTGCCTTGCCAACCAAGTCAAAATAATCTATCATGTCCCAAGATTCCCCAGATAAGGTTATAGATCGTTCCGCAAGGTTGGTGTTTTCATTCTTTCTTTCATCAGCCGGTTTGTGGTTATTGGTTGCCGCGTTATTTGCTTACTTGGCTGCCGCTAAACTGACTAATCCGTTCTTTCTCTCCACTTGCGAATTCTTAACTTACGGAAAGATCAAGGTTGGGCAGGCAAATGCCTTCGTCTACGGGTGGGGAGGCAACTCTATATTTGCCGTGTCATTGTGGATTTTGGCTCGTTTGTCTCAAGCTGAGGTTCGAGGTTCCGTTTTTCTTATCCTTGCCGGGGTGATTTGGAATTTAGCAATTACTTTTGGCATTCTAGGCATACTGGACGGTCACATGAGTGGGCATGAAATGCTTGAGATGCCAACTGAAGTTTGGCCAGCCATGTTGATCTCCTATCTGATTATTACTTTTCTGGCACTTGTCATCCATAGGTCCCGTCAAATTCGGGAAACCATTGCGCCTCAATGGTTTATTCTTGCTGCGTTGCTTTGGTTCCCTGCACTCTTCCTGATCGCATGGAATGGATTGGAGATTAACACAGCGCGTGGAACTCTACAAACCGTCCTTTCTATGTGGTATGGTCAAAGCCTGATCTGGCTGTGGTTGACTCCCGTTGCCCTTGGCGCTGCATACTATCTTATTCCTGCTGTTCTTGGCAGAACGATCGACAAGTACTACCTCGCGATTTTTGGTTTTTGGTGCATTGCTGCTCTCGCGCCGTGGTCCGTCGTGCATCATCTTGAAGGTGGTCCTTTTCCCATGTGGATTCCAGCGATTGGTACCGTCATGAGCATAGCCATGGTTTTTCCTATTGCGGTTGCATCCACGAACTTTCATGCCACGGCCTTTTTAGACATCGGCAAGGTTTGGGACAGTCTTCCATTGCGTTTCGTTATTTTCGGTACCCTCTCTTACACTGTTTCCAGTTACATTGGCGTCGTTTTCTCTCTTCCTGCAGTTGCGAAGATCACTCAGTTTACGATTATTAATGAATTTCATTTCAACCAACGGGTCTATGGCTTCTTCAGTATGATCATATTTGGTGCGGTTTATTTTGCTTTGCCCAGAATAACCGGTCGTGAAATTACCAAGGGCGCGAAGTACGTTCATTTTTTGAATTACACATTTTGCGTTATTATAATCTTGCTTGCTTATTTTTTATGTGGACTCACCCAATG
>JAYOWQ010000015.1:27008-32642 GCA_038152055.1 Opitutales bacterium | reverse complement strand
TTCTCCAAAAAGAGTCACTCCAACCCTTCCAATAAGTTGCGAATATGAACCATGGGCATTCACAGTATCGAAATTACCCAGACTAAGCTCGGCACTTCCCGAACCTTCGGCAGTGGGCTTGCGGGAGTTAATCTTGATCACACCTCCCACCGCATGATTCCCGAAGGTTCCTGACTGCGCCCCATGAATCACTTCGATCGATTCGATCTGAGCCAAGGGTATCGAAGGCCAGTTTATTGGGGACATATCGGAAGCATTCAATCGGTGTCCATCAAGGAGAACCAAAGTTCGCAGACTTCCATTCTCACCAAATCCACCCAAGGAAAGATCTGACCGAGCTGAGTTGCCAGACGTTGAACGAATGGAAAGGTTTGTGTTCCGGCGAAGCAACTCCACTAAGTCCAAACCATTTGCCTTTTCAATCTGTTGGCGATCAATAACTTCAATACGCGCTGGCAAATTTTCAGGATATGTATCCAAGCGCATGACGGATACTTCCATGGGTGAAAGTTCAGGCTCAACCGCGTCGAGCGCGTAAATAAAAAAGATCCCGGTGCAAATAAACCAGTAAAAATAGTGGATTGAGGAAAATCTCATCCCAAATTGATAGTTTATTATCAATATAGATCAACTTAATCTTAAAAATCACTGCCGTCTTTTCGGGGTTGGACTACGAGCTGAATCCAAGCTATTTAATGATTCCGTGAACCCATTGAAATGGACATCGCTTCTCTTGCTCGGCCTTAATTACAATCAGGCCGAGGCAATGGAATTTGATTTCCAACCCCTCTCATCTCTTTGCAGAATAGAGGTTAATTTAGCCACAGGGTTTGGCAGTGGTACGATTCGCGGCACTTTCGGGAAGATGGGAGGAAGTATTGATTTTTATCCTGAAAACCCTTCCCTCTCCAATGGAAAAATTCTTCTGAGTTCCAGATCCCTGAGGTTCGGGCATGCAAAGGTCGCGTATGATGCTCATGCAACGGATTGGATGGACTCATCGAGCCATCCGGAAATTATTTTCGATCTCGTACGGCTGTCCAGTTTTTCATGGCATGGAAAGGAATTGCGAGCAGATGCTGAGGGCATCCTTGACCTAAAAGGGAACCGTAGCAGAATTAAAATACCTCTTTCCGTCCGTTACTTTCGGGGTGAAAGACGAAAGTTCGAGGGCAAGACTGGAGATCTCCTTCGATTGGAAGGACTCCTTACGCTTCAGAGGTCTGAATTTGGTCTGGCGGCCGGAATTCTCAGGAACGAGATCATGGAGGATATCGTCGTTCGGATATCCATTACCGGGGCATCCAATGAAATCCGGCCCTTTTTGCCGTCCCGATTATTCAGAAGGTAGTGCGTCAAAGGATTACATTCATGGGAAAATAGTGCCTTAGGGTCAGTCAAAATCTCAATTGCATCAAGCTCGTCCCAACCCAAAACAACCAAGTGTATCGGCGACCCCATTTTCGCTTGCGCGATGTGTTTGGATTGCTAACAGACGGGTCATCCCTAGTTTGAATCCTTCACCTTATCCACTAATTTTTTCTCCGCCGATGTCAGAACTACCTTTCTTAGAACGCAAAGATCATCCAAAATGGTCGAATCTAAGTGCGGACCGGATTAAGGCAGAAGTATCTATCGCGGTCCAAAGAGCGAAGGACAATCTGGAAGCGATACGCAATATTCCAATGGCGGAAGCCACTTTTGAAAATACTGTCAAGGCGTTGGAACGTGCGACTCTTGATTTGGATCATGCATGGGGTTTGGTGGGTCATCTCGATTCCGTCTGCAACTCGCCGGAACTTAGAAATGCCCATAATGAGATGCTCCCGATCATATCGACTTTTTTCGCCAAAATCCCACTCGATGCAAAACTCTGGGTTGCGATACGTTCTTTTTCGGAAAAAACGGAAGCCACTGAATTATCTCCCATTGATCGCCGTCTGTTGGATGAAACCATTGCAGACTTTAAGGAAGCGGGGGCTGACTTGCCTGAAGATAGCAAAAAACGACTGGAAGGTCTTTCCTCGGAACTCGCTCAGGTAACTCAAAAATTTTCAGAACGGGTTCTTGACGCGACAAATTCATGGAAACTCGTAATTCGCAAAGAAAGCAGGCTTTCGGGACTTCCGGAAACCGCCAAGGAAGCCGCCCGTGCCGCAGCCATTGAAAAACTGGGCGAAGAAGAAGGCAAGGATGCTTGGCTGTTCACTCTCCACGCCCCTTCCCTGATTCCTGCCCTGCAGTATCTGGATGATGATTGCCTCCGTAAAGAAATCTGGCAAGCCAGTGATGCCCTGGGAACTGAAAAACCTTTCGACAATCAGGAACTAGTGGCATCCATCCTCAAATTAAGGCAGGAAAAAGCGCAAATTCTCGGCAAGTCTGACTTTTCCGAAATCGCGCTCGCCCGAAGAATGGCTAAATCCGGAGAATCCGCCGATTCATTCATCTCTGAATTGCGAGACAAAACCTATCCATTTTTCCAATTGGAAAACAGGGCTCTTGAGTCCTACAAGGCTGAAATGACCAATTCATCGCCCGATCTACTTGAACCATGGGAAGTTGGATATTGGTCGGAAAAGTTCAAGAAGGACAGTTACGATTTTGACGAGGAAGAACTTCGACCCTACTTTCCCATCAATTCAGTTCTAGAAGGGATGTTCTCTCTTTTCAGTAGGATTTTCGGTTTGCGAATTGTGGAAAGGTCCACTCTCTTCAAAGGCGAAATCCATATCTGCAATACCAGCGAAGATCCGCCTGTTGAAGTTTGGCACGAAGACGTCCGATTTTATGATTTGTTCGATCAGAAGCAAGACAGGCTTCTCGGATCTTTTTACGCGGACTGGCATCCGCGCTCAAGCAAGCGAGCTGGCGCCTGGATGAATTACCTGAAAACGGGGGAATCGGAAGGCCAGACCGAAAGATCTCCGCATCTCGGTTTGATCTGCGGCAACTTGACTGCCCCCACCCCGACGAAGCCAGCTCTGCTTACTCACTACGAAGTGGAAACAATTTTCCATGAATTCGGCCATTTGCTCCACCACCTTTGCGGTGAGGTACCCCATCGTAGTCTTAACGGCGTAAACGTTGCTTGGGACTTTGTGGAACTCCCCTCGCAAATCATGGAAAACTGGTGCTGGGAACGGGAAAGCCTTGATCTTTTTGCCCGTCATTATCAAACCAATGAAACAATTCCGGCTGATCTTTTTGATCGAATGATCAGGGCAAAAAACTTCATGGCTGCCAATGCCATGATGAGACAACTGGCTTTTTCAAAACTGGACTTGATCATGCACCGCTCCCTGGCCAG
The DNA here is from genome assembly GCA_038152055.1 of Opitutales bacterium. Lineage (GTDB taxonomy): Bacteria > Verrucomicrobiota > Verrucomicrobiia > Opitutales > Seribacteraceae > Chordibacter. Next base: position 29,332 of record JAYOWQ010000015.1, on the reverse strand, counting down.
GAATCTGCCCGATGACATTGAAGCGGCACTCCAGGATAACCTTGTTGAATATTTACCCGAGCGGAAAACCAAACCGAGGACGATTGCCCTTAGATTCAGTCACCTCTTCGGAAATCCCTTGGGATACGCCTCTGCTTATTATTCCTACAAATGGGCGGAAGTACTTGATGCCGATGCTTTTACGAGATTCAAAAAAGAGGGGATCATGAACCCATCGACCGGCCTATCCTTTCGCCAATGCATACTAAGCCGTGGTAATTCCCTTCCCCCGGAACAATTGTTTCACGATTTCATGGGAAGAGCTCCCGAATCTTCAGCCCTCCTGGCGAGAAGCGGATTGATATCCTCAAGTTAACCACCGAACTTCCAATCATTCCATGTCCACCAAGCCCCAAGTCCTCGCCTGGATCACATGTGACAGCGTATACGTCGATCCAGCGACGGGCAAACATACTCTCCTTGGAATTTTTTCAAGCCTTCGGGCCAAGGATTTTCCCGTGGTTCATCCGCGCATGGTATGGTTCCTGTCCTTTTCGGATCTGACAACTGGAAAACATCAACTAAAGATAACCATTGGTTTGCCCATGGCCGAGGAGGAACCCCGTACTATAATCCATCGAGAATTTGAATCTCCGGGACCACAACACCGTATCAATCTTATCAACGACATTCACAGACTGAAGTTCGATGAACCTGGCAATTACTCCATTTTAATTGAAATCGACGACCAAGTCGTACTGGCGAGTAGCTTTCCAATTATTGAAGTTTCTCCCCCCTCTTGAATTTCTTAGTCGGCCCTTTTTTCTTTATCTTGTACCTTGCTTTCATCGTTCACAAACCTACTTTCATACAATCATGTCTGAATTAATCGCTTCCGACTCATCCGATCCGCGCCCTCTGTTGGTGGTTGGATCGGTTGCCTTCGACAACGTCATCACTCCCCAAGCGGAACAGGAAAGAATCCTTGGTGGGGCAGCTTCTTATTGTTCATTTGCCGCAAGTTACTTCGCTAGGGTAAGAATGGTCGGTGTGGTTGGGAATGATTTTGGTCAAAGTGACATGGCCCGCCTCAGCTCCCGGGGCATTGATCTCGAAGGTCTAAAACGGGATGATTCAGGCCCAACTTTTTTCTGGAAAGGAAGGTACCATGAAAATTTCAACAGGCGAGACACTTTGGACATCCGGCTGAACGTTTTTGAAAATTTCCGGCCTGATCTACCTAACTCCTACAAGGACTCCTCCTTCGTGCTTCTCGGCAACATACATCCTTCTCTGCAAATGCACGTACTCGATCAGCTTGCGGGGAATGCATTCGTCCTTGCCGACACCATTGATCTATGGATCGAGACGGAGCGGGAGTCGCTCATGTCTCTTATCGAAAAAGTAAATCTGTTTGTCATCAACGACAGTGAAGCGGAAGAATTGACCGGTGAGTCAAACGTCGTGCTTGCCGGACGCAAGTTACGTGAAATGGGCCCCGAAACCGTGATCGTTAAAAAGGGTGAACATGGAGCCATTCTCTTTCATGAAGATGGACTGTTCGCTCTGCCCGCTTTCCCTGTGACTAGTTTACACGACCCCACAGGAGCCGGTGATTCGTTTGCGGGAGCTCTGATCGGACGACTAGCCTCCCGCAATCGGTCCGACTTCAGCGCTATAAAGGAAGCGATGCTTTACGCCACCTGCACCGCAAGCCTCACCGTTGAGGCCTTCGGATGCGATCGGCTTGAATCTGCAGGCAAAGCGTTGATTGAAGAGCGCGTCAATTTGCTCAAGCAACTCATTTCCATTTCCTGACCATCCGTCCTCCTTCCTTGCGCCAACTCACGCTGGACAAGTTTCTTTAAGTCATACTTTCCCTGCTTGTTTTTCTGCCTTCTTTCGGCCACTTGGAAAAACCTGCAACGCCGCGAATTCACGTAAAACACTCATTCATCCCTCTTAGTAAAATCATCGGTTCAGTACATGCGCCCATCCTTGCCAACCCCGGAAGAAATCGCACGACTCCCTGATGATGGAGGGCCAGAATACAACCGTTTGATTTTTGAGAGCAGTCCCTACTTGCTTCAGCACGCTCCTAATCCAATAGATTGGCATCCTTGGGGAGAGGAAGCCATCAAATTGGCGGTCAAAGAGAACAAGCCTATTTTCCTCTCGATCGGATATACTACCTGTCATTGGTGTCACGTGATGGAAAGGGAATGCTTTGAAGACGAAGAGGTCGCTCGTTTGCTCGATGCTGACTACGTTTGTATAAAAGTCGATCGGGAGGAACGACCGGACATCGACAACGTATACATGTCCGTCACGCAAATGATGACGGG
>JAYOWQ010000015.1:0-26998 GCA_038152055.1 Opitutales bacterium | reverse complement strand
GTGGTGGATGGCCCATGACCGTCATCATGTCCCCGCAAAAGATTCCATTCTTTGCGGGGACGTATTTCCCAAAGTCCTCCTTACTGGATATGCTTCCGCACTTTGCAAGAGTGTGGCGAGAAGACAGGGCGAAAGTAAATGACATCGGAAGGGTAATCATTGAAAACCTCGAGCATGCGCAAGCGAGTAAAACGGGGGGCGATTTAAACGCCACTCATCTTGATCGATGCATGGATAAGTTGTACGAATCCTATGACAAGCAATATGGAGGTTTCGGGAAGCGCCCAAAGTTTCCGTCTCCTCATGCTTTGTCTTTTCTTCTGCGCTATCATGCAAGAACAGGATCCGAAGATGCATTGAATATGGTCACTCATACTCTTTCCCAGATTCGTCTGGGCGGCACTTACGACCAGATTGGATGGGGCATACATCGTTACTCGACCGACCGGGAATGGTTACTCCCTCATTTTGAGAAGATGCTTTACGATCAGGCATTGTTTGCCATTGCCAGTATGGAAACCTACCAAGTCACCCAAGACCCGTTTTTCAAGGAGGTCTGTGAAAACACGCTGGAATACGTAAATCGTGATCTATCATCCCCCAATGGAGGGTTTTACTCGGCCGAAGATGCGGACAGCGAAGGAGAGGAAGGAAAATTCTACCTTTGGACGGTAGACCAACTTACCTCAATCCTTGGACCGGAGGATGCAGAAATTTTTTCACGGTTCTTTCATTGCGAGCAATTCGGAAATTATTTCGATGAAGCAACCGGAGAAAAAAATGGAATGAATATTCCGCACCTCGGACGAAGACTCACAAAGAAAAAGGATATCTCGGACAAGAAAAATCGTGAAATCATACTTGTTCTAGAATCCATCCGAAAAAAACTTTTCGCAACCAGAGAAAGAAGATTACGTCCACAACTGGACGACAAGGTTCTCACGGATTGGAATGGCTTGATGATTTCCGCCTTTGCGCGCGCCGGGCAGGCTTTCGCCAATTCATCGTATACCGCTCGTGCCCGAAAGGCCGCCGACTTCTGTCTGGCAGAACTACGCCAAACCAATGGTAGGCTGTACAAGCGCTGGAGCATGGGAAGGGCGGGCATGCCAGGACATTTGGATGATTACGCTTTTCTCACTCAAGGACTGCTCGATCTCTACGAATCCTGCCTTAACCCACACTACCTCGAACAAGCGATTGCACTTCTCGATCTTACCCGCATTCATTTCGAGGATCCCGAAATCGGTGGATTCTTTCTGACTGCAAATGATGGTGAACCACTTCTCACCCGTCCGAAGGAAATCTACGATGGTGCAATTCCCTCAGGTAATTCAGTCATGGCCATGAACCTAGCCCGAGTATGGAAAATCTCAGGGGATGAAAAATACCTAGATTGCTTAACCCGTACCTTTGTCGCATTTTCAGGATTCATATCATCGAACCCCGCCGGTGCCGAAAATCTCCTCAATGCCCTTGCCTTCGTTCTCCATCCACCGGAGGAAATCGTAATTACAGGTAATCAAGGTAATTTCTCTTCGTCTGAAATCATTAAGGAGGTTCATGCAAGGTTTCTTCCATTCAAGACCCTTCTCTACCTTCCCTCAGAAATTGAAAACTCTCCACTCCTTGATATAGCTCCTCATTTGGTGAATTTTGACTTATCAAGCGAACCAACTTTTTTTCTTTGTCGAGATTTTTCATGCGAAAAACCGCTCACGAACATTAAGGAGATAAGGAAAGCGCTCGATAAGCTATCCATCCCTTGGGAAGGTAGCGAATAAAGGACTCAACTTCTTTCAGCCGTTGCCAGCAAAGTTTCGAAGAAAGGTTTCTTTTTTTCCTTTGCCACCACTTCCACTTTTATGGAACGGAATCCAGCATCTCCAATGATCCTAAAAAGTTCGTTCTCTCCGAACCCCATCCATTGATCTCCATAAAGTTCACGGGCTTTCTCAAATTGATGTTTCTTTAAATCAATCACAATCAACTGGCCACCCGGTCTTAGAATTCTAAACGCCTCCTCCAAGGCAACTTCAGGACGATGGGCATGATGAAGGGATTGACTCATCAAAGCTAGATCCACGCTCCTTGCGGGCAGTGGAACGTTTTCAATGTCTCCCAGCTTGTATTCCAAGTTGGCAAGCCCCTTGCGCCGCGCCAAATCAGTGCCAAGACGCACCATACTTTTGGAACTGTCCACACAGATTACTTTTTTCGCCCGGTCAGCCAGAAGTTGGGATATCATCCCCTCTCCAGCCCCCAGATCAACTATGGTGATGGAAGGCACGAGTCGAAAAAGAAAGTGACCGATAGCCTCCCAAGTCCTTCCGGGAACGTAATTTTTTCCGAGGCGTTCAGCCACTTCCTCGAAGTAACGTTCCGACTCCTGTCTTCTGCGATCGACTATTCTCGAAAGGGCTGATTGATCGCTTTGCCAAAAATCCTCATCGGATTCCTCGGACAGGGCTAAACGAACGAATTCATATTTTGGAGAAGGGTCAATCTGCAAGGCATAGTAAGTGCGTTTTCCATCCTTACGATCCACTACCAGACCATTTCTTCTCAAAAGGCCGAGGTGCGAGGAAATGCGGGATTGACCCATTTCGAGAATTTCCTGCAATTCCGCTACGGAAAGTTCTTCCCTTCCAAGCAGGCGTAACATTCGCAAACGAGTGCAATCGGAAAGAACCTGAAGGATTTCGGTAATTCTCATCTCACCCGTACAAAAAAGGGTTAGACCGAATCACAAGGGCAAAGGGTATATCCAATGCTTACGTTTCGAACAAGAGTTCAAAAGATGGGTGGAAAACAGAAAATCGCAACCACCTCCCGAGAGGAAGAAAAGAGTTAAACTTGGTCGACCCAACGGTTCACCTCTTCGATGACGAGCGACTGGGTGTTCCCTTCGACGTCAATCTGCACATCTTCTCCAACCTTTTTCCCGAGAATGCTTTGACCGACAGGAGTCAGGTAGGAAAGCACGTTATTATCAGGATCACTGTCCCATGCACCCAGAATGGTGTACTGAATCGAGTCACCGGACAAGGTGTCCTTGAGCCGGACAATGGAACCGATTCCGATCGAATCGGAGGGAGCTTCGCTAAAGTCGGATGGTTTGGCACGCATTAAATCACCCTGTAGTTCAGCCTGTCTGGCGAGAAGGACCTTTTGATCGTCTTTGGCCATGTGATACTCGGCGTTTTCCTTCAAATCCCCGTGCTCTCTCGCTTTCTCAATAGCAATCGAATTTTCGGGGATTTTTTCTTTGGTAAGCACCTCGAGATCCTTAAGTTTGCGCTCATAACTTTCCTTGGAGACTATAAGCGTGTCTTCAATGGAAGAACCTACTGAAGCAGAGGAATCCGGAATGGACTCACCGTCGATCATCTTCTGAATATTCGGAAATTTCTTAATGAAACGAGCGAGCAAGGAACGCTTCGTCAAATCCTCAAATCCTGGATTAAGTAAAAGTGCCTGTGCAAGATCCTTGGCGTTTTCCTCGGTTCCCTTTTCCAAAATATCAGGGAGCAACTCGCGATCATCTGAAAGCACTTCGGCAAGAGGAATTCTGCGGCTAGTGGCATTCTTCAAGGACTCGTAATCGATGGCCGAAAAAACCGCGGTCAGCAAGCGAGGGTTGATCATTTTGCCAATCAAATCCTGAAATTTGGACAGTTTTCTAAACTTCAGAACCCATAACAACACGGGAGCCTTGAGAGCTTGTTCATCCAACCACGAGTTCAAGGAAGAAACAAGAAGTTTCGACTCCCCTCTGTCGATAAGGAAATGGGCGCACTCGCCGGAAAACTTCACCATGGTGTTTTGCAAGAGCTGCAGTACAATTTTTTTCCAATTATCAGGGTAGGTCCGAGCAACTAAATCCAAGAATCTACCATGAAATTTTGCCGGCATCAAATCGGCGAGACCAGCAAGATCTTCCTCACATTCCTGGAGAATTGATGCAGAAGTGGGTTCGAGTTTCTCGACGTCCTCCTCGACGTCACGGGCCAAATTATTTCGTACCCAAATACCATACAAACGATCGGCCTGACTTAGATTTTTCGCTTCAAGAATGGCAAGGGTAAGATCATGAAGGACTTGTGGCAAATCCGCCTGCAAATCTTCTTTTTCCGAGGCCAAGTCAAAAAGTTTTTCAGCGAGCGCTATTTTTTCGTAGGAGCGCTTCTCCTCAAAGAAATCATGCAGAATCTCCTGTTCCGGTTTAACAGGTTCGTCGCGTAGGACATAGGGTTCGTTCTTCTTGTTAGGAACTGCAATTCTTGGATCCTTGATCAAAACCTTCTTTGTAGCTGCCCACCAACGTCTGGCCTTGGATGCTCCGAACAAATATCCCAAGGTTTTCTCAATGTCGCGAGCATTCACGCATCCGTCATTACCTCGTTCCAAAATTTTTATTATCAGTTCTGCAGGCTCTTTCTTGGCAAGTTTTTCAATTTCATCGGGATCATTTCTATGCTGAGAAAGAATATGGTCTTCCGGAAGAAGTTCCAGTTTCTCTATGCAAAATACAGGATCCATCGCATGACTGGTGCGATCTTCCTCTTCAAAATCAATCAGGATCATGCCACGATCAGAATCAAAACCTGAAATTTTGCCGAACCCCCAACTACGATGGATGCAGTAGGTCCCCGGGTTCATGGATTCGAGGATCGGACGCGAGGATTCCAAGGATGGGTCTTTTTCGACCAATTGATCGACAACTTCAGTATTCATTCAGGCTGTGTATGTGTTCAGTTCTAAGTTTCAGACTGATTACTATTAGCAAAAAAGAGAAAATTGGCGAGTGAAAAGAAACCTAAAGAGCTGGAGAAACGCCTTTGTTTGCTTCGACCCGCCGGACTCCCAGTAAAACGACTGCCGGAAAAATCAACCAAATTGCCCCGATGAGATAGGCTTTTTCCGAACCGCATGTAAAATAAATCATCCCAGCCGCCAATGGACCGAAAGAACGAGCGATTGAGCCGCATGAACGAAAGATACCCAGATTTATTCCCTGATCCGCCTCCGTTGAACAAAGCGAAGTCAAAGCCGTCAAGGTTGGACTTATCAGGGCAACCCCCGAGGACATAAGAAACAAACCGAGATAAAACCAAGGCAGGGAGTGACAATGTGAAATTACAAGAAAAGCAACAAATCCGATAATGATGCCTGCGTGAGCCAAGGCTCTTTCGCCGACCTGATTTACAAAGCGACGAACGACCACGCCCTGAACAAGAATGAGGGTACCTCCGATCAGCAAAAACATCTGCCCCAGTTCCTTAGGAGAAAATGAAAATCTTTCGACCGCCAAAAAAGTCAAGGTGAATTCCATTCCGGAGAATGATATCATGTAAAGCAAGTAAGTTAGGCAAGTACGTCGAGCCTGCGGACTGGTAACCTCGCTCATTTTGAGAATCGCGGGAAGGAAACTACTGAATTGTCGCCTCTTTTCCTTGGGAAGGGTTTCGGCAAACCCCCAGGCAAGCCAGATCAGATTGATCAGGGCCAGACAAAAGCTAAGGGCTGCTGCAGCCGAAAAGGGATGCAATCCAAAAGAGGAAAGCTCCGAACCGGACCAGTCAAATTGGGAACACAAACCACCAAGTGCAGGCCCAAGCACGAAACCGAGTCCAAAGGCAATTCCAACCAAGGCCATGCCCTTTGAGCGTTTCTCCCTACTGGTCACGTCGGCAATCGCAGCAGTGGCAACGGAAAGATTGCCACCCGCCATTCCTCCGATGACTCGGGAAATCAGCAAAATCCAAAAATCGCCCGCCATAATCCAAAGAAAGTACCCCAAGGCGGTGCCCATCAAGGTAAAGAGCAGGACTGGTCTTCGTCCGAAACGATCGGACAATCCTCCCCAAACCGGGGCGAAGAAAAATTGCAATACCGCGTAAAGAGAGCCCAGAATCCCTCCGAAAATTACGGTTTGCAAGCGGAAATCAGGATTGCCAAGCATGCCTTCATGTCCGAATTCTCCGACCCAGAGGACAAATTTCGAAAGAATTCCTCCACCCATGCTTTCTTCGAGAAAAAGATAATGGTCGAGCATGGCGGGAAACAATGGAAATATTACCGAAAACCCGACCATATCCAGAAAGATGGTCAGAAAAACAACCCCGAAGATCGAGCGTTTCCTTTCGTTCACTCCTTTTCCTCCATAAGATCTTTTTTCAGAGCGGATCTCTCCTGCAGAGCCAAACGAACGTTTTCGGGAACCAGTCCCGTCTCTCTATCTCCATGGTGATGGACCTGTTTGACAAGCTGTGAACTGGTAAAGAAATACTTTTGACTTGGCATGAGAAAGATGGTTTCGAGACTCGAATCGAGATGGCGGTTCATCTGTGCCATTTGGAATTCATACTCGAAGTCCGATACCACGCGTAACCCACGCACCAGCACAGTGGCTCCCTTGCTCTTGGCATGATCGACCAGCAAACCATCGAACAGTTCCACTTCCACGTTTGCAAAAGATCGAAGGTTCTCCTCCACCAGCAGCAAACGCTCTTCGGGTGAAAACAGCGTCCGTTTAGCCGAGTTTCCGCAAGCTACAGCCACAATGACCCGATCAAACAAACGTGAAGCTCGAGTCAGAACGTCAAGATGCCCGTAAGTCACGGGATCGAACGTACCGGGATACAGTGCGATAGCCATGGATTCGATCTTTAGGCATAAACTTCGGCAAAGTCGACAACCAAGGAAAACTTGGGTTGTAGTTGCCATTCCCGGCGGAAAGTTCTAAAGAGCGATTTTCCCTATGGCATGAATCTCCCTAATTTGCTTACCCTCTCCAGAATTCCGCTGATGGTCGTAGTAGTCGCGCTGCTCCACCCTTGGAGTGGAAAAGTGATCACTTGGGGTTGGACGACGGCATTGGTCCTGTTTTTGTTCGGAGCCATTACGGACTGGTTGGACGGTTGGCTCGCTCGTCGGCTCGGTCAGGTTTCGGATTTTGGAAAATTCATGGATGCATTGGTCGACAAAATATTCACTATGGGAACTTTCGTCAGCTTGCTCGCTCTGGGAATAATTGGTTTGTGGGCTTTGTTTCCCATACTTCTCATTCTTTCACGCGAATTTCTGATCACCGGTTTACGACTGGTCGCCGCTGCTCAGGGAAAAACCTTGGCTGCGGAGAAAGCCGGCAAGGTAAAGACCGTCATGCAAATTGCCGCAATTTGTATGTTTCTGGCAAAAGGAGCCATAGTAAATGATTTTACCGGAGCGCAAAGTTACGAAGATGCGGACAGATGGATTTCAATTCTCGGACAGATGGCTAACTCCACTCTACTAATCGCATGTTTGCTGACAGTTTTCTCGGGAATCACCTATCTGGCAAAATACTGGAAGGTATTTCTTGAAAATGATAACTGACACCTTATGAACCACTGGGTTATCTTTTTGGCTACCCTTGGTCCGATCGGTAAAAATCTGCCTGCTCCGGGAACGATGGGTTCACTTGCCGGTGTCCTGGTTTACGCCTTTCTGGTTTTGGGCATCGGATGGTCGCCGACAAGCATGGCCATTGGATGCCTCCCTTTGATCATTTTCGGTATTCCCTTGTGTACAAGAGCTGAAATCCTACTCGAAAGGAATGATCCAGGAGAAGTGATCTGGGATGAATTTTGCGTCATTCCAATCGTATATCTTCCTTTGTCCGAACTTTGGCGAGAACCCGTCACTTACGAAACCTGGCTTTGGTTAATGGTTGGGTTTGCGCTCTTCCGGGTCTTTGACGTAACCAAGCCATCCATTATTCGATCGGCTCAAAAATTATCTGGCGGCTGGGGGGTAATGATCGATGATTTGCTTGCGGCAATCGCATCCGCCACGGTGCTTTGGATTTCGCGAACTTTTTCTTTGTCTTTTCTGACTTGAACGATCTAAATCTAGGAAGTGCCGGACAATTCTTCAGAAAACATCCATACCTTCACCCTTGAAGTATCAAACAAAATGGGCGTGCATGCCCGTCCAGCTGCCATGATCGTTCGCGTGGCATCTCATTTTGCGGACGAGGTTTGGGTGACCAAGAAGGATGGGGAGCGTGTAAACGCAAAAAGCATAATGGGTATCATGATGCTTGCTGCGGCCCGTGGATCCGAACTGACTTTTGAATGTTCACAGAAAGACGCTCCCGATCTGGAATCCCAAATGAGAGAACTCTTTTCCTCCAAATTTCAGGACGAATAGAACGGCAGTTCCGCGTTACGACTATACTGACTTGGATACCTCGGATACCCGAGCTTCGTAAAACTCCTTGATCAGTTCCTTAATTTCAGAAGGCCTGGACTTGGCCTCGGCATTTTTGATGATTACTTTAACGTCATTCAAGTCAAACCTACGGGCAAAGAATTTCATCTCTGCGATTTTGCCGGCGGATGCGCTAAAAGAATCGAACCCCAAACCAATTAGTAGCGGGAGAAAATGAGGATCCCCGGCAATTTCTCCACAGACGGTAACGGGAAGATTTTTCTCTTTGGCGACCGCTGCCACCTGCTTGAGAGATCGTAGGACAGCGGGATGGTGAGGTTCATAGAGAAAGGCAATTTCATTATTTACCCGATCGACCGCTAGAAGGTACTGCACCAGATCATTGGTTCCGACACTAAAAAAATCAACTTCTTCGGCGAGCAAGTCGGAAATTGCGACTGCGGCTGGAGTTTCGATCATGCAACCGATCTCAACGGCTTGATCGTACTTTTCTCCTCGCTTGTCCAGCTCATTCATTGCCTGAGACAGGAATTCCTTCGTTCGCACCACTTCTCCAATTCCGGAAATCATTGGGAGCAGGATACGCACTTTCCCATGACAACTCGCTCGGAGGATGGCTCTTAGTTGAACAAGGAAAACGTTTGGGTTACTCAAGCAGTAACGAATCGCACGAAATCCCATAAATGGATTTGCTTCCTTTCCCTGGTTCCAGCCGTCGAGTAGCTTGTCTCCTCCAAGATCGAGCGTGCGAATTGTAAGAGGCAAATTCCCACAGGCCTGAACCATGTTGAGATACTCGCGATACTGATCATCCTCGGAAGGGAGGGAATTGGTTCGAAGAAAAAGAGATTCCGTGCGGTACAAGCCCACACCTCTGCAACCGAGATCAATCGATCTGACAACCTCTTCGGGCGTGTCGGCATTGGCCCACACCTTCAGGGATTTACCATCCGAAGTCTGCGCAGGCAGGCTCGATTCCTCACTGACAAGATTGTTGAGTTTACGACGCTGCACGTCCACTTTTCCGTACCGAAATAGCGTGGATTCACTGGGATTGATAATGGCAACGCCCTCAAATCCATCAATGAGCAGCTCTTCTCCTCCTTGCAATTTTTCAGTAAGTCCACGAAGACCCACAACGGCAGGCACTCCGCTGGCCCGAGCCATAATGACCGCATGACTGGTCTGCCCGCCAAGATCCGTTGCAATACCAAGAATTTTGGAACGATCCAATGCTGCCGTGTCCGATGGCGTAAGGTCTTCCGAAACCAAAACCATGGGTTCATCCAAAAACGCGGTCCCGGATGCGGTCGTACCTGAAAGGCATCGCTGCAACCGTCTTGAGATATCACGCAAATCAACTGCCCGTTCCCTCAAATACCTGTCTTCCAAGCGATCGAAGAAAGCCAGATATTTTTGAGTCACCCGGTGCACGCACTTTTCTACGTTTTCCCCAGATTCCTTGATATCCTTCTTCACGTCTTCGATCAAAGCTCGATCCTCAAGCACCAGCATATGGGCGTCGAAAATGCCCGCTTCCTTTTCTCCAAGGTTCCTGGCAACGTCCTCTCGGATTTCGCGAATTTCCGACTTGGTCATTTCCAAGGCCTCAAGGAAACGGTTGATCTCTTCTTCCTGGTCGGATTCCTCAACTTGGTAGGAAGCGACTTTCACTTCATCGTGAAGGAAGCGAAAAACCGGCCCATGAGCAATTCCGGGAGACGCAGGAATCCCGAAAAGCATGAGCTCGCGCCTGTTAGGAGTGTCATCAATCATGACCGAAAAATGATCAAGGTAGGATTATGTCCTTTATTGGGCCAAAGGGAAAACAAATTCTGCACTCAAACCACCTCTGGTTAATCGATTAATTCCCCAGATCTCATCCAGGCGTTTTCTCCCCAGGCCCGGCGAATTTCCTCCTTCACCTCTTTCATATCGTCAAATTCATCGGGAATGAGAGCGAAAGAGCAGGATCCGCTTCCAGACATTCGTGGATTCAATCCGAATCGCTTTTCCATTATTTCGAACAGAGGATTGAAGTAACGGTGCCTCGCAAACACGGCTTTCTCCAAATCGTTGTGCAAGAATTCATCGATATGCAAATCTCCGCTCTTCCAAGACGCCACTCTCTTCATCGACCATTTTTTTGAAGAGAACTCGAATTTCCCGGAGAACTGGCGATAAATTTCGGCCGTGCTCAGTCCAATTTCCGGTCGAAAAAGAAAAACTTTTTTTCCCATTAGACTTTTACTTGGCGTGCATTCGAGCGGTCGAACGATCTCTCCCCTACCCTCTGCAAAGCAAGGTCCCCTAATCAAAAATGCAGGACAATCCGATCCGGTTTCCCGTGCCAAGTTCATCAGGGTATCGATTGGAAGTTTTTCCTCGGCCAATTCATTCATTCCGATCAAAGCGCATGCGGCATCTGAACTTCCTCCTCCGAGTCCGGACATCGGGGGTAAATCCTTCTTAAGCAAGATCTCAACTCCAAAATCCTGACCGCTAGCAACCAACCATTTGCGGACTGCGACATGGACTAGGTTTTCCGAATTCTCCAATTCCTCAAAACCAGGACATCTTATTATTATTCGATTGGATTCATTCAACCTCCTAATGAAAACGTGATCGCCGATGGACATTTTTACCATAACCGTACAAAGGTCGTGAAAACCATCCGATCGTAGTCCGGTAACCGTCAGAAAAAGATTAATCTTTGCAGGAGCAAAGACTTCCACGGCATTGGATAACTTGCGAAGAATTCGTTGTTTCATTTCAATACCTCACATTACCGGGCAAAAGAATTCGGAGCGATACAAGAATTGAATTGGCTCGATTCCCTAGCCCAGCATGATGAATTTTAATAATGAACTCCTCATCTCCCGAAATCATTCTCGCTCTCGACTTGGAAGATCGTAAGCAAATTCACAGCCTTCTGAAAAAAACCGGATCACGACTGAGCTGGGTAAAGGTCGGTCTTCAAAGTTTCCTGCGTGACGGAATCTCTCTGATTCGTGAACTTGCGGATTCGGAAAAGAATATATTTCTCGACCTCAAGCTTCATGACATACCCAACACCATGGTTAAGGCCCTGGAAAGCCTATCCGAACTCCCAGTCAAAATGATAACGGTTCATGCATGCGCCGGTCCAGAGGCTCTGGCCAAGTGCGCGGAGTTTGCCAATCAACAAATGCCAGAAGTCACCCTTCTGGGAGTGACCGTTCTTACTTCGACCAATCAGGATGGATTGAAAGCAACGGGAGTAACGGGCACGGTCGAGGATCAAGTCCTCCGTCTGGCAACGATGGCAACCAGCCAAGGAATTGGGGGTATTGTCTGCTCCCCCCTCGAACTTCCTAGCCTGCGAAATTCCCTTCCACAATCCACAACCTTGGTCACTCCGGGCATCCGTCCGAACGATAGTGAAACCGGTGATCAAAAGCGCATCATGACACCGAGTCAGGCCAAGAATGCTGGAACTGATTTTCTCGTAATCGGTCGTCCGATCCTCGAGGCACCTGATCCAGGCATGGCACTGAATCGAATCATTGAGGAACTCAATTCGACAACTTCATGATTGGAGCCTTGCTTCTGGCCGCTGGGAGCGGCACCCGCATGAAAGGGGAAATCAGGGATAAACTTCTTCATCCCATCGGTGACAACCATGCATTCGGGCTGTCGGTGCGTTCATTTTTTCAGGTTCCAGAAATCCAAAGATACGTCATTACCTACAACAATACCAATCAACTTGCCCTACTTCAAAAATCATGGAACGAGGAAATGGCTTGCTCTGCTCCGGCAAAAGCTCCTTTGGTTGATTGGGTCACGGGAGGAAAGGACCGGAAAGATTCGGTCAAGTCCGGTTTGCTCGCTTTTCCTATCGAAGTAACCCATGTACTCATTCATGACTGCGCCCGACCGTTCATCCGCCCATATACAATTTCCCTTCTGGCCGATGAAGTGCGCAAGGACCGGGCCGTATCGGTTGCCCGTCCACTTACCGATACCTTGAGATCGAGAAACGAATGGATCGAGAATCCATTAGCCCCAGCGACAACCCGAACCTTGGATCGTTCAAATTTATGGAAAATGGAAACACCTCAAGGAGCTCCCAGAGAATGGCTTATTGATGGATTGATCCGGGCGGAAGAAATAGGTAGAATAGTGACTGACGACATGGAAGCCATAGAGCTCATTGGTTATAAAATCGGTTTTCTCAGTCCAGATTACCCAAACCCAAAAATCACAACTCCGGATGATTTTGCATATGCTAAATTTCTACTTCAATCATGAATGTTCCAACTTTTCGAATCGGACATGGTTTTGACCTGCACCGCCTGGTTGAAAATCGACAGTTAATTCTCGGAGGGGTGCAAGTCCCTCATCGTCTGGGACTGCTTGGACATTCGGATGCCGACTGCCTGATTCATGCGCTCGCGGATGCAATGCTTGGAGCACTGGCTCTACCAGATATCGGACAACTGTTTCCCGATGACGAACCCCAAAACGAAGGCCTCGATTCTTCAATCATTCTCAAAAAAGTAGTCACTCTTTGCCATGAGCGCGGATACCAACCTGCAAACGTTGATCTAACCCTGATCGCTCAGCGACCCAAGCTCGGACCTTTCCTGCCCGCCATACGATCGAATCTTTCCTCAATATTGAAAGTTGAGGAAAACTGCATAGGTCTAAAGGCCACTACTCACGAGGGAATCGGCTCCATTGGTAGAGAGGAAGGCATTTCAGCCCACGCCGTCTGCTTGCTTCAAAAGACTTGAACGGTCAACGACGACCAAATCAACCGCAAAGTGGAATATGCTTATACCGTTTGCAGTTGATCGGAGAAGAACCGTCCGATTTCAATCTTGGCGTTTTCCGAACTGTCGGACGCATGCACGACATTACGCATTCGATCAGTACCAAGATCTCCACGAATCGTACCCTTTGGAGCTACGGTGGAATCGGTTGGCCCAAGAAGATCACGAACCCCTTGGACGACGTTTTCGCCTTCCAGAATCATCGCAATTACCGGCCGTGAACTCATGAAAGCTGCGATTTCCGGAAAAAAAGGCAAATCGGACACATGGGCGTAATGCTCTTGAAGTAACGAGTCGTCCAGTTGGATCATGCGCGTAGCCACGATAGAATAATTCTTTTCTTCAAGGCGTGAGATAACTTTTCCAACCACCTGCTTTTGCAAACAATCGGGTTTCAGGAGTATCAAGGTTCTTTCCATTTTAGATAAAACATTCCATTCAATATAAAAACAGAGAATTTGGCGAGCCGATTAGGATCGGATGCCTCAAAAGGAAGCGAAAGAACAAATAATCAGGAGTCCTTGTCTTCTTTCTTGGTCGAGGAAAGGCTGACTTTATTTTTGCCTTTCTTCATCTGTTCAAAGCGAAGACCAATCTCTTCATCTTCATGAACGAGAACCTGTATTGGAGAGGTTTTGCGCAAATCTCCGGCAAGCAGAGCCTCGGCCAGATTGTCCTCAAGGTACTTTTCAACCGCCCTACGCAAAGGACGGGCCCCCAGTTTGTTGTCATATCCGTGCTCGATAAGGAACTCTTTGGCTTCATCGGAAACTTCCAATTTCAACTTTCTTTCCTTCAATCGCTCGGAAACCTTTTCCAATTCCAGATCAACGATGGAACCCATGTGCTCCTTTAGCAATTGCCTGAAAATGACAATCTCCGTCAACCGATTGAGGAATTCGGGCTTAAAAACCTTTTTCGCCTCGTCCATGATCTTGTCCTTGATCTTTTCAAAGTCCTGTTCGGCATCTCCAACCGAAAACCCCAGAGAGGTGTTCCTTTGCAATATCTCGGCCCCGACGTTCGATGTCATTATGAGTATGGTGTTTCTGAAATCGACTTTCCGCCCAAGGCTATCCGTCAATCTGCCGTCTTCAAGAATCTGCAATAGAATTTGAGCAACGTCAGGATGAGCTTTCTCGATTTCATCGAAAAGGATAACGGAATAGGGTTTCCTTCGGATGGCCTCGGTTAGCTGCCCACCCTCGTCATGTCCGACATATCCGGGGGGCGATCCTATCATTCTGGAAACCGCATGTTTTTCCATGTATTCGGACATGTCTATTTGAATCAAGGACTCCTGATCTCCGAAGATTCTTTCGGATAAAACCTTGGCCAAATGGGTTTTGCCGACTCCAGTTGGTCCAAGAAACATGAATGAACCGATGGGTCGCTTGGGATCCTTGAGGTCCGCCCTTGAACGACGCAAGGCTTTTGCCACTACCTGAGTGGCAAAGTCCTGCCCGACAACCTGTTCGCGCAATTCATCCTCGAGCTTGAGTAGTTTCTTGCTTTCCTTCGATTCCATGCGATTAAGAGGTATCCCTGTCCAGTCAGCCACAACCTGCAACATGTCGTCTTCATTGACTTCCGCCCGGTTCTGTTCCCTGTTCTTTTTCCAGGTTTCCAATACGCGTTCACGCTTCGCCCGAAGTTTCTTTTCCTTATCTCTGGCTTCAGCCGCTTCCTCAAAATTCTGATCCGAAATCGCACTTTCCTTTATCGCGCAAATCTCCTTGATTTCATCGGACAAGTCCTCGATTTCCTGAGGTCTCTTCATCGATTCCATCCGCGAACGAGCCCCTGCTTCGTCAATCGCATCAATTGCCTTGTCAGGCAGGAATTTTCCAGTGACGTAACGATCGGTCAACTTGGCGGCGGCTTCCAGGGCTTTGTCAGTGTAGGATACGTTGTGATGATCTTCGTACTTCGATCTTATACCTTGGAGAATCTTTACGGTGTCCTCAATCGATGGGGCGTCGACTTTGACGGACTGGAACCTACGGTCAAGGGCGGAATCCTTTTCAATGTACTTCCGATACTCCGCAAGAGTCGTAGCCCCGATACACTGGAGTTCCCCACGACTCAGGGCAGGTTTGAAAATATTTGAGGCATCCATCGCACCCTCGGCGGCTCCGGCTCCCACAATGGTATGCAATTCATCGATGAAAATGATGATGTTCTTGGATTTGCGCAACTCATCCATCACCGCCTTGATCCGTTCCTCGAATTGACCTCGATACTTAGTACCGGCAACCATGAGGGCAAGATCGAGAGTGACGACTTTCTTGTCGATCAAGTTCTCGGGAACCAACCCGCCTGCGATTTGTTGGGCTAGACCTTCCACAATCGCAGTCTTGCCCACACCGGCTTCTCCGATCAGAACCGGGTTGTTCTTGGTCCTTCGGCAAAGAACTTGAGTGACACGCCTTATTTCGGAAGCCCTGCCGACCACTGGGTCCAGTTCACCTTTCCTTGCAAGTTCAGTGAGATCACGACCAAACGCCTTTAGGGCGGGCGTCTTGACGTCTTTCCCTCTCTCTTCAGGCTCTTCAGATTCACCTCCGACAATCGACGATTCCTTCTCCTCACTGGATGCGAAGTTTGGATCAAGCTCGGAAAGAATTTCGTTTCTACAACGATCGACGTCAATGTCGAGAGACTTGAGAACTCGGGCGGCAACTCCTTCGCCTTCTCTCAGTAACCCGAGAAGAATGTGCTCGGTTCCGACGTAACTATGATTGAGAGACTTCGCTTCCTTTCCGGCAAGAGCCAGAACTTTTTTGACACGGGGCGTGTACGGAATATTACCCGAGGGTTTTGCTTCCGGTCCCAAGCCTACCTGCTCGTCAACTGCTTGGCGAACCGTATCCAGATCCAAACCCATTTTCTGAAGAACGTTAACCGCCACCCCTTGACCAAGATTGATCAATCCGAGCAACAAGTGCTCGGTACCGATATAGTTGTGATGAAAACGGTCTGCCTCCTTGCGCGCCAGTGCAAGGACTTGCTGGGCTCTCGGTGTGAAGTTGCTCATTGGTTCGGACATAACTTAAGAATAGTGGTTATAAATGGTTAGTCAACCTGAGCATCCAGATTGAGTTGTGGCATACGAACAAATTCCTTGCGCAACGTGGTCGCCCGCAACCGATCGCGTTCCCCCGGTTCAATGGGTTGACCGGCAGAGAGCTGGACGTGACCGGGCTGAACTTCGATGAACATCCTATCCGCCAAGGCACGGAATTTCTCGGGCAAATACCCAAAGTCCGCGGCCAGACGAATCAAGGAAAGATGATCCATCGCTTCGGAACTTTGTATGAGATAGCACGTTTTCAAGCATCCGGCAGCACGGCTTATTTTATCGATGAGTCGCATTCCGTCATCTTCCATCAGCTTTTCGCGGGCCATTCTTTCCTGATGCACGATATTTTCCAAAGTAGTTTGTAATCGTTCGATGATTGCAGGTTCCGACTCGCCAAGAGTTTGTTGATTCGAGATTTGAAAGATACTGCCGCTAGCATCGGAACCCTCCCCAAAAAGTCCCCGAACCGCGATACCCAGGTGATTGACCGCGTTGATAACCTTGTCCATGTTTTTCGACATCACCAATCCAGGGAGATGCATCATCACCGATGCCCGCATGCCGGTGCCTAAATTCGTAGGACAGGCGGTAAGGAATCCTAATTGAGAATCGAAGGCGTAGTCCAGCGTGGACTCGATTCCACTGTCCAACTCATCCGCTAACTTCCATACTTTCTTGAAATCCAATCCGTTTCCCAGCACCTGTATGCGCAGATGGTCCTCCTCGTTGACCATTACGCTGCAGGAATGATCGTTGGAAAGAACCACTCCGCCTGATTCGTCCGATTGAGAGAGTTCGAGACTTATCAAATGCCTCTCTACCAATATTTGACGATCCAATTCACTTAGCTCATCCAATTCAACCGAAGTGCAGGATTGCAAGGGATGCACTTTTTCAAGCGCCTCCATGCATTTGGAAAGCACTGCTTTTTTCTGACCGGACTGAGCTCGTCCGGGAAAAGGAAACTCGCTCAAGTTTCTTGCCAGACGGACACGAGTGCTCAGAGCTATTGGACAAGGTTTGGGCGACTTGCCCTTGGACTTGGAAAAAAACAAATCGTGGAACATACTAACCTTTGGGAGCAGAAGAGGTTTTCGTTTGTAATTTTTTCAAGCAATCCCGAAGTTCCGCGGCTTTTTCGTAATTTTCCTCTTCCACGGCTTTTTTTAAGTTCATTCGCAGAACATCGACTTCCTCATCAACGGTTTTTTTCCTTAGACTCCGGGATGGCACTTTACCCAGATGATTAATGCCCGCGTGCATTCCATCCAAAAGTGGTTCGAGTACGGGACGGAAAACGTGATAACATGCTTCACATCCCAGTCGCCCTCCTTTCTTGAAATCCTGATGTGTGGTACCGCAACTTTCGCAAGTCATGGAAGCGGTACCGGCATCCACTTTGGGATGGTTTTCCTGCAACAGACTTCCAATGGAAAGATTATCCGGGTTCGTTACCCCTTTTTCCTGAGCGCAAACCTCACATAAATCCATCTTATGCATCTGACCATTAATAATTTGCGTCAAATGAACGGTCGCTTGGCTATCACAATGATGACATTTCATGAAATTTCAAAAAGATCCTGTTCCTAAAATATATCTTGGGCGCACGGAAAATACAACGCAGATGACGCGCCAATTGAGAAAGAGAAAAGTATTTGTCTCGTCCGTGATCAACCCGTTCCGTCCAAACGCACCCCGTCGCTTTTGACGCTTTCCCGAAACAAACCAATCAATTTTTTGGTAAGTTCTCCAGGTTTCCCATTCCCAATCGGACGATGATCCACCTCCACGCATGGAATCACTTCCGCAGCCGTACCGGTAAGAAAACATTCATCCGCAATCCACAAATCATAACGGGTAAGGGCTTGTTCCCTGACCTCCATACCCATCTCCTTGGCGATTTCCATAACAGCCGCACGGGTGATGCCCCGCAAGGAACCAGCATCCAGAGGAGGAGTGTAAAGCACGCCATTTCGAATAATAAAAACGTTATCTCCGGTACACTCGGCAACCTCTCCCTTGTCATTGAGCATCAATGCTTCCAGAAACCCGACCCTCTTCGCCTCTATCTTGGCTAATATGTTATTCAAATAGTTCAGACTCTTGACCGCGGGTGGCAAGGCGGAAGAATTGATGCGTCGCGTGGGCACGGAAATGATTTTCAAGCCGTCTTGATACAATTCCTCAGGATAAAGTTGAATATTGTCGGCAATGATGATCACTCCTTGCGGGCCACAGCCATCCGGAGTCAAACCAAGGTGCCCGGGTCCACGGGTCACGACCAGTCGTATGTAGCCATTTTGCAAGTCGTTACGCCGGCACGTTTCACAGATCGCATCGGCAAACTCAGCCCGAGACATAGGCATTTCCAATAGAATTGCCTTGCCCGAATGTTCCAATCGCTCGAGATGTTCCTCCAGTTTGTAGACGCAACCGTCGTAGAGACGTATACCCTCGAATACCCCGTCCCCGTAAAGCAGACCATGATCGAATACGGATATCTTCGCATCCTCTTTTTCGACATATTTTCCGTTTAAATAAATCTTCATCTTCCGAATGCTTTATTGGAGCAAAGAATCCGCTTTGGCGAGCGCCAAGCTAAAATCTTATTCACCGGTTGGCGATCAGGTTGTCGACAACCGCCGGATCCGCAAGGGTGGAGGTATCCCCGATCTGATCGGTTTCATCGGTGGCGATCTTACGCAAAATACGGCGCATGATCTTGCCAGAACGGGTCTTGGGCAGAGAGGGAGCCCAGTGAATCACGTCCGGGGTGGCGATCGGCCCAATCACCAAGCGAACCTGCTGTTTAAGTTGACCGCGCAATTCCTCCGAATATTCCACGCCGGAGTTAAGGGTAACGTAGGCGTAGATCCCCTCCCCCTTGACTTCATGGGGAAATCCCACCACCGCAGCTTCCGCAACCGAGGAGTGCGCGACCAGCGCGCTTTCGACTTCGGCAGTACCCATACGATGACCGGACACGTTGATCACGTCATCCACCCGGCCGGTTATCCAATAATATCCATCCTCATCCCGACGGCATCCATCCCCGGTAAAGTAGTATCCCTTGTACTGGTCAAAATAGGTCTCCTCAAATCGCTTGTGGTCCCCATAGACCGTGCGCATCTGGCCGGGCCACGGTTCTTCGATGGCCAGCACTCCGCTTACCCCGTTCCCCTCGATTCGATCTCCCGACTGGGCATCGAGCAGGACCGGCTTGACACCGAAAAACGGAAAGGTTGCCGAACCGGGCTTCAATGGGGTGGCTCCTGGTAATGGGGTAATGAGAATTCCTCCCGTTTCGGTCTGCCACCAGGTGTCCATGATGGGACAACGCTCCTTGCCTGCATTGCGGTAGTACCATCTCCATGCTTCCGGATTGATCGGTTCGCCAACACTGCCAAGAATGCGCAGGCTTGGCATATCGTACTTGCTTGGCCATTCCTCTCCAGCGGCTGCGATTGCCCGGATGGCGGTAGGCGCGGTGTAAAACTGGTTCACATTCCACTTTTCGATGACCTGCCAATAACGGTCGGGGTTGGGATAGGTTGGAATGCTCTCGAACATGGTTGTGGTGGCACCATTGGCCAGCGGTCCGTAAACGATATAAGAGTGCCCCGTTATCCATCCGATATCCGCAGCGCAAAAATAGACGTCATCCTCATGGTAATCAAAGATGTATTTGTGAGTGATCGCAGTGTAGACCATGTATCCACCTGTAGTGTGCAACACACCCTTTGGCTGCCCAGTTGAACCGGAAGTGTAGAGAATGAAAAGCGGGTCCTCGGCATCCATTTCCTCGCATGGACAATCAGCGGAGGCATCAGCCATAGCCTCATCCCACCACAGGTCCCTGCCCTCCTGCATATCACAGGCAATCCCTGAATCCTCGGCCACCCGGCGAACCACGATACAAGTCTCCACCGATGACCCCATTCGCTCCCCCGCACTCGACATAGCCTGATCGGCATTCGGTTTCATGGGTATGGCCTTGGCTCCCCGAAAAGTACCGTTTGCGGTGATCAGGGTCTTGCAACTCGAATCCACGATCCTGTCAGCCAGAGCCTCGGCGGAAAACCCACCGAAAACCACCGAATGAACCGCCCCGATTCTCGCACAGGCAAGCATGGCTACGGCAGCTTCCGGAACCATCGGCATGTAAATGGAAACTCGGTCCCCTTTTTTCACTCCCCGATCTTTGAGCACGTTTGCAAATCTGCTCACCTGCTCGTGCAACTGGCGGTATGAAATGGTGGTGTCTTCCCCCGGTTCATTACCCTCCCAGATAATGGCTGTCTTCTCCGGGCGCTTTTCCAGATGGCGGTCCACGCAGTTGTAGCAGACATTGGTTTTCGCCCCGCTGAACCATTCCATGAAGATCGCGCCTTCCCGGCGGTCATAGTTGTATGAGCGAACCTTGTCCCACCTCTTGAACCAGTGAAACTCATCCGCCTCTTCTCCCCAAAATCCATCTGGATCAGCAATACTACGGTCATACTTTTCCTTGTACTCATCGAGATCCTTGAGGTATGCACCCTTGGACGCGGCTTTGGGCGGATGGAAGAGTTCACTACTTGCAGAATCAGACATGGCGTTAAGTTAAAAAAGGTTATAAATTTATTCGTTTCCTGAGGCTTAAATTTTGAAGTTAGGAAATTGCCCCCCGCTTGTCGATGCGCTTTTAATCATGGTTTTCTTTTGATTGTTTATGCTTACTTCCGAGTTGGAATTTGATCTACCTACCAACCTCATCGCCCAGTCACCCAGCGACAGGCGGGATGGCTCACGCCTGCTCCTTTACAATCGGGCATCAGGCAGTGTCGCCCACCATCACTTTCACGAATTACCTGATCTTCTTCCCCCTAACCTTGCCATCCTCCGGAATGACGTTTCGGTCCTAAAGGCGCGACTACCCGGGAAGCGACCCACCGGGGGTACCGTAGAGTGCCTCCTCCTCCGCCCTTCGAACCCTCCGGAAACGACTTGGCGCTGTCTGCTCAAACCGGGAGGAAAAACTTCCAAGACAGGTACTTTTGGATTGGATGGCGAATATCGTGCGGAGGTACTGGAAAGCCTAGCATCAGGCGAGTATCTTGTTCGTTTTGATTTGTACAAGGACAGGGACGCACCCTCCCTAGCCCAGCGAATCGGCTCCCTTCCCCTCCCCCCCTACGTTCGAAGACCCGCGGACTCCACCGATGAGAAACGCTATCAGACCGTCTATGCCAGGAACGATCAACGGACGGCGGTAGCCGCCCCTACTGCAGGTCTCCACTTCACGCCCGAACTACTCGACCAATTGCAAGCAGATGACCACAGCCTTCACGACCTCACTCTGTCCGTCGGCCTGGGAACCTTCCGTCCGATCGAGACCGAACGAGTTGAGGATCATCCCATGCATGCGGAGGAATATTTTCTACCTCCATCCACCAAAGCGGTTTTACGTGATCAATCGATCAACAAACTGGCGATCGGCACCACCTGCGTACGAGCCATTGAGCACTATCTTGGAGACAATGATCCAGCCCCAAGCGAAGCCACCCGAACCGAGGCGCAATTGTTCATCCGTCCGCCATACGAATTTTTAGGAATCGATCACCTGCTGACCAATTTTCATCTTCCTGGCTCCACTCTCCTCTGCCTTGTGGCCGCCTTTCTTAACCCCGGCAAGCCAAATGGGTTAGCTAAACTTAAGGAATTATATGCGGAAGCCATCTCCAAAGAATACCGCTTTTTTTCCTACGGAGATGCCATGCTAATTCTGTAATCGACAATTTTTCTTAAAACCAATCATTTGCTCTATTTAATTTCATGAAGTTCCTCATCCTACTTCTCATTGTTCCTCTTAGCCTCCTGGCCAAGCAACCGAATGTTCTGTTTATTTTGGTGGACGATCTCGGTGCCCGGGACCTGACCAACGAGGGTTCCACTTTTTACGAAACCCCGAACATCGACCGTATAGCCAATGAGGGAATGAAGTTCACCCGAGGCTATGCCACCTGCCAGGTATGCAGCCCCTCCCGGGCAAGTATTCTTACAGGCAAATACCCCACAAATCATGGCATAACTCAATACATTGGAGGCCCGTCCGGCGAAGCGCATCGAAGCAAAGGTCGGCACGACAGCCACCTTCCGCCCGAGTACGAAAGAAATTTGCGGGCTTCCGAAATCACCCTCGCAGAAGCGATGCGGGATGGCGGCTACAAAACCTTTTTCGCGGGCAAGTGGCACCTCGGAAGCAAAGGCTCCTGGCCAACCGATCATGGCTTTGACATCAACAAGGGCGGCTTTGATGCTGGCGGCCCAAGGGGCGGTTTTTTCTCCCCCTATCAAAACCCCAACCTTTCAGATGGGCCCAAGGGAGAATCGCTTACCATTCGACTCGGTCAGGAAACCGCCAACTTTATAGAATCCCAAAAAGACAACAACCAGCCCTTCCTTGCCTACCTCTCCTACTACACAGTACATGCCCCCATACAGACCACAGAAGCCCTTTACAAAAAATACCGGACAAAGGCGAAAAGGATGGGCTTGGATAAAGTGGAGACACGTTACCTTTTTGACCGCCGTCTGAACGTACGGCAGACACAGGACAATCCGATTTATGCAGGAATGATGGAACACCTCGATCAATCCGTGGGTATCGTGCTCAAAAAACTCGACGAGCTCGGGATAGCGGACAATACGATTATTTGCTTCACCTCGGACAACGGAGGTGTTTCTTCCGGAGATGCCTACGCCACCTCCAATCTGCCCCTTCGAGGGGGGAAGGGTCGCCAGTGGGAAGGTGGCATTCGCGAACCGTATTATTTAAAAGCGCCAGGAGTAACCAAGGCCGGAACAAAAACCGATATCCTTGCCAGCGGGATCGATTGGTACCCCACCCTGCTTGATCTTTGCGGGATCGACATCCCCAAAGCGCAAAAAGTGGACGGCGTCAGTCTTGTGCCCGTACTCAACCAAGAAAGCATGGCCGACCGTGCCCTTTACTGGCACTATCCCAGCTATGGCAACCAAGGAGGGGAACCAAGCTCAATCATCATGCAGGGGGACTGGAAACTGATCCATTACCACGAGGATGGGCGCGACGAACTCTACCATCTTGGCAAGGATGTCGGGGAGCAAAACGATCTGGCTCTCAAGCATCCAAGAAAGGCCAAGGAGATGAGGGCCCAGCTCGATAAATGGCTCAAGGAGACCAAGGTGAAATTCCCCGCTCCCGACCCACAATTCGATTCAGCTAAGCGCAATACCCGCTGGACTCACATGAAAAAGAACCATAAAGAAAAAATGGAGCATCAAGCCGCCCTTTACTTTGATGACAACTTTGTTCCCAACAAGACCTGGTGGGGAAGCAAGGTTGATCAAGAGTGAAGAAAGTATGGTGAGAAGATATGTATCTCTAAAATCGAAACATGTAAGAAATTATTATGAGTCAATTCATTGCAATGAACCGTTTCAAGATCGTGCCAGGCATGGAGGCTGAGTTCGAGGCCATCTGGAAATCCCGCAATACCTACCTCGAGGATGCCTCAGGATTTATCAGGTTTAATTTAATTAAAGGACCCGAGCGTGAAGATCATGTCCTTTATGCTTCTCATACCCTCTGGGCAACGGAAGCTGATTTTGAAGCATGGACCAAGTCGGAAGCTTTTCGCAAGGCTCACGAAGGTGCGGGCAGTCGGGGGCATCTTTATCTCAAGCACCCAGATTTCGAAGGATTTACTATCGTCGAAGGAGCAAGTGTCGGATGAGAATCCTTGCTAAACGTTAATTGCTTGAGAGACGTTCCATGGTCTCGGTCTTGTGGTTGTAAAATATTTTGGCGGGGAGCGCCTCTTTGAAAAAGTAGAGCCAGGCGCTGTCCCGGTTACGATACAGGTGGGGATAGACATTTTCCTCTGTCCATACCCATTGATTGCCTGAACTCCAGAACCAGGTGGCCCCCAGGCCTCCTTCGGAAACGTGAATCCACCCTTGGTGAGCATGATAAAGCCAGCCATTCTCGGCATCATAAAAAGCCCCGAACCAATCGGATTCCTTCCAACCTTTGGCTTCCAACTCGATTGCAGAACGCAGGGATTGGGGGAGATGATCGCTTACCGGTTTTTCCCGAGGAAGAATGAAGATGGTTAAACTTGCAGAGAATCCCTCTGCCCTAGCCCGTACCCGTACGGTCGTTCGTTCCGGTAAGCTTTCCGCAAGCATGGAACCGTCTCTAATCTGCAAGGCAGTATTACTCACGCTCCATTCCACAAGTTTTGGATCGAGCATGGTAATGGTACTGTCATCCAAAAGCAGGGAGACATTCAAATTGGAGGACCCGCCCGCGGGCAAACTGCTGGTCTGTGAATAAGCGGACAAACTATCGGGCACGCTAAGATCCGCAGTCGAGCCGTATTGCACCATAACTTCTGTGCGATCATCCTGACCGTACCCGTTAAATGGAACGCCCAAGAAACCGTAATGCTCGACCTCTCCTAAGAGTCGCCCGGCTAGCAAGGAAATGGGTATCGCGAGGAAAAATGAAAACGGTATGCGCATCATCCCCTCAAACTTTCCGCACCCAAAGAGGATAGTCAAACGAAAGTTATCTGACGTTCAGTAACTCAAACCCCTTTTCCTTGCACTGGTTTTATACCTTGATGAAGCGCTACGATGGAAAAGGTAAGAGCCTCGGCAGATACTTTATAAAAACCAGCGCATTCAATCTCTCTGCAAAGCCCGGGACGGTCAGGAAATTCGGAAATGCTCGAACCAAGGTACAAATATGCATCCCGGTCACCAGTGAGCCAACGGGCAACCCATGGCAAAATGCCCTTCAAATAAAGGTAGTAAAACGGACGAAACCAAAAATACGGCTGGCTGAACTCAAGCACGATCAACTTACCACCCGGGCGAAGAACCCGGAGCATCTCGGATAATCCCCGGGACCGGTCGGCAA
Organism: Opitutales bacterium; assembly: GCA_038152055.1. Classification (GTDB taxonomy): domain Bacteria; phylum Verrucomicrobiota; class Verrucomicrobiia; order Opitutales; family Seribacteraceae; genus Chordibacter. The sequence goes on along the minus strand of JAYOWQ010000015.1, from coordinate 1,938 downwards.
GGTTGCGCAGGCCGAAAGCAATGGTGATCAAGTCAAAGGATTCGTCCTCAAAGGGAAGCTCGAGGCAGTCACCCCACAAAAACTGGTTTTTAGCTTCCTCTAATCCCCGACTCATTCTCTTGCTCCTTGCCTGTTCAAGCATAGGTTCGCAAAAATCAAGACCAGTAAGTTGCGCATACCCTCCCAGGCCTTTACGAAGGGCGAACAATACGTCCCCACTACCGGTGGCAAGATCAAGTAAGTCAAGCGGAGAGGATTGAATGGCCAAGTGAACGAGTCGTTTACGCCAAAGAAAATCAATCCCACCCGAGAGCCAATGATTGGCAAGATCGTAGCGGGGAGCGACGCTCGAAAAAGTCGCCTCAACGGCGGCCGGATCGGGCCCGCTCACTCCGCGGAATCAGACTGACCGAAACTTTCCACCACCCAACGGGACAGTTCCTTGTCCGGATCATCCACCACTTTCTTTTCAATGATGAACGAACGCTTTCCAGTGCGCTGGGAAATGATGCTCAGACCATGTTCGAAGTCCTTGAATTTCTTTTCGCACAGGGCGAGAACGGAACGGTTCTCGGCAGTCGCCTCCTTGACCACGGCAACTTTCGCAGCCTTGCGGAAGCGAAGCTCGTATCCGTGATCCCGCTTGAAGGCATCGACGAACCTATCGACGTCCTCGAGCATGTTTTCGTCCACCAAGTCCTTGTTATCCTCGACCAAAGAAGCGAGGGATTCAGCGGGGGAACGCACGGTTTCTTCGTCCACCGAAAATTGTCGGATGGAAGTGGAGGGAAGTTCGAACTTAAAATCACGGAACGCTTTTTCCATCACCGTGACCAGACCCCTCGCCCCTGTCTTTTCGTCCGCCGCCTGACGGGCGATCTCGCGTATGGCGGAATTGCTGATATCGAACTTGATCCCGTATCCATCAAAGTCCTTGCGGTACTGATCTAGGGCGTTGCCCTCTGAGGAAAGAAGGATTTCGGCAAGATCGTCCTCGGTCAAATGATCACAGGCCACACGAACCGGCAAACGACCCACGAATTCCGGTTCGAATCCATATTTGATAAAGTCCTGAGTCTCCGCCCGACCAAGTAAATTCTCCTCGCAGTTGTACAGTTCCTTTTCCTCCGAGGATCCAAACCCAATGCGGTTGAGATCGAGACGCTTCCGCACACTATCTGCAAGTTGATCGAAAGCCCCGCTGACGATGAACAATATATTCTTGGTTGAGATGGTGGGTTTCTTGGGCTTTCCCCCGCGCTGCATCTCCATAAATGCCTTCATCTGACCCATCATGTCCTGAGGGGAGTGCAGGTTGACCTCGGTTTCCTCCATCAATTTCAGCAGGTTGATCTGCACGCCGCGCCCGGAAACGTCTCGCCCGCCGCGGGAACCCTCGGCGGCAATCTTGTCGATCTCATCGACGTAAATGATTCCGTACTGGGCGAGCTCGACATCCCCGTTCGCCTGCTTGACCAGGTCACGCACCAAGTCCTCGACGTCGTTGCCGACGTATCCGGTTTCCGAAAATTTGGTGGCGTCCGCCTTGACGAAGGGAACCCCGATCAACTTGGCAACGTTGCGCATGAGATAAGTTTTACCCACCCCGGTTGGTCCGAGTAATAGAACATTAGGCTTCAAGTATTCCGCTGACTGAGCCCGAGAATCATTAAGACAGCGGCGCACATGGTTGTAATGATCGCAGACAGCAACGGAAAGCACACGTTTGGCCTGTTCCTGCTTGATCACAAAACGATCGAGGTAGTCGCGGATTTCCTTGGGCTTACGGTCGAATGAACGGATAGATTCCAGGGCATCCGATGGGGGGGGCTCATCCTTTGGCTTTTCGGATTTTGAATCACCTGAATCCTCAGGTTCTTCACTGCTATCTCCTGAATTCATGGATTGCATAAAAGGAGCAAATGCTACCTGAAGATT
>JAYOWQ010000014.1:0-33398 GCA_038152055.1 Opitutales bacterium | reverse complement strand
ATTGCTTGATGAACGGAACCCCCATCTTGGCGGTCACATTCCAGTCAATGGAGCGAACTTCGTCCCCCGGTTGATATTCCCTGACTTCCTCAAAGTCGATGCCCTGACCTTTGAACGCACTGTGATACGAGCCGGCTAAAGCTTCGGAAACCAGGCGGTTGGATTTAATTTCAATCTGCCTGACTTTCCGGAGAATCTCCTTGGTGAAGTCTTGATCGAGTTCCTGCATGGTTAGATGGGCAAGAATGCCTGGTTGACCAAACTTGCGGAATTAGGGAACGGAAACGGTTTCGAGTAGTTTATCGATTATGTCGTCGCTGGAAATATTTTCTGCTTCTGCTTCGTAGCTTAATATAATCCGGTGGCGCAGGACATCCCCAGCAACATCTTTGATATCTTGGGGCGTGACAAAGCTCCGCCCGTTCATGAACGCTACTGCCTTGGAGGCCAAGGCCAGGCTGATTGTTGCACGGGGGGAAGTACCAAAGCGGATAAATGCGTCGAGCTCAGTGGCTCCATATTGACCTGGTTTGCGGGTAGCTAAAACAAGATCTACCAGATAACCCTTGAGCTTATTATCGAGGTAAATTTTGTCTACCAATTCCCGAGAGCGGAAAATTGTATCGACATCCACCACTGGGCTCACGTGATGCGAAACCGAAACATTGGCATTGGAATCAAGAATTTGAAGCTCCTCCTCCCTGCCGGGGTAGTCGATGACAAGCTTGAGCATAAAGCGGTCCATTTGTGCCTCGGGCAAGGGGTAGGTACCTTCCTGATCAATGGGATTTTCTGTGGCTAGTACCAGAAATGGGTGGGGCAGGGGGAAGGTCTGATCACCAATAGTGACCTGTCTTTCCTGCATTCCTTCCAAGAGGGCGCTCTGAACTTTGGCAGGTGCCCGATTGATTTCATCAGCAAGGAGAAGGTTGGCAAAGATGGGCCCCTTCTTAGTGGTGAATTCGCCTTTGCTAGGACTGTATATAAGAGTGCCCACAACATCGGCAGGCAGCAGGTCAGGGGTGAACTGGATTCTTTTAAAGTCCGCTTTGATACAATCTGACAAGGTTTTTACTGCCAGGGTTTTGGCTAATCCAGGAACCCCTTCCAGCAGGACATGTCCGTTGGCCAGAAGCCCAACGATCAGGCGGTCGACCAGATATTTTTGGCCAACTATGACTTGCCCCATTTCCTGCTTGAGCAAGGAGACCCAAGCCGCTTCGTTCTTGATTTTTTCCTGTTCCTCCGGTGCTGGAGCCTTGTTAGTCAATTCCGTAGTATTCATGATTTGGTACAAAAAACCTAGCGTAACCAATGAGCCGATTTGTCCAAGGTCAAAGAACGTTACCCCGAATAAATGAATTTTTCAGCTTGCCCGATCGACGGAGCTTCGAATGCTCGGAAAAAGTCCTCAATCCAAAATCAATTTACATTCAGATGTTCAAGCTCAGCAAGGAATCTAGAAAAACCTTTTTCGCCCTTCTATTCATTCCGTTGATTTGGATAGTGATCAATCAACTTGGCTATTTGGATTATCTCAAAACCAAGACCGTAGATTGGCGAATGGTTTACCGGGGTGAAATCCCTCAGTCCATCAAAAGTACCCAAAGTGACTTGGTACGGATCGACGACAATTATTCCGTTCCCAGAATTCCAAAGGTAACATATGTCAATTTTGATGCCGATACTTTGTCTATGGATGGGGTGGGGGAAAGACCATGGGATCGTGCGTTTTTCCGAGACACGGCCATGATTCTATTGGAGAAGGGTGAGGCGAGATCAGTGGGCTTTGACTTCGGGTTTACTCCGAAAAGCATGTCTCGCATGGTGCCGAGAGAGAATTCCTACCGGAGTGATCTTGCCATGGGGGAATTGGTAGCCAAGTTTCCCGACCAAGTCGTTTTAGGATGTCTGTACTCCGGAGTTCCCACTCCTTTTGTGAAATCTCTGGAAGTGAGCGCCTTTCCTCCGATGTTCATGGACGGTTACAACCTGAATTCCGGAAAGTTCAGTTATCCGGAATCCCCTACCTATCCCTTGCAAAGCTATGGAAATGATAATTATTTAGGAAGAATGGGTTCTTTTACGGTGCCTCCTTTCAGGGCCGTTGATGAGATTCCGAGATGGGTTCCATTATGGTTTCCAGCCGGAGGCAAGGCACATGCCTACAATATACTCGGTGGCAAGCAAAGCGTGCTTGAGTACGAGCTTCCCCGGGACAATGCCGCCAAGATCAATGACAACAGGGTTAAACTCGATCGTTTACGAAATCGGGCGGATTCATTGGGGGGAACCTTGGACAAGGCCACCATCGAGCTTGCGAGCTTGAGTGAGGAGAGAAAACAGTGGGAAGATATTCTTCATGAAATTCGGGAAAACAATAATAGTATCGGCATCATTGAAGAAGAGATTTCTACCCTTCAAGTCACGCTCGAGGCAAACCCCGCTCTTGCGAGTGTGCTGGAAAATCAAATAGAATCGAGGAAGGAGAAAATTAGCGAAGTATACAAGGGGTTGTCCTTGCTTCTTACGGATCATTCTGAAGAGGAAAACCCTGCGGACGGTAAGTCTGCGGCACAGGAATTGATGCGTGTTTCTCAGGAAATTGAAAATTTCCAAATCACGTTGAACGCAAACCCTGAGCTTTCGTCCATAATCAAACCCCAGCTCGAACAAAGGCACGCCCGTAAAACGGAGCTTTTGCAAATTATTTCCAAAATCTCAGAAAGCTCCCCCGGGAATTCCTTGGATCAGAGTGAAATCAACCGCATAAAAGGCGGGCTTGAAAAATTAATTCTTCAGATTTCCATGAATATTCAAGGTGCCCTTCCCGATTTAGCGGCCAAAGCCGAAAGAGTTGCCGAGTTACAAAGTGAATTTGCCACCATCGAATCAAAAATCGATCAATTAGAAAAGATGCAAGACCGACTGTCCGGAAAAGCTGCTACGGAACTTGTTGAGGATGACGGGTTTTTACGCCTGGTTTACCATCGCGGAAGTGATGCATCGGGACCAGGTGAACTTGTGGATTCGTTGCCGAACCTCATGCCTTTGGAGAAACAAGGCAATATCTACACGCTTGGTCTGGAGTCTTTACTCGCTTACTATGGTTTGTCCCACGATAACGTTCATATACCTGATGATCATTCCTCATTGGCGATTATAGGGAGGGATGGGGACGAATTGATCAAAGCTCCGATGATCGAAGGTCAATGGATAGAGGTAAACTGGTTTTCTTCCTGGACGAATACCTTGGAGGAAAAGAGCATGATCCGTGATGCCAAGCGGGCATTTGGAGACCAAGATGTGGATGAATATCTAGCTCTTGCACCACGCATCATCCGCTTGTTTCTTGAGCGGGTAGAGGGGTTGGAGTTGTCAGGAGATGACCAGAGTTTGCTCCGCGCAATGAAGGATTTGGGAGTCGAGGAAGACCTTGTTGTTTTGGCCGAGCGACTTTTTGCCTCTCAAAAGGGAGATTCCGATATACCTACTTTTGAGCAATTGAGAGAAATCGTGAACGGTATCGCTTATTATTTCATACCCCCCAACGTTCTATCACCTTACAACCCAATGTGCGGAATGAAGGATGTTATTGATTATGGTAGATTTCATGATCAGGTTTCATCAAACCTAGTTGCATTGAAAGAATTAATCGATCGATTGAATGGGCCTGATTACCTCGCAAAGATTGAGGCTGCTCTTGAAGACGAACCCACGAATGAAAACCTTATAACACAGCGCGACAAAGTTCTCGCAGCGATTGAGGAAAATAAGAAAAATTTGGTTCAACAGGAGGAAGAGATGCAAAGAATCAAATCCTTCTTTGCGGCATTCAAGGATGCTATCGTTCTTGTGGGACCCGAAGAAAAAACATTTCAGGATTTGGCTCCCACGCCATTTGACAGTTCCGCAGTTCCGAAGGTCAGTGTTCATGGCAATTTGATCAAGACATTGACGAATGGGGAGTATCTGTACCGCTTGCCCTTGAACGTGGATCACGCCGCTACTCTTTTTGTATGCTTGCTCATGGCATTTCTAGCCGTTTATCAGGGAAATCATGCCAGTTGGGTGCAGGCTGGAGGTATTTTACTTCTTATCGGATACGTTTTACTGAGTTTCGAAACTTTTTCTCAATCTCACGTAATATGGCCGATATCAGCACCGGCATGCGCGGGTTTGAGTACCTCCTTTATAGGTTTGGCGGTGATGGTTGTCATCGAGCAAAAGGCGAAAGGTAGATTGAAGGGAATGTTTGGTAGCTATGTATCTTCTGACTTGGTTGAACAAATGGTGGCGTCGGGTGAAGAACCGTCTTTGGGGGGAGAGGAGACTGCAATCACTGCATTCTTTAGTGACGTTCAATCCTTTTCCAGTTTTTCCGAACTTCTAACACCGACAGGACTGGTGGATCTGATGAACGAATATCTTACAGCCATGACCAATATTCTTCAGCAAGAAAGAGGTACGCTGGACAAATACATCGGGGATGCCATTGTGGCCATGTATGGAGCCCCAATACCTATGGCTGATCACGGATATCAAGCCGTTAGAACTGCAATCTTAATGCAGCAAAAACAAATAGAATTACGTGAGAAATGGGTTCACGAAGCTGAGAAGTGGGGTAAGTGTCACGGATTAGTTTCACAAATGCAAACTCGTATAGGTTGCAATACCGGTACGGCAACGGTAGGCAATATGGGTGCCCTTGATCGTTTTAATTATACGATGATGGGTGATATGGTGAACTTGGCCGCCCGATGTGAAAGTGGTGCCAAGGCATATGGGGCATACATCATGGTTACCGAAGAAACGAAGATTGCATCGGAAGCGACTCGAGATGACATTGCTTTTCGTTATTTGGATAAAATTGTGGTAAAGGGTCGTTCTCAACCTGTAGCTATGTACGAACCCACCGGATTCATGTCCCAACTATCCCAAGAGACGCAAGATTGCTTGGACTGCTTCAAGCGAGGCATAGAAAAATATCTCTCTCAAGACTGGGACGGAGCGTTGTCTCTCTTCGAGCAAGCAAAGGAAATGGAGCCAAATAAACCCGGGGCTACGCCAGGAGTTAAGGACAATCCTTCGATGATTCTAATTGATCGATGCAAGGTAATGAAGGAAAACCCGCCCGGAGACGATTGGGACGGAGTTTACGTCATGACGACGAAGTAACTAACCATGGACTTCAGTTTTCCGGAGCTAGTTTGATATCGTTTTTGAAATACTCGGGTTCGTTTCCAGTTTTCCATTTTAAGTTACAACCAAGACTTGGTTTTTGATTAACTGGAACCGGCTTGTTCTCTAGCAAATTTGTGATTGCTGTATCCAGATCCTTCCCGGATGGATCAATCCCGTTACCTGGACGGGAATCATCGTATTGTCCTCGATAAAAGAGTCGAAGATTTTGGTCGAAAAGAAAAAAATCCGGGGTGCAGGCAGCCCTGTATGAAAGAGCAACTGTTTGTTGCTCATCAAAAAGATAAGGAAATTCAAACCCTCGATCTTCGGCCAGGTCTTTCATCTTGCTCGGGCAATCTTGAGGGTAATTTTCTATATCATTGGACGAAATCATGAAAACGCGAATGCCAAAGCGTTGCCAGTGGTTGCAAGATCCAGTAAGCGAATCCAGAAGGTGCAGGACATAAGGACAATGATTGCAGATGAAACAAATCAGATAACCTTTTCCGCCATCGGGTTCCTTTAGGGATATCGTATTTTCATTCACTACCTCGGTGAGAGTGAAGCTTGGGGCGATGATGCCAAGAGGAAGCATGTTTGATCGAGTGGCAACCATTATGAATCAGAGTCTAGTGTTGGATGATGAAAGTGTATCCGGATATTTGGCGAAATATGCTTCAAGCAGATCTCTGGCAACGGGAGCGGCGGTTAATCCTCCTTGTACTTGATCCTGGGGAATTACGCCCTCGACCAAAACCGATATTGCCACTCTGGGGGCATGAGCGGGAGCAAATCCGACGAACCATGCAAGATTGAGTTTCATGTTGTGGTTTCGCCATTGTCCCGTTCCTGTTTTTCCGGCAATCGTCAGATTTTTGATTTGGCACCTCCTGGCAGTCCCCTCGGTGGTTGCGGATACCATGCCCTCTACAATAGCTTTCTGAGAAGAAAAATCTATTAGAGCATTCGTGGATGTTGGCATATTTTTCGAATTCAATAAAAGTGTAGGACTTACCATCCTAAGGTTGGTCGCAAGTTTGGCCACAAAAGATGCCATCTGCAAGGGACTTTGTCTTAAGCCTCCTTGGCCGATGGAGATATTGAAAGTGTCCTCCATCGTCCAATTGACCCCTATGTTTTTCTTTTTCCATTCTGGGTCGGGAACGATAGGAGAATCCTTAAGTTCAGGAAGATCGAGAAAAATTTTTTTACCCATGCCAAGATCTTTTGCTTCTTTAATCAACTTTTCGTGGCCCATTTTTTCGGCACATCGAAAAAAGTAAACGTTGCAACTTTGCGCAATAGCTTGACGCAGATCGAGCTCACCATGTTGAGCTGGATGAACATGGCACTTCATTCCCCGGTAGATTCCTTCGCAAAGGAGCTTCTCATCAATATCAATCGATTTATTTCGTAAACCAGCCAGCGCTGTAACCAATTTGAATGGAGATGCGGGAGTGTAGCCCGGGTGCCATGCTCGCGGTAGCCAGGCCTCTCTTCTTTGTATTTCATCATAAGCGGCCTGAGATATGAAAGGCGTGAGGCTACTTAGGTCGTAGTTTGGTTTGCTTGCGAGAACAAGAATCTCAAAATTTTGCAAATCTATAAGAACCGCTGCACCTGGTGGCGGCGGGGGGGGAGCGATTTGATATGACTCTGGATTGCTGTTCCCTTTTTTCAGGACACCTTGTGCATAGAGAAGTTTGAGAAGCCTCTTTGCATCAGTTGGCGTTCCTTTGAATCCAGCTACGGTGGAAGCTTGCGTTTCGTTTAATGGGAAAGGGGCGTCCTTGAATGCGGAAAGGAGTAATTCAGCGCTGACTTCGGTTTCATCGCTTCCAATCAAGGCCCGACTGGTTCTTCTCTCCAAGGTGCGCGCCCAATCCTTGTCGGGGAGAATCCTTTGTTGCGCAACTTTTGCCACCATGCGATCAATTGAATCTTCAGCGATTGATTGAAGGTTCATGTCTAGCGTTAGACGTAAGGTGTTTCCCTTTTGTGAGGGTTGTCGTTCAAGTCGTTCGAATCGGGAGCCCATTGGACTTACAATCCAGATATCCCCACCATCACGGCCTCTGAGCAGGGTGTCGAAGGTCTTTTCCACTCCTGCCTTTCCTGTCCTTCCTTGCAGTTCGAAAGTTGCCAGATCGGAGCCTGACAAGGTTTCCGGATTGGATTCATATCCACTGCCGACATATCCAAGAACATGAGAAGCCAAGGATTTCTCAGGATAATGTCGCACCGCTTGCGCCTGTACTTGAATAGGAGAATCTGGAGGAAGACGTTCTACAAGAGCTGCGTATTCGTGATTGGTCAAATCACTGCATAGAACTAGGGGGAGCACTAGCTTTTGTCGCCAGTGCTTTTGAAGTTGCTCCATGGTGAGATCTAAATTTCTTCCGGTAAGTTGATTAACCTTTTCGAGATACTCGCAGACGACCGAGAGGCGAGCTTCCCAACTCAAGGAATATCCATCGCTGGTAAAGTTAATGAATTTCTCGTCAGTGTCCCCACCATCCGACCAAAACCAATTTGTGGATGTAGAAGTGTTTTTTACTTTTGGTATGGGAATGCCTTGTTTGTCCAATTGAAATTCAATGGACAGCAAACCTCCTGCACAAGCGAGTAGACGATTTTCCGATCCGTTAATGGAAAATTTTTGTCCTTCAAAAAAATACGATGGTTTTAAAGTGGCGCTCCATTCACGCTTTCTCTTCCAGTCAAAATCTTTTTTTGAAGATCCAATCCAAAGTGAGGAATGCGAATCGGAAGAGTCTTTGCCGGTCAATACGAGACCACGCTTCCGTAGATGATCGATCGAATTGCAGAATTGAAGAAGATCTTCGAGACTGAGGCGAGTTCTTTGCAGAAGATTTTCTTTCAATTGATAACTTAACCTTCTTAATTCCACTTTTCTCTCCCAAATTTCCTTTGAAAGGAGTTCAAGATGAAGGGCGGCCGAGTAGTGTGCGCGGTTTCCTATAAGCAAGTTGTTTTCTCGATCCGTTATGTCTCCACGGGCTCCGGGCCTTATAATTCTTCTTTGTCCCTGCATTCTCTCCATTTCCAGATAATCCTCGCGTTCCCAGACTTGGCGGAAAAAAAGATTCCCAAATAGAGTAAGAAAAAGGCAAAGGTAAATCCATGCGAATTTCCTGAATCGTCTGGTTTCCGGAAAGTATTTTTCAAAAAATTTCATTTAACGGGAGATTCAGTTGGCAACGGATTAGCTCCGATCATTTCAAGCGAAGCCATGCAGAGCTGTGGATACCAAATTCCGAGTGGATACATAAATAAGCAAGAAAGCATTAAATCCAGTAGCATTCGAGACAATCCCCATGTTCCTAATTCCGATGAATGAATAGATACGAAAATACCCCATACTGTTCCGATCGCCAAATTTGCAATCATTTGCAGACTCAAGGGTCCCAATGAGTAATGCTTTTTGCCAAATCGAAAAATCTCTCGACAAGTTAAGTATGCAAGACTCAAGGAGAATGCGTGAAACCCGAAGGTAGTCTCAAATGAATTGTCAAAAACCAGGCCGCTTAAAAAAAGGCACGGGATCGCCCGTACTGGATCCAAAAAATAAAGAGCCGGGATAATGAGCAAACCCGGCAAATAAAGGAAAACCCCATAAGTGCTGATCGACGAATTGATTAAGGCCAATCCCCAGACAAGAATACCATTCGTAAAAAGCAGAGCTAAAAGAATGCGATTGGGTTTGCCCATTCTAAATCCCTAATTTTCAATTGGCGAAAGTAGGGTGACCTCGGATACTTTACCAAGATTTTGAGAAAGAAACACCCTTCCATTCTTGAACAAGCCATCTCCGCTTTCCTCAAGTTCAACGACTTGGCCTATGGGAATCCCCTGAGGGAAGGTACCACCTAATTCAGAAGTTAACAGAAGAAGTGGCTTAGCGTTAGAAGCTACGAGATCGTGAGGAACGTCAAGTGCCATGCCAACAGGTTGACCTCCTGGAAGTATGCCCGAACCTTGGAAGGTAACCGGTCTGTCGTCTCCTTTAAACTGAGCGACAATTCGGAAGTTGGAGTTACAAGCAAGCTCGATCTCGGAAAAACTTGAGTGGGTTGAAGTTAATCGACCGACAATACCTTCCGAGAAGATAGCTCCATCCCCGACTCCAAGTCCATGCTTTGTGCCTTTCCGGATCGATATTTCCTGCCACCATGCGCTCAACTTGCGGTGGGTGACGCGTGCCAACGTAGGAAAGTATTCCCTTTCAGAATCAAGGCCGACTTGAGATTGCAAATTTTCAAGATGCGTTCTCAAACCATTGATTCTGGCGATTTTTTCCTCCCAGGTTTTGAAATATTCTTCTTGAACCTTAAGATCAGCCCGAACTCTTGCAAGGTCTCTATTTTTTGCAATTAAAGTCTTTTTCGAATCTGCTTGATGTCCCCAATAATCGGACAAATCATACAATCTGGAAGACAATTCCCAAAAGGGAGCGTGAAATTCATCAAATGCGGATCGAGAGACAGACTTCCACGTCGAAGGCACTAGAATCCAAGCCGCAATAAAAATTCCAAGCAAACCAAAGGGTCGAAACTTGGGCCTGTCCGTAGGAGCGGCCAAAGATTGCGTGGTTATTGGGTTACCAATCGATCAATCTGTTCTCGACTCAAGTTATCGAGCAGATTGAGGAATTCCCCAGTGCCATTGGCTACGCAACTTAACGGATCTTCAGCCTGTATGACCGTCAATCCGGTGGCGTCACTAATTACTTGATCGAGTCCACGGATCAAGGCACCGCCTCCGGCGAGAACTATTCCTCGATCTATAAGGTCTGCGGAATGTTCGGGTTGGCAACGATCCAAGGCGTTTTTAACGAGATCGACGATTTGTTGAACCACTTCCTTCAGGGCTTCTTCGCGAATTTCCTGGGAAGTTATGTGTATGGTTTTGGGTAGACCTGCGGTAGAATCTCTACCTCTGACATCCATGCTAAGTTCTCCAGCATCCAAAGGTGCGGCGGATCCAACGGTAAATTTTATTTCCTCGGCGGTACGCTCACCGATCAAAAGTCCATAGGCTCGTTTCATGTAGGAAACAATAGCCTCGTCCAACTCGTCGCCCCCAACTCTTATGCTTCGCTGAAAAGAAACTCCCGAGATTGAAATAATGGCCACTTCAGTAGTTCCACCTCCTATGTCAACAATCATGTTGGCGTATTCGTCATGAATAGGCAGTCCCGCTCCAATTGAGGCAGCCATAGGCTCTCCAAGAAGAAGAACCTCGCGAGCTCCAGCGCGAATTGCAGAGTCTTTAACGGCTCTTTTTTCGACAGCCGTTATTCCCGAAGGCACTGCAATGACTACTCTTGGAGGAACCAATTTTCTTTTGTCCACTTTTTCGATGAAATATCGAAGCATCGCTTCCGAAATTTCAAAATCTGCGATCACTCCGTCCTTCATGGGACGAAGAGCCTCAATGGTTCCAGGCGTACGACCAAGCATTCTTTTTGCCTCGGATCCTACGGCACATACTTTTTTACTGGTTTTATACCTTGCCACAACGCTTGGCTCCCGCAGCACAATGCCTCTGTCCTTGACGAACACAAGCGTATTGGCCGTGCCAAGGTCTATTCCAATGTCATTGGATAGAAAACCGAATAGATTGCTAATCATCGAAATGTACAAATGTCTTATTTGTTTTGTTGCCGTTTTTAAGGCACTGTCAAAGAGAAATCATTCACATCAATAAATTCCATCAACACAATCGCAGGAGTTTGACGCGCTCAGTCTCGATGCGCTTCCTCCTTTTTCTTGCATTTGTCGTTTGTCCAAATAAGGACTAAAATCCCCACTACGGCCAGAATGATGGAGTAGAATTGACCCCTTGACATACCAAGGATCAGGGATGCGTCAGGTTCTCGGAAAAATTCTCCAAGCACACGCGCGATCGAGTAAGCGATCAAGAATTCACCTCCCAAAAAACCAGGCTTGCGAGACTGTACGCCTGAGAACCAAAAGCGATATTGAACATATCCAAAAACAAGCAAGCCTTCTAGGCATGCCGCATAAATCTGAGAAGGATGTCGGGCAATTCCCATGGCAAAATCTGGAGCACCGGGAAATAAAATACCCCAAGATTGATCCGTGGGTTTTCCCCATAATTCTCCATTGATGAAATTTGCCAAACGACCGAAGAAAAATCCTGGAGGAACTACCGTGGCAATCAAATCAGCAACCGGCCAAAAATTTTGCTTAGACTGGCGAATGTACAACCATGTAGCGATAATGACCCCAATAAAACCGCCGTGACTTGCCATTCCTCCTTCCCAAACTCTAAGTAAAAAAAGAGGGTCGGCAATTACTCGATCAATTTGGTAAAGCAAGGCGTATCCAATTCTCCCCCCAAGCAGTACGCCAAGTACTTGAAAGGTCATGAGATTGAGCACTTGTTCCTTGTCATAAGGACTCTTTCCGGCTTTGTATGCCCTGAGCAGGAGATAATACGCAACTATAAAACCAGCAAGATAGGATAGACCGTACCATCTGATGCCACCTGGTCCCCAATTTCCCCACCGACTGGGAAATTCCCAAAGAAATGGGCTTAGATCATGCACCCAGTGTATTGATTCCACTTTTGGTAGCATAAGGAATTCAGTCTTCGGCGCCTCTTTTTTGCACGAGGTGCCTTTTTTTTGCCAGTTCTCGCATATCTACGGCGAGATCATCATGTTCGAAAATTTCCTGACCCAAAATGCTCTCAACTATATCCTCCAGAGCAAGAACCCCTGAGACAGAACCGAATTCATCTACAACAACGGACAATTGGCAATGTTCTGAAAGAAGAAGCCTGAGAGCCTTGTCCGCCGATGCATTTTCAGGAATGAACAACGGATCACTGGCCAACTCTTTTAGAGTCTTGCTCCCGTTCCTTTCAATCATGGCATTGTAAAGATCGCGTCGCCGAACGATTCCGGTGATCTCATCGATGTTGTCACAAAAAATTGGGATTCTCGCGAAGGGTACATTAGGATGTTTTTCAAAAGCCTCCTTAGTTGAAGTATTTTCATCCAAGGCAAAAGTAACCGTCCTCGGCGTCATAATTTCTGAGACCTTAATTCCATCCAAACGCAGAGCATTTGTAACCCAATCGCTTTCTTCGTTAGTCAAAGTACCGTCTTGAGCTCCCTTGCGGGCAAGTAAAATAATTTCTTCTTCGTCTTGCTCGGCGCTTTTTTCTTTTTCAGGAACAACGAAACTCATCGTCACCTTGCAGAATTTTGAGATTGGGGTCATAAGCCAACGAACTCCAGCCAAGAAAGGCACAAGCAGGAAGAGCATGTCCGAACGATAGGAGACGGTTAGGTTCTTGGGCAGAATCTCGGCAAAGAAAAGAATTCCTCCAGTCATCCCGCAAGCAAAGAAAAAGAGAGAATCAGTGTTCCCACCCAATGATTTTTCCGCCAATCCTCCAACAAGGGTGGCCCCTAGCGTATTGGCAATTGTATTCAGGCTGAGAATGGCGGAACTGGTTTCTTCAATTTCCTTTCTGTACTTTTGTAATAACAAGGCACGACGGGGGGCTTCTCCCTTGAAGTTTTCTATTTCAGCAGTGGTTACGCTTAGTATCATTGCTTCAAGAATAGAACATAATGCGGAAACCCCAATGGTTAGGGCAATGGCAACGACCAGTTGAAGGGTCATTGAAGGATGAAGATGAAGGCTGAATAAGAGCGGAGGCTCATTTGTACTGACAAACAAAACCTTGGGCTACATGTTGGCAAGCTTTGAAAAGCACTGAAATGAGAAAATTGCACTTGTATGAATTACATAAGCTGCGAGGAGCCAAGTTTGCGCCTTTCGCTGGCTGGGAAATGCCGGTTGCATACGGAAGTGCAATAGAAGAGCACCTTGGAGTGCGTTCAAGTGTTCGGATGTTTGACGTAAGTCATATGGGAGAGATAGAAGTATCTGGTCCGGGAGCTATTGAAGCGTTAAATTTTTCCCTAACTAATGACGTTAGAAAATGTAAGGCAGGCCAAGCGCAATATACCTTGCTTTGCACGGAGGAAGGCGGAGTGATCGATGATCTAATCTTGTATCGGAAAACAGATGAAAATTTCCTTCTTTGTGTCAATGCAACGAATATTGAAAACGATTTTGATGCCTTGATTGCCAGATGCGAGAATTTTGATTGTACGATTAGAAATTCTTCTGATGAGTTCGGTCAGATTGCCATTCAGGGTCCGGCTTCAGCCCAGGTTGTAATGCGTGCATTGAAAGTGAATGTGGCCAATTTGAACAAGATGAACTTCTTATCCGACATTGGTCCGCGAAGAGAAGGAATTCTGGCCCGTACAGGTTACACTGGTGAAGATGGATTTGAAATTTACTACCCATTGATTGATCTTGAGGAGTTGGCTAATGATCTGGAAAAAGCTGGAGCTCAATGGGCTGGGTTGGCTGCTCGTGATAGTTTGCGCCTGGAGGCGGGGTTTCCCCTGTACGGACATGAATTGAACCGAAACATTACTCCTGTTCAAGCAGGCCTTGAATGGGCGGTAACATGGAGCAAGAATGATTTTGTCGGCCTCCGAGCCTTGTGCGAAGAACGGACTTGCGGACCGGCTGGCCGTATTGGTCATTATGTGGTTGAAGACCGAAGGATTCCAAGACAAGGAGATCCCGTGATAGATAATTTAGGTCGACCGGTTGGTCGTGTTTTATCAGGAGGGTTTTCTCCTTCACTAGGTAAGCCAATAGGCACCGCTTGGATCGATAAAGAGTCGTGGGGAAAACGAAATGAATCTGGATGGACGTCTAGATTAAGAAATCAAGACATACCTATTTCATTCGGTCCTCCGGCAATCAAGCTATGCAAAGCACAATGAAGAAAGTTTAATCAAAAGATCAATCTGACTCTTCTATAATTTTACTTGATTGAAACCCTCTGATAATCACGTCAACACCTTCAAAATTTTTAAAATTCAAGTTTTCCACCATCACCTTCTCGAGTTTTTGTGTGAGCAAACTTCTTATTTTCATAACCTGACAACTTGGTTCCAATCTAATTTTGACTTTAAGGCGAACCTTCCGCCCCTTGTAACGTATACTCGTTGATGGACTGTGAATTCCATCAATCCCTGCACACGATTTCCTTACAAGTTCACGCAATGCTTGGGGTGTAATATGTACTGAGCCCTCCTCGTCAGAGAATACCGAGACAAGTTCCGTGCGAAATTTGCAAAAACCCAACCAAAGTATGATAAGGAGAAAAGTGAATGCCAGGCCATACCACAATACAGGGGAGTGAATGGCCTCGCCTGCTTGTAGCGACATGTAGTTATGCAAATCCTTGAGCATGGAAATGCTGAGAGAAGAGTTGCTCAGTCGGAGTTCGGACCAGACCAAGTATCTTCGGAAGCGTCTTCTGGGTCTATGTTCTCCTGTTTGATGTCGTCAATGACAACATTGATGATCTTAGCGTGATTCCCTGTCATGGAAAGAATCTGATCGCGGATTGCTTCTTGAATGAGACTACCCGTTTTCGCCAAGTCTACGCCAAATCTGAGAACTACTCGCACTTCGATTTCGTATCCACCATCTTCGCACTCTGAAACACTTACGCCTCGCTCGGATTCCTTCTTGGAAAAGAAATCGGTCAAACCTTCGACAACTCCAGCTCCTCCTACGTTTACAACTCCTTTGACAGCCTGGGTTGCCAATCGAACAATTCCTGCAATGACGCTATGATTGATTCGGATACTTCCAAGTCCGCTGGAATCCTCGGAAAGGGTGGGGATGTGCGTTTCATTATCGGTTTCGTTCTTTTTTTTACTCATGGCAAGATAGACTATACGTTTTTCTGAAAGACGTCTTTGGGGGCGCGTGAAAGAAATTCTTCTACATAAGAAGTTGTAGCTTCTCCCTGCCTGAAACCAGGATCCAAAATAACCGCCTTGAGGAATTCGACATTAGTATCAATACCTCGTACAATGTACTCACTCAATGCCCTGTACATGCGATCAAGGGCAATTTTACGGGAACTTCCATAAGTTACCAGCTTGGAAATCATGCTGTCATAATAGGGAGAAACCGTGTAACCTCCGTAGACATGTGAATCTACGCGAACACCGTGTCCACCTGGCGCATAATATAACGATATGGATCCAGGAGAGGGTGCGAAATTTCTTGCAGGATTTTCAGCGCAAATCCTGCATTCGATGGCATGTTTGTTTATCGTCACTTCCTTTTGGGATACACTAAGTCTGTTTCCCGAAGCTATTTGGATTTGTTCCTTGATCAAATCAATACCGGTCACTTCTTCCGTAACCGCATGCTCGACTTGAATGCGCGTATTCATCTCGATGAAGTAAAAATTACCTTTGGCATCGACGAGGAATTCAATTGTGCCGGCATTCACATAGTCAGCGGATTGAGTAGCTTTGACTGCAGCTTTACCCATCCTGGCTCGCAAGTTTTTGTCCAAGAATGGAGACGGAGCTTCTTCGATAACTTTCTGATGCCTTCTTTGAACAGAGCAGTCACGTTCACCCAAATGAATGATGTTGCCATGTTTGTCCGCCAATACCTGAAATTCAATGTGTCGTGGGTTTTCTAGGTATTTTTCGACATAAAGGGCACCATTTCCAAATGCCTTGGTTGCCTCCAGTTTGGCTGATTGAAATTCTCGAGCAAAAGTAACTGCGTTGTGCGCAATGCGCATGCCACGACCACCGCCACCGGCAACTGCCTTGATAATAACTGGGAAGCCGATCTTTTGTGCTATCTTGACGGCTGAAGATTCATCGTCTATTGGACCATCGCTTCCCGGAATAATCGGTACACCTGCCTTGGCTACAGTCTCGCGAGCCATTGCCTTATCTCCCATTTTTCGAATTGTTTCAGCCTTGGGACCGATAAAGTTTATATTGCAAGATGCACACTGCTCGGCGAATTCAGCGTTTTCCGATAAAAATCCATAACCCGGATGGATGGCGTCAACATCAGCGATTTCTGCGGCGCTCAGTATTCGATCAGCTCGCAAATAACTTTCAGCGCTAGCGGCAGGTCCGATACAAATTGCTTCGTCAGCGAGTTGAACATGAAGAGATTGTTCATCCGCTTCTGAATAAACGGCAAGGGTTTGTATACCAAGTTCCCTACAGGCTCGAACGATGCGAAGGGCTATCTCACCCCTATTTGCAATGAGGATCTTGCGAATCATTGGAACCCCAGGTTATTGCCGAATTATAAAAAGCGGTTGACCAAATTCCACACTGCTGCCGTCTTCTACAAGAATTTCGACTATCTCGCCTGAAATTTCCGATTGTATTTCGTTCATTACTTTCATCGCCTCGATGATGCAAAGAACGTCACCTTTCTTGACTTTGTCTCCACTATTGACGAAAGCAGGATCATCTGGTGACGGTTTACGATAAAAAGTGCCAACCATCGGAGAGTTGAAAGTCGAGGTGCCTTCAGTTTTTTCGATATCGTTCTTCTGCTGAGGGGAAGAAGAGGCTGGTGAGGGGGGAGCGGCTGACGGAGATGGCTGAAGGACAATCTCGCGTGTGACACCGGATGAGTGTGCGGACGCACCCGGACGAGCAAGTCGCAACTTCAAATCCTTTAGTTCGATCTCAAGCTCGGTAAGATCGGACCTTTGCATAAGCGAAATGATTCCTTTGAGTTCACTAAGTTCCAACGTTATTCCTCCCAATTTGAAAATTTGTCATGTTTATAATCAAATCCTAATTCTCGGATCATGCACTGTTTGTTTTGGTGAAAGCGTAATAACGGATCAAGGAAGAGGCGGTGGAGTCAGATGGACCTTCCATTCCGGTTGTTCCCAGTTTCCCGAAATTTTAAGGCTTGTCATTTTGGCCAAGGGATCAGCTAGGTTGACCAACTGCTTTAGTAAGGGAATTTTGAGATTTCCGGCTAATTTGAGATCAGCAATTAGATCAACTTCCTGTTTTGAAAGGTTTGTCGTTCCATTGGCAGTAAGAAGTGAAAGGGGACCAGAAAGATTAATGTTTTCAAAACGAAGGATTTCGTGATCGAGCAAGAAGGGTGCATCCAGTTGATTAAAGCTCAAAGCATCAGAAGGGAGGGGGAGGTTAAACGATCCCAGTCTGGAACGAATTCCCCCAAGAAAATTAATATTTCCAATTTCGACTTCGCTAAGGCCAAATTTTCCTGAGCCTTCAAATTGAAGGGGATCGGAAGCTGGTCCTTTTGCGGAAAGAGAAAGATAAATCAAACCGTCTAATTTTTCATCAATCTTCGAAGGCATTTTCTCTTTAACAACGATATTTTTATGATTTTCGACATAAACGTTTTGAAACTCCATCGAATCAAGTATTTCTACAAAATTACTTCGGCGTGCATCCTTGAGTTCGAATTTTAAATCAAGCATTTCTGACTCTTGAGAAAGTTCTTTGAATGAAAGAACCCCTTGACCTCCTGCAATTGAAAGACTCGGAAAACGAGCCTCTAGCAAACCATTTTTTCTTGAAATCGATCCTTCGAATGAATCGATCGGAATATGTTTGTAGGTCAAAGGGATTTCAGAGGATAGATTAATTGAGAAATGAGTCTGATTTTGATCTGTGGGGTTTAATGTCTTATGAAGGATTTCACCTTTTCCATTACATTGGATAAGGGATGCATTTATATCGGAAACGGCATTTTCTACTTCATGACCAAAGATGGACCTAGCCGCGTTGAAGGGGAAGTCTCCGCTGAAATCAAAGCCAAGCTGAATAGGTGAATCTTTATGTTTGAGGGGGATATATATTTCCCCAGTCAGAGTACCAAGTGTATGTGAAATTTGATTACTTCTCAAAGATGTCGCGTTATTATCAACTGTTACTTTCACGGTTGCATGATTGGCTTGAAAATTTCTGTAGCTAAAATTTTTTGCTTTGATGACCCCAAAGGTGTTGGAGTTTCCTGGCTCTCCTCCCCATACGCCTGCAATCGAAAAATCGCCAAGGGGTGTAAATTCATTAAAAGAAAAGTTTTTCCAGATAGGAGACCACCAACTGCCTAACCAGTTTCCAATGTCATTGGGGAAACAGGCGCCCTTCACGAGAAAACGAAAATTTGGAGGAGACCATTCCTGCGTGAAAGTGCCTGTGGCTTCACTTCTACCAAACTTTCCATGTGCATTTGAAACCAGAATACTATAGTCAGGGCGAACCTTGCCAATAAATCTAAAATTTCCGGCAGGCGTTTCAAGGGCGGAGAAATTATTGGCAATAATACTGAAGAGGGCGATTTCAGAGCTCATTGGGTTCGGGTTCTCATACAAACGCAATCTCAAGGAATCACCGGAGATTATTTTCAAGGTTCCGACCGATAAAGTTGCATTTAGGTCTAACTGGTCGGGTTCGACATCAATGAATCCTTCTCCAGTTAAATTGGGTGAGCTTCCTCGAATTGCCAGAGAGCATTTTGAAAATTTATTGTAGGAAAACACTAAAACTTCTGAAGATTTCTGGTCCCTTTTCAAAAGCGCAGAAAATGCTGGAATCTTCCCGATGATTGATCCGTGAACTGTGGTCTTTTCAATATCTAGCTTGCTGATAGTTTGGAAGGAGCTTTCATCTCCATTTATTATGATCTCTCCCGAGCATGAAGGTTTAAGGAGTGAGAATTTGCCGAATTCAGATTCCAAGATTAATGAGTTCGCATGGAAATTCATGTTTATCTTGTTTTGATCGTCGTACTCGAAATCAAACCTTGCCTTGACTCCGTTGATTGAATTTTCCTTTAAGTCATCAACCTGAGATAATTGCAATTGCAGCAAGTTCGGCGATCCCGTGATGAGGCCAATGACATGAACGGGTGGCAGGACAGCGAGATGATTCGCAAGGTTGGAAGCAAAGCTTTCTGATTGCTCTAGGAACTTGGTATTGAAGACAGTGGATATATTGACTTGATCATCATTTTTTTGATTGGTTGCAAATATACCTGCAAGGTCGAGTTGGTGATTCTTCAATAAGAATGTGCCACCCATTGAGAGATGATTTGAGCTTATTTTTTCTAGTCTGAAATCCCTAACCTTTACCACTGGATTTTGTTTTTCATCAAAGAGTAAATCCATCCTTTCGTAACGAATGGCAACGAATGGAGACGAGAAAAATTCAGTTATGCTGTATGGCTGCATAACAAATTCAAAATCTTGAATTCTCGCTAAAGGCTTATTTCCCAATAATATGTTAACGGCAGAAAACTGCAAGTTAGAGAAACCCTCTAAGCGAGTCCCTTCCACCGTGAATTGAACATCATTCGTAAACGACGCAAAAGATTTTACGATCTGATTAACAAGAAAGGATGGAACCGGGACACTTACTTTTGAAATACCAATAAAAAAAATTTGTATAAAAATCGTAATTACAAGGAGAAACCTAATTTTTCGGCCGGTCTGGCAAATGGATTTGTAAGCTTCTGATGGGTTCACAATTACAATTTATGGAGAAATGTCAGAAGAGGTCTTGAGCAAGTCACTGATTTCATCAATCAAATGAATTGGTAGCGTCGAGATTATGCCAAGTTCCTTGGATCCGGCATACCATGTAGATGCACCGAGCCTGTCACTTAGAAAAAACTCAATGGATGATGGTGTTTCAGTCTCGGTTCGTTCAAATTTTAAAGAATATTTCCAAGGCACCCAGTCTCCTCCGATCCATGCACCCTCGTGTTCAAAGGAACTTTCGATAAATCTTTCCACACGGAAATCGAGTAATCTCTCAAAAGTTTCTCCATCGGAAGGTGTCTTTGTAACTAATGCGCCTAAATCATGATCCAGAGCGGCAAGGGTTATGCAATCCGGGAGGAAAGCGGATGGTAGTAGCGTTCGCTTGCGAAAACCAAGGGCCTTTGTCTTTAATAAGTTCCCCCAGTTTTCGTTTACCAAGCAGACAAGTGATTGATCAATTACGTAGGTCTTCCAATAGGAGGAGTCTTGGTGAGATTTGCTAATTAAAACATTTTGGCGAGTCGTGTCCTCGTGCTCGATCTCGAGTCGATATTCGGGTTTTTCAAAGCCATTTTCCGACAACTCCTTTGGGGTTGGATCAAAAAACATAAAGTTAGTGATCTCTATAAGGTTTAGTTTTTCCAGTAGATCCTGGACGGCTTGATTTTCAGCATCAAAGGAAATGGAGTTCGAACCGTCATTTTCCAAGCCAATCCATGACTCTCCAATATTTTTTCGTAATGAAAGAGATTCTTCATCGTGGACGACTTTGATTCTGCTAACCTTGGATGGATTAAACGTAATTAGTTTGCTTTCTCTAAGTTTTTGCGGCCATTCAGTAAGAAGTTCAGTTAATTCGTCAGAAACCAGAAACGAGTGACTTTGCGTATTCGTATGGGCGAAAACCTCAATGATTCCAGAATTGTTTTGTTCGAATAGGGAAATTTCCTGAGTCTTGCCTAGGCCCTTTATCCTGAGTTCATACAAAGGAGTGGAAAAGTTTACATCTAAGTTCTTGGAGTAAAGCCCGGAAATTTTCTGAGATACGAGCTTATTCAGTAAGAGATTCACTTTTTCAGTATTTGCTTTTGCTGAGAAAGGAAGAGTGAAAGACCAGTCTTCTTGATTTCGTATTAAGCTGATTTTTTGAGAGTCCTTTCTTTGCTTGATGGTAATTTCATCGATAGAATACAAAGGAAAGTTAATGAATGATTGTTTCGCCCATTCCAAGTAAGGCGTTTCCATTAATTGGAGAATTTCCTTGGATGCCTTCCAAATCAATAATGTCTCGCCCCTCTTATTCTGCTCGGTGAGCAAGAAGACATAATTTTCATCTCGCGTATCGTTGCCGATTGAAAAACGGAGAGAGTTGGACGTCCCCTCCAATACGAAGAAGGATGAATTTTCATCGAAACCATAATCTGAAAGTACTTCTCCTCTAGAATCAAGTTGATCAACCGATAAGAGAAAATGGGAATCCAGGTGTGAGAGTTTAGTCAGAAAGTTTGACAAGACGAGTGGTTCGACAGGCCATTTGATAGGATTACTGATAACCCAGTCCGTTTCTTGCCTTTCCAAATGAATCGATTGATCTTTTCGTGGAATATGGAAACTCAATGTACATAAGCTGTTCAAAGCCCGCACCAAGTTCTTTTCAAATTCAATTTTGGGGTTTTCTTCTTTCTCGATGTTGAAGAAAATAAAAAGTCCTAGAACCACGTTTGCAATGATTAGGGGAAGAGTGCGATTTTTCATTTTTACAGTTCTTTTCTCAACCATCCGACAAACAAGCCGACAAAAAGTACAAATGCAGGGACAGCAGTAAAATAGTAGAGACTTCGCTTAAAGTCTTCCGCGCTCATCGAAATGTGGTAGTTAAAAATCTTTCTTGGCGGGATGGTCAACATTTCGTTTTCATTCTGTAACCAATAAATTAAATTTAATGCGAGCGTTTGATTGCCTGCTCCTGACTTGAGCTTTTTATTGGAAAATATCTTGGAGCACCCTAACACAGCGAGTTTTCCGTGAGGGTTGAGCCCGTATTGATCAAGAGCATTTGGGTTTGGTCTGGACACGGCTAAGACGGGAACCGGCCCAACAATATCCAAAAGTGGATTTTTAACAAGCGGAGCGGATCGTTCAGTCCAACTTGAAAGGGCCCAGGAATCTCGTGACGAGTAAAGGAGTTCTTGCGGAAGGAAAAGTTTTTCATTTGTTCCGTCCACTTCTATGGGACGACAACGATCGGCAAGAATGGAGAATCCTTCCTGAGCAAGATTGGCGGTAAGAATGTGTGGGTTTCCTTTAGGATAAGTGCGCAAAAAGTAGGCTCCGGAAAAAAGATCGAAGTTTTCCTTTTTAGGATCGTGAATTAACATATCGTGGCATCGAATTCCCCATTCCTTCAGGAGGGGGCGTAATCCCAGGGCAGGACGATCTGTTAAGGTCAATTCTTCAACCGGATCAAGGGCGATGAGCACGCGCCCGCCTTTGTGGTTCATGAAGTTGCGAATGATCGATACTTCCTTGTCCTGGAAAATTCCTTTAGGGCCGGCTATGACAAGAAGTTTTGCATCTATAGGTAATCTTTCAACTGTACTCAAGTCAATGGTGGATACCTTGAGGTTTCTGTCTTCCATCAATTTCCCAAGCTCAGACAGACCTGACTCCGAGCTGACATCAGTGGGACTATACTCTCCATGACCGCGAGTGAAATAAGCAGTCTGCGTTTCTTTGGATTGACCGGCAATTTCGAGAATATGGCGAATAATCGTTTGTTCCCCTCGGAATGTACCAGGTTCAAGTCGGCCATTGGCAACCTCCTTCCAGTCCGTGTAGAAACCTGCTTCCCAAATTGATTGGCGTGCAATGGATTCAGCGGAACGAAAGACTTGGCTCGAGTCGTAAGGATTTGCGCCGATTGCTTCCTTGTAACGGTATATAATGCTTTTGCCCATACGAGGAGAAGCAACCACTATTAAGTTGGGTTCATGGATTTTATAAACATCAAGATCTTTTGATTCCAACTTGGGTGAGTTGACGTCGAGTCGATGAATGCGAATGGGCATTCTTGAGTCGGCTCTTTCCAATGCATCGAACAAAAGGTCGAGATCGTGAAGTAGCCGCTGAACGATTTTGGGGAGATTGTTATTGCTTGGAATGGTAACAATTATATCGACGGGTTCTTTGATTTTTTTTAGGTGCAAGAGAGATTCGGGCGAGAGCGAATAATGCTTGTCCCTGCTCAGGTCGAATTGCAGGTCTACCTTGGAAATTATGAAGTTGAATCCGAAGAATAAGCTTACAGTAAGAACAATAACGACCCAATAATCGAGCTTTCTATTTCTCTTGGCGTATTTGAAGTCCATCTAAATTAGTGCTTCAGCCTCTCAATCTGCAGCGTGGTGATCCATAGAAAAAACAAAGTGATAATTCCTTGATGTAACAGGGTTGCAAGATCGATGACACCGACTGCGAAATGCTGAACCTTGGTCAGTCCTTGATTTAACGACCCTAAGCAAATTCCCAGAAAATTCTGGAAGGAAACCTGATTGTTGTTCCCAATGCTCTCACCGAATGAAAAAGCCATTGTTGCAAGGTAGAGAGTGAGCAGGGTAAAGGTCAGCATTCCTGCCACCATTTGGTTCTTTGTCAAACTGCTGGCGAAAATTCCAACTGCAGTAAAACTACTTCCAAAACCGATAAGAAAAATGGATCCTCCAATCCATTGCTCCCATAAAGTAAAGCCTAATGACTCACCTTGTTGCGGGAATCCGTACCACAATAAGAGTGGGAAACAAAGAGATAGAAGAGCGATTAGACAGAAAAACACAAAGGACGCGCTCCATTTTCCCAAAACCATTGCAAAGCATCCAACAGGAGCTGACATAAGCGTCTCCAGGGTCCCTAATCTTCTTTCTTCGGCGAAAGATCTCATGGTCAGGAAAGGCACCAAGGCAGGCGCTCCAAAAGTCAGACCTACAATTAATGAGGACAAGGGAGGTAGGATCCAATCGGTTGAGGAAAAACCTTCGATGAAGAAACGAAATCCCACTCCCACCAAGGCGAGAAAATAAAAACCTGAGATATAAGTTGCAGGGGAAATGAAAAGCCCAAAAAGCTCATACCTAACTATATGCCAATAGCCGCTCATTTCCTCTCCATTAGGGCAGGGTGCGATATGGAAGTGGTCTTTTTGAATTTTCTCCCAAGGTAGTCCTGGTCCTCCCAGTTTTTTTTGGTCGCACGAAGAAAAATCGTTTCCAAATCAGGTCTGGATACTTGAAATTCAGAAATTCTCAAATCCTTCTTTTCGAGCAAGGCACGGAGAACTTGGTCGGCCACCTCACTGCCTTTGTTTGTAGAGAAGGTGTATCTCCTTTTTTCTGAAATTTCAACTGGATCGTCCCAAAGCAGTTCACAGTCCTGATCAACCAAGCGCACGGCTTTTTGTAAATCGATTCTCTTGCCGGTCGAAACAACTTCAAAGATGGTTTTGTTTACATAGAGTCGTTGCAGGTCATTCATGGTACCTTCTGCAACTATTTGGCCGTTACTGAGTATGATCATGCGATCACAACAGGCTTCGACCTCGGAAAGAATATGACTGGAAAGCAAGAACGATACCTCGCCACGTAAACGTTCCATCATTTTACGGGTTATTGAGGATTGTCGAGGATCAAGCCCGATGGTAGGTTCGTCAAGGATAACTAGTCTAGGTTCGGCCAGTAGAGCATCGGCAATCCCAACGCGTTGTCGAAATCCTTTGGATAAATTCCCGATTCTTCTTTCCGAAATTCTTCTT
The DNA here is from genome assembly GCA_038152055.1 of Opitutales bacterium. Taxonomy (GTDB): domain Bacteria; phylum Verrucomicrobiota; class Verrucomicrobiia; order Opitutales; family Seribacteraceae; genus Chordibacter. The sequence continues at coordinate 8,944 of JAYOWQ010000014.1, read as the reverse complement.
TCAAGGTCGCAAGCATCCAGTGAAAGGCGAATCCTTTCACGTTTACGACTTCCATCCAATCCTTTAAGCTTAGCTCTAAAATTCAAATATTCAATAACTCTCAAGTCTTCTGGCAGAGGATTGTTTTCCGCGAGAAAACCGATGTGCTTTCTCACTTCACCCTCTTCTTCGGCCAAGTCCACCCCGCAAACTCGAGCTTCTCCTGAATCTGCGGGTATCAATCCGGAAAGTATCCGCAAGGTGGTACTTTTTCCTGCCCCATTAGGGCCAAGAAAGCCAACAATTTCACCTTTTCCTATAGAAAAACTGATCCCTTTAAGAGCTTGTACAAGGCCATATCTCTTTCGAAGATTGATGACGTCGACTATTGGCAAGGGTTTGTTGGATTCAGCGCTCATGTTATCTGAGAACTAAAATTGTTGATGCCAATAGGCTAAGGCAAGTCCTTCCAAGGTAAGAGAGGAAATAATCCGAGCTCCGTTCAATGGAAATGCATCTGCTCTTCCACCTGTTAAAAACAAATTCACCACTTCTCCCGAAGAACCGGTCAATTCATTCTCAATTGCATCCAGAATTCCACGAATCATGTGAGGATATCCATAAGCAAGACCACTTAACATGGCATCGCGAGTATTTTTGCCGATGGCTTTCGGCCAGGATTTTACCTTTGATAGCCGAATGTTTGGTAGCAGTGCGGTTTTTGTTTCAAGAAAGTCGAGCATACCCTGAGGTCCTGGAACAATTACTCCGCCTTCATAACCACCTTTTGAAGTAATGACGTCAAAAGTGGTGGCGGTTCCTAGATCAATTACGACAGCAGGCAACTTTTCGTTTCGGTGCACGGCAATTGCATTTGCAATTCGGTCTGCTCCTATCTCCTGTGGTTCGGGATAATTGATTGGTAGAACGCACTGACTGCTTGCGGTTAAGGCAAACGGGGGATTTTCTTCATAACTTATCGCATTTAGCAGGGATTTTTCAGCTTCTGGTACAACACTGCAATAAGCCAATCTAGTAAGCTCTCCAAATCCTTCGAGCAAACTATGGGGATTTACAATGAATTCACTTGTTGCAATGGATTGTTCGCGGGAAATCTTTCTGTTTTTAAAAAGAGCCAGCTTGCATGTTGTGTTTCCGATGTCCAAACACAGCAAAGTGTCCTCAAGTGACCGACTCATCAAAATATGGAGATTTCGCCTGCATGGACGATGACTTCTTTTCCGTTCTTTAACTTTAACCTCATGCCCCCGGAAATATCTATGCCGTTGGCGATGCCTTGATAAGAAACCTTTCCACTATCAACAGAAATTTTTTTTCCTTTGAGAAAGTCCAATCCCTGCCAAGCTTCAATGAGTCTTTCATCCGTATTTTTCTTGAAGCATTCGTTGCTGGAATTAAGGCAAATTGCAATCAGCTTGGCAGTCAATTCATGAAGCGGCCACTTTGAGGAAGTAATAGAGGAAAGCGAGCAAGACCGAGCCTGTATTTCCGGAGGCAGTCTGCTTGTAGATACGTTAACGTTTATCCCGAGTCCGAAAACAAGGGAGCGTACCCGATCACAATCAATGGAGGCTTCGGTTAACATCCCGCCAAATTTTTTTTCTTGATGCATCAAGTCGTTTGGCCATTTCAGGCAGATCCCTTCAACGCCAGTAAAGGATTCAAGGAAGCGAGCAATGCAAATGCCCTGCCATAAGGTGAAGTTTCTAAGTTTGACGAGTTCGACGTCTGGTCTAAACGCGATGCTCAAGTAAATATTGCCCTCCTTGGGGCTGTGCCAAATTCTTTCTCGTCGTCCTCGCCCGGAAGTTTGTTTGTTTGCAAGCACTACAAAAGGGGCTGAAGCTCCTTCTGCGAGAATTTTCTCAGCTTGGGAGTTAGTACTCTCCAGGGAATCAAAAAGATGCACTGGGCATGAAAGGCCACATTCGTGCAGCCATGCTTCAATTAGAAATCTGTTATAAATCTTCGGCTCTCCGACCAATCGATAACCTAGGTTCTGGGTAGCTTCAATAGCAAGTCCATCCTTGCGTAACTTATTAATTCTAGCCCAAATACCTACGCGTGACATCTTTAGTTTTTCTCCTAAAGCACTGCCTGATACATGGTGAGGTTTAGCTTTGATCAAAGAGCCTAGAAGGAAGGAGCTTGGATCCATGTCAAGTCTTGGATTGGTTTGTCGATTTTTAGACTTGAATTTTCTTTTTGCTGAAGAATTTTCTTTCATGGATTTTTTTTCCAATCCAGCGATATGTCCATCCAACGAGCTCCGTGCACAGGAGATCCCGTAGATATAAAATGAGGGGAAGCTTCTGCATATAGTCTGAGGTTTTCCATGTTTACACCCCCACTTGCTTCCAGGATTGCGCGATTTTGATTGATTGCAACTGCCTCCGCAATTTCCTTTGGATTGAAATTATCGAGCAGAACTGCATCCACGCCAGCGTTCAATGCGCATTCCAAGCTAGATAATTCGTCAATTTCAACTTCCACCAGAATACCTTCCGATCTTTCTTTTACTCCAATAAGAAAATCACGGAACGAATCCAAGTTATCTATGCCTGCAGCTGCCAAGTGATTATCCTTTATCAGGATTCGATCAAACAATCCGAACCGATGATTGAATGAACCGCCGCACGCAGTTGCATACTTTTCCAAGATTCGAAGGCCTGGGGTGGTTTTGCGGGTATCGAGCAAGGCTGTACTCGTACCATTTAAAATATCAACAAATTCAGCAGTTCTTGTGGCAACTCCAGATAAACGCTGCAGGAAGTTCAGCAAGGTTCTTTCAATGGTGAGAATTTCTGACTTGGGTCCATCTAATTCACCGAGAATTTCTCCTTTTTCGCACAAATCACCGTCATGCTTTCTCGGAAGAAATTGAACCTTAGAGCAAGCAAATGCAGAAATGATGAATTTTGGAAGTTGGAGCCCGCATATTACTAATTTTTCACGAGCAATAATTTGCGCAAGACCATTTCCACGAAAAGAACAAACTCGAGAGGTGATATCTTTATTTAGAGAAGCTTTACCATTCAGGGTTCCAAGATCTTCAGATACACAACTTCCGAGAATTGATTTAAAGTATGCATTTGCGTTTTCTATTTCGCCCCATGAAATTCTTTGGCGAAACTCATTTAGGCGAAGGGGTGAGTATATCACGAAACCGGTGAAAGTTTGCGGTCGCTTACGCCTTCCAGTAGTAGAGCAGTGGAAGGAACGTCTGAAATGATTTGGCCAGGATCAGGTCCAATGCCTAAAAACCTTACTTCTGGCAGTCTTTTTTGTGAATGACCGTGGGGATATGCTACATCAATGATGCTCGCCACCATGTGGGCGACGTACTCGCGGCATTCCAATGGCAGTTGTTCGAACGAACTGCATAGGGCAATGTTCTCTTTCCATCCAGGCAGTTCCATGTAAACAGGTCTAAGATCTTTTCTAAGATTTTCATCTCTTGGTACGTATTTGATGATTTTGTCTTCAGGAGTTTTATATCCAGTGCAAATTTTCAAATGGCCGGGTACGGAGGGATCGAGTGTAAGGGCGTCCAACTTATTAATTACAAGTTGGTCAAAACCACCGTATCGCAGGCAATTTCCTTTCTCCACGGCGTCAAACCATCCAACCATCCTTTGCCTCCCTGTTGAAGTTCCAAATTCCAGTTTTGCCAATTTAGTTCCCCAAGGATCGGTTTGATTGATACGAGTCAAGAAATGGTGAGTTCCAACTTTGGTGTCGTATGCCTTGCAGCATCCAATTTGGGTGATTTTTTGCAATGGAATGCCTCCGGAATTAAAAAATTCAGCAGGAGTCGTATGAGAAGCAGTGACATTTGGGGTGAATCCATGCCTTTTGTCCAACCAGAAAGCCTGACCGAATTCGGCAACCACCAACCCATTTTTTTCTGCTGAGCCAAGTAAAAAATCACGTCCGTCAGCGATGCAACTTGAAAGTTTTTCACCAGCATGCCAGTACACTTCTATCAATTCGCGAGTGTTCAGCTCGAAGGGAGACTTGCCAATGAATTTGTTGAACTCAAATTCATCAGCATTGAATACTCCTTCATTGATCGAAGCATGATTTGCTTGTGTCTCCGCCTTGGTGAGAGTGTCGAAAAAATCGTACCAATCCTGTTTAGATACCTTGCAGACCCATTTTATTATATCCAGCGCTCGATGAAGACGCTGTTCGACCAATTTAACGAAACTATCCCTGTCGCCAAGGAAGGATTGGTAGAATATTTGCCACTGACTGGTTTCGTCACCATAAGCTGGGCTGATTCCTCGTCCTGTTGAACCTCGGTTTTCCATTTTCAGTTCTTTGACACGGTAGCTTTCCCAAGCTAGATCGAGCAATCGATGGCTCAAATCGCTAACTTGGCATTTTTGGTCAATCAATAAGCGCTCGAATACACGGATTCCGCGAGATTCCAGGGGTTTTGCTTCCCAGAGAAATTTTCTTGGGTCAGCAACCACTCCAGAACCAATAAGCAGGGTCTCTACATCGGGGTCACCTACACCGGAAGGCAGTAAATTTAGTTTGAGTCCCGCGGCTGTATGTCCTGCGTTCGCACCGCCATTGACTTTCATGACTCCGCTTGCAGGGCGTCCATGAAGCCTTTTTTCGTTGTCAAGAATTTCATGAACAACGCGACCCTTGCCTTCATCCCCCATACTGATTCCGGAGACCGTTACAAAAGGGTGCTCAAATGGTTGGTCAACAATCCGCTTCATCGCAAAGGAAGATTCAAGACCGGGCTAAGTCACTCCGCTTGACCTCGACTATGTCATGAGGAGCGGATTCTCGCTGGCCTGCAGGAGTGACTTGAGTAAAACGAGCGACTTTGGCAAGCGAAGCAATATCGGCAGCCCCTAAATAACCGAGTCCTGCTCTTATGCCACCGGCTAGATTTCCTAAAACTTCATTGAGGGAGCCTGATACTTCCTTTAAAGCTTCAATTCCCTCTGGGGAGCTTTTCCCTTTCAAGTCTTTGAGGCTGTGTCCATAGCGGGCCGCCGAGCCTTCTCGCATAGCTTCAAGGCTTCCCATGCCTCGATATTGTTTGAAATATTTGCCTTCAATTTCGATGATGGCTCCCGGAGCTTCACGACATCCAGCTAATAGACCACCGCATATAACACCCTCCGCAAGAGTCAGGGCTTTTACAATATCCCCCGATTTGCTGATTCCGCCATCAGCCAAAATGGAAACCCCTGTTTTTTTCTTTGCCCTTGATGCCGCAAAGAGCGCGGTCATCTGAGGGGTACCAACGCCGGCAACGATTCTAGTCGTGCAAATTGATCCTGGGCCTTGACCAATTTTTATTACGTCAGCACCAGCATCTGCCAAAAAATCAACCCCATCACCAGTGGTTACGTTGCCAGCCATGATCGTCAATTCCTTGAAAGCATCTCTTAAAAACCTAACAGATTCACCAACACCCTTCGTATGTCCATGCGCGGTCGATACCGCTACCAAATTGAGTCCATGATCAATTAATTCTTCAACATGGTTGAGTAGCGTTTTCTTGTCCAAATCTCCTCTGTCATCTCTTGGGATGGATACCGCTGCTCCACAAAGCAGGCGAAAATTCGAATCTCTTGAAGGTTTCAACTGATCACCAGATTCATCCATGATCCGTTCGATGTCGCTCAAGGTGTAGAGTCCTCGCATTCTATCCTGCTCATCAACCACGAGAAGTTTGTGTATGCCCATGTGCTCACTGAAGAACCTGTCAGCTATGGCAATAGGATTATCGTCAACTTCTGATTCGCGGATAGTAAAAACTTTATCACGCGAAAGCATGCCTTCGGTCACTTTCCTGTCTCGGTAACGATCTTTAACGACTCTTCCGGGCAACAAGCCCATAAGCTTGCCAAATTCATCAACGATCGGGAAGGTCCGGAATTGAAAGTTCTTTTCTCGAATGGTTTGGAGAACGTCTCCAATGAATTTGTCAGCAGAAAAGCAAATAGGATCTTGAATCAATCCATGGACGTGATGTTTGACACGAGTGACCTCCTTGACCTGTTGGCGTTGACTCATGTTGTAGTGAATAATGCCCAGGCCGCCGTTCAGAGCCATGCCTATGGCCATATCTGCTTCCGTCACCGTATCCATGTCGGAAGAAACAATAGGCAGATTCAATTGTATTGATTCAGAAAGCTTGGTATTGATTTTTACCTCATTGGGAAGAACGTCAGAATATTGAGTAACAAGCGAAACATCGTCAAAAGTAAGACCATGAGGAATTGAACGAATGAAAAACTTATCCGCTTCTAGAAATAATTCCTTATCCATGACTGGAGATTACAATGACCATAGATAATGTTTTTTATGATCTAAACTGCTTGTATTCTCAAGGATATTAAATGAAGGCTAAGAGAAGTCATTTGATTTTTCGTCAACCATTTCGAAAACCTTTCCATTCGGCAAAAGGGGTTTGGGAAGAAAGAACTAGTTTGGTTCTGAGGCAAGATGGTTCAGACGGTTGCGTTTTTTTTGGAGAAGTGGCGCCACTTCAAATTCGTTCGGACTGGATTTTGAAAAGAGCCATCCAGGAAGCCAAGCAATGGTGCGAATACAAAGATGATTTTGATGAATTTGAAATTTTAAGACCCGCGCTCTCATCTCTAAAATCTTCAATCTGGAAAGAAAAACAGGTTTGTTCCACTCTGCCGGAAACTGCTCGGATTTGGGCCATGAATCAATCCTTGTCTCATGGCGTGATTAAAAGGAAGATCGGTCTATGTTCGATGAACGAAGAGCTTCCTGAGGTGCTTGCATGGTTGGATAGCTTGCCTGAGGAAATTAAGGTAAGACTCGATCCCAATGAGAGTTTTTCTCGAAATGATTTACTCAAATGGACTGATGCTCTTGGGGGAAGATCTTGCATTCAATTCATCGAGCAACCGACTGGGATGAAGGATGATGATTGGTTAATTGAACACTCTTTCGACTCACCCATTCCAATCGCTTTGGATGAAGCTCTTTTGAGAATGGAGTCTCCCGAGGATCTTTATCAAATTCCCCGCAATCTGTTTCTTGTAATCAAACCGGTGCTTTTCAAGGATTGGGACGTACTTTACGCACTGCTCGCCGATAGTGAACGAAAGATCATTTTTTCAACCGCATTTGAAAGTCCTTTCGGATATGAGGCTCTAGTCAGGCTTTCATCTCGCACTCACTTAGCTCCTGGCTTGGAGCGATCATGCTTTGATGGAAATACCCATGAATTTGCGGAACATCATGTTCCCTCTCTTTCATGTCCAGCGGTTTCCAATAGGAAATTATCACACCTTTGGAATTTACTTGTCAAATGACCAACCCTTATTTCAACATTGGAACCTTTTGGGAATCGTCTGGAAGTGTAAAAGGAAACTTCTTACTCCAATATGCCCAAAGGGCGCTCCAGTTCTTGGAAGGTGCAAAATCTGTTAAGTTTTTGACCGAATTTCCAGTTTCGGAATCCACAAGCGAAGAAGGTTTAACTCTAAGTTTTCTCTCAGGTGGCACAAGCGGAGCCGCTCAATCAGTCGAACATAGTCCCGCCAGTATTGGAGTGGCGGTGCGTGGATTGATTGAGCGCATAGGGAATCAACCCGTGGACAGTATATGTTGCCTTCCTTTGTGGCATGTTGGTGGTTGGATGCAGTTGGAACGGGCTTGGGCAACCGAAGGCAAGGTATTTTTTTGCGATCATCGTGACTTGAGGGAAATTAGCTTACGCCATATGTTTGCCGGCAGATGGTTGTCTTTGGTTCCTACGCAATTACAGGAAATAATCCAATCCGATCAAGGAATTGAAAACTTAAAATGCACAAAAGGAATTTTTGTGGGTGGTGCTGGCATGAGTGACCATCTTGTTTCTTTCATTCGTTCTTTGAATTTGAATGTTTATCCTTGTTATGGTTGCACGGAAACAGCAGGAATGGTCTCTTTACTCGATTCTTCCAGTTTCCTGTCAGGTAATGATGGGGTGGGGACGGCTTTATCTCACGCGCGGATTCGCCTCAACTCGGAAAATAATCAGGTGCAAATGCAAACAGGTAGTTTATGCATTGGTCGTGGAGATGAAAAGTTCCCGCGAGATTATTGGTTTGAATCTCCTGATATTGGTAAGTTCGATCGTTACGGAAATTTGTTAATCCTAGGACGAGCAGACCGAACCATCATAACGGGTGGTGAAAAGATTAATCCTGCTCACGTCGAAACAATTTTGTATTCCACCGGGCTTGTCGATCAGTGCCTGGTTTATGGTGAACCAGATGAAAAATGGGGGCAAAGAATGGTTGCGTGCGTTTGCCCTCAGGAAATTGACTTGAAAAGCTTGAAGAAAATGGTCGAAAACAAACTCGAAGGTTACCAGCAACCAAAGATTTGGAAGGTAATGGATGAACTTCCCTTATCTGAAATGGGAAAGCTGACTATGGAGAAAAAAGCTGAAATTTAAGCGACTAAATCTTGTTTATAATCTTGTCCGCTAATCCATACTCAATTGCTTCTTCTGCATTTAAATAGAAGTCGCGATCTGTGTCTTGCTGAATTTTTTCCATGGGTTGCCCGGATGTGCGAGCCAGAATAGTATTCAATTCTTCACGAAGGCGCTCCATTTCCTGGGCTTGAATGTTGATATCAACGGCAGCTGCAACCATCCTTCCGGTGATAAGAGGCTGATGTATGAGTACTCTGGAGTGAGGGTATAAATACCTTAAGCCTTTGGATGCTCCGCAAAGCAAGATCGATCCCATACTCGCAGCCATTCCTGTGACCACAACTTTTATGGGTGAACTGATCAATTGCATAGTGTCGAAAATAGCCATGCCGGCGGTTATGGAACCGCCTGGGGAGTTAATGTAAAACGTAATCTCTTTCCCAGGGTCGATTGCTTCTAAATGAAGAAGTTTTTCGGTGATATCTCGAGCTGATTTATCACTCACCT
>JAYOWQ010000013.1:24980-34565 GCA_038152055.1 Opitutales bacterium | reverse complement strand
ATTTAGGATCTAGTGTCGAAAGGCGTGGGGGTTCGAGTCCCCCCCCGGGCACTCAAGCTTGTGTAATATTTTGATCTAAAGTCCCTTACGTCTCACCAGGACGTTAAAGTATTCTGGTAAAATCGGTTCTTGCTAAGGAAGCGAGCTTTGACATTGTCATTACTATGAAAAGCTCCTGTCTTATGTACTTCAGGCGAGGGTGGTTGGGCTTGCCCTTATTTTTTGTAGGTCTGGCGTCTTTGGCCTTCAGTCAGTTCGAAAACTCAGTCAATGCAGATGAACTTGGTTCGGAGGAATTGGTCGATGCCATAACCGAGCTGCTTTCACGCAATCAGGCCAAAGTGGACAACTTGAGGATGATAGGCGCAAGTAGCTTGAACTCAAGGACCGAACAGTTTGAACTCTTGGTCGCTGAGAAAGCTTCATTGAACTCCGTCGATACCAACCAAATAAGCAAATTGAAGGATGATTTTCAATCGGCTGTAGGAAAATTTGAAAAGCGTCTGAGTTCTACAACCGACTCCATCGAGCAATCTGGAATACGAATCTTCGATGCTGAAGAAATATTTTCTGACTTGGAAAAAAGCTTTGCGGGCAGGCTTGAGGAAGCGCGATCACCGTTGATGATTTTACATGAAAACCTAACTGGAACTGAAGTGGAAATCAATGCATTGTCCAAAATGATCGACGGAGTGATTGAAGATTTTCGCTACGAAACCCAAAACGCGATGTCTGCCCTCGAAAAAATTTCACCCGTGGTAACCGTCGTCTCTTCACCACCTGAATTATCGCAAAACGCAGAATCCCCCGCTGGAACTGCCGTAAAAGCCATACGGGAGTCACCTTCAGTCTCCACACCTACTTCATCGATTGGTCGCAAGATCGCATCCGTGATCAGTGCCGACCGGCCCGTTGCATTTGACAGATCGAGCTTGGCAGGGCCCTCTTTTTCCGAGCTTCCCTATGAAAACTACCAATCTGCCACAACCCTTACAAATTCAAGCGATCAGGATCTGATACTCAGTCTGAGAAAGGAATTGGCAAATTCCAAAAGTCTCCAATCCGAACTTTCGATTGATTCCGCGTCCCTCAAGGCTGATTTGCGCAAGGCATATCGTGAGATTGTCGCTCTACAAAACAACTTGCAGGAATCTCAATCCCTAATCAATGAATTGGAACAGACCAAGCAAAATTTTTACAAGAACGAGGATGGTTCACGGGCGACCGCTCAAATGGTTTCTCAAAGAATTAAGAGGCTCGAATCGGAACTCTCTGACGCGAAGGAGGCCTTGAGCCAGGCCAGGCAAAGCCTGTTATTGGAACAACAGCGTTCAAATTCAATGATTGGTTCAATCACCACTGAACTGGAAAGAACGCGCAAGGAACTGGATGTCGCTAGACGAGCTGCTCAAGGAAGTGGTGTAAATTACGAGCAGTTGGCTTTGTTGGAGCAGGAATTGACCAAGGCCAAACAGGCTCTGAATTCTGCGCGCAATCAAAACTTCTCACCTGTTTCCGAGGATTACTCCAAGCTTCAGGAGGAACTTCGCAAATCCCTTGGTGAGATTGCTCGTATGCAAATTGAATTGTCCGACAAGGAGGAATTACAGCAAGAGTTGAATGATTTGAAAGATGCTTTCGCCAAAGTTGATGATTCCAACATTGGTGGGGATGGTCATGTTTCTGCAAAATACGTCAAGAAACTACTTGCCGATCTAGGTTCTGCAAATGAGGAGGTTGCCCGGCTCAAAAGGGGAACCACGGAAGAAAGGGGGGCTCTCTCCGGAACTGTGGATGATTTGGAAAGAAAGCTCCGTAAATCCAAGGCCGATCTTGCTGCCGCTCGTTCGGAAATCACTCGAAACCAAGAAGAACTTGCCCGACGAGAATTGGATTTCGCCAATACGATCAAGAAATTGGAAGACGAAGCTGAAATTGCTCAAGCGATTTTGCAACAAGCGGCTGATGGAAAGATTTCCGCAGTTCCCTTTATTAGCGAGATGGAGGAGGACTTGGCTTCATCAGAATCTAGGATTCGTTCCCTGTCCGATCAATTTGCAAGCGAGCAAGCAAAAGCCAGTGAAGTCATTGATGGTTTGAAAGAGGAACTTGAGCTTGCTAAAGCGAGGCAAAAACAGTCATTGGATCAAATTGAACGAAGGGAATTGGAACTTACCGGCAAGGACAAAGAGTTGGAGAGCCTTTCCAAGCAAAGAAAGCAATTGGAGGAGGAGTTGCAGGTTGTAAAAGTAATTGCCGGTCAATTGCAGGACTTGAACAAAGTTCTCGAAGAGACCAAGGAAGCCCAAAGTTCGCAAAGCTTGACTTCCGATCAAGTCGTGGATTCTCTGCGGAACGAACTGAACAAGGCCAAGGTCGAGCTGGTTGTTTCTCAGGAAGAGATGGAGAAATTACGCAAGGATTACTCGGACAGGATTGCCAGTCTCGAAAGGCAACTGGATGACTCCAGGCATGAGATTGTGGAAGAACAAGAACTCTTTTACGAAAATTCCGAGGAATCTAAAAACTTGATTCTTGAACTGAAGAACGAATTGCAACTCGCCCAAAAGGAAATCCTAAGAATGAAATCTTCTGGAATTACAGAGTCCGTTGAAACAAAGCAGGCTGTTTCTCAACTTGAAGAGGCACTGGGAACCATCAGAATTTTGCAAGAGAGCCTGGAAGAAGCGGAAAAAACCAATCTTGAACTTGATAATCTTCGGACTGACTTAGCTGATTCCATGTCCAAACACTTGCTCGAACTCCAGAATTCCGAGGATGAAAAACTTTCCTTAGCCAAGAAAATATCGGATCTTGAAGTTGAGATCGATGTTCTTCGTTCCAATTCCCTTGGGGATGGATTGGCCAAGATGAATGATCGCGCTTCCTTGAACGAACGCATCGTAGCTGGTAAAGAGTCCAATGAAATTCTCCGGCAACGGCTTGCCGATGCCGAATCACTGGGAGTTTCCTCAATTGTTGGTCTAGAAGACGAAATTGCGGAACTTAGAATCGTGAACGAGGATCTTCGATCTCAACTCTCCGAAAAGCCGCAGGAGCAAGAGAACCTTGACAAAATTAGGTCGTTGGAGACTGAATTGGCAAATGCGGTTCGAAAGTTAAAGGTCATTTCCGGAGATACTTCTCAAAGTTCCACCGAGGACCTCTTGTCTTTACAGTTGGAGAATGATGAGTTGCGTGAGGAAGTCAAAGGCCTGAGACTCAATTTGGATGAACTTTCCAGTGCCTCCGTTGACAAGTCTGTTTCTTCCAAAAGCGCTATCGTAAGCGATCTTCAGAAATCACTTGAAAGAGCGATTTCAAGAATTGATAAATTAGAAGACCCGAGTTCTCCGATTCATGATCAGTATGACGAAGCTTCCCTTGACGAACTTTCCGAAGAACTTGCCCGGGCTGAAACGACGATTGGTGAGTTGCAGGAAGAGATCGATAACCGAGAATCCTCCCAAGCCAATCTCCTTGCGAAACTTGAGGATGCGTTTGTTCGCATAAAGGCACTTGAATCCGATTCCGCAGGCCTTCAGGGGTCACAATTGGAAGAGTGGCAAAGTCTGGAAAGTGAATTGGCCGAATCCAAGATGAAGATCATGGAGTTGAGCGAAGAAATCGAATTGCTTGCCAAGATGAAGGACGTGGATTCCTTGAGCGATGAGTTCACGCCAGAAATTGCCGATCGGTTATCCGGAGATCAGGACGTACTTGCCATGCAAATGGAAATAGAGGCGTTGAGGGCGGAACTTCTCAAGTCCAGAGAAATGGAGGATAAACTTCCTTCCGAAGATGACTTGATTTCCATGCAGATGGAAATTGAGGCATTGCGAGAAGAGTTAAGTTTGGCCAAGCAGATGAGCAATGACGATTCACCAGCCAATTTGCCCGATGATGAAATTCAGGAGCAATTAAGAATCGCGGTTTCGGAAAGTTTCGAATTGCAAATGGAATTGGAACAGACCCGAGAAAAGCTAAATGAATTGGAAGCCATGGTCTCACAAACAGGAAGCCCATCTATCGACAGTAGTGCCATTTCCAACGCTCAGGCTCGGATAGACCAGCTTACCATGGCTCTACAAAACTCGGAGCAACTTAGGGAAGAGACCGAAGACCTGGTCGTAGAACTTGAAAAACAATCCAACTCTGGCCCTGCAGACTACGCCAATGACCCAAATTTTATTGAATTGCAGCAAGAAATGCTAGCTTTGCAAAACGAATTGTTAATGGTACAGGAAATGGAGGATCCTCGCATTTCAGAGATGGAGGAATCGCTCGAGTTAAGCCGTGCAGACGCCCGCCGATTGACATCCGAATTTCAAAGAGTGACCGCTGAGACGGAGCGTTTGAACCTCAAGCTCGCTTCCCTCAACGAGGAGAACGTGAGACTACGCAACCTGGCTTCATCAAAAGACAACTCATCGACACAGGGAATTTTGTCTTCATGGAAAGAAAGGCTTTCTTCTCTGGAAAGTGAAAACTCGTCTCTGCTTGCCCAACTGGCAGAGAAAGAACGAAGGATTTCCGGTCTTCTGGAAGAAATGAAGTCTCCCGCCGGATCTCCTAATGAAGGTCTGTTACAAGCGCAACTCGAGGAATTGAGCGACAAGCTTCGGCAATCCAGAAGTGGCGAGGATCGTATGCAAACTGAAAATCGATTGTTGCAAGATGAACTTATGCAAGCCCGCTTGCAGTTGAAAAATCTGGAGTCCTCGAGGCAAGCTTTCAATGCGAGTGTTCCAGATCAGACTGCCGAGCTTAAACGTTTGAGTATGGAAAACGAGAGCTTGCAGGGACAGATTGCCCTTCTTGAACAATTACCGGACCGTGAGCGATTGGAAAATCAGATTCGTGAATTGAGCCAGTCGAATATGAATGCCCAAGTGATGTTCGACCAAGAAAGGGCTCTTGTGAACGAACTCAAGCGTCAACTGACTGATGCGAGAAACATCAAGCAAGAGGTCTTGGAGCGGGGTAAGTCCTCCAGGCTGAAAATCGATCTGCTCAACGACGAATTGTCCGATGCAAGGTTCCGCATACAATCGCTTGAGAAAGCATTGGTTTCTGCCAGAAACGCCATACGAGTGCTTCAGGATGGAGGCAGTGTATCGACCATGATTCCCGTAAGCAATCCCTTGACTTCGGGAGGATTGTCCGATGATCGCTTGCGTCGTTCCAGTTTCTCAAGAAATCCACTGCCATCCACCCCATCGGGTTCCCGATTCACTCGGCAACCGTCGACACTTTTTCTGCCTGAAAAACAAAGTCTTCCCGAGATTAAAAATACCTCCGGTGGTGATGCCAACTTGAAGGTGGAAGCCAAGGTGAAATTTCTTGATAACAAGATCAGACCCGCAGCTTTTACAGAATTTTTTGTTGTCGATCAAGATCTTGAGACACTTCTTCGTTCAGAAAATATTCAGATTCCCAGATCCGAAGGAATACAAAGCTTCGCTGAATTTTGGGCCAGGTCCGTACAGCGTGGCTACAAATTTCCAGGAATTGCTGCGAAGATCCGCAACGCTCTGGCACGATCAAGCCTGAGGAGGATCAAGACAAACTCATTAGGGGAAGGAAACCTTGATAACCTTGCAACTGGAAAATATTATCTGGTAGGAACTTCTCCTCTTGGTCAGGTAGGAGTTGTTTGGTCCAAGGCAGTCATGCTTAACAACGGAGATAACAGGGTGGAACTTAGCTTGGCTGACGCCTCGTGGGCACAATAACCCTAGATTATTGCGACATTCTTTCAATAACCTCCAAGTATCTTCCAGCTTCTTGGTCCCCGCCAACTTGAGCTTTCTTCAGTAGAGTTTTGGCCTCAACATAATCCCGATCCACTTCTTGGCCAAGAAAATGCATGATTCCCAAGTATCTTAAAGATATCGGGTCTGAATCTTCCGCCGCCCGCAAAAAGTGCTTTTTGGCTTCGGAATATTTTTTTACTTTATAGTTTTTCAAGCCAATTTCTCGGCTGACCTCCGTGGAATGATTCTCAATTCTTTCCTGTATGTTACCCACGGGCTTGATTTTCTTCTTTGGTTGAGAGCTTGGCTTACGATTCGATCTGAGCAGGGTTTCGAATCTTCTGAGTTGAACTTCGGCCTCGGCCGATCCGTTTGATTGCGCTTTTTTCAGCCAGGCGACACCATGACCAAGATTTTTTTCTATTCCGTCACCAAGGGCAAGTTTCATCCCCAAGGTTAGTTGAGCCGTTACCAATTCACGATCCGCGGCCGCTCTAATCCAACGATTGGCATAATCTTGGTTTTTGGGTACTCCATCCCCGAATGAGTAAGCCATACCGAGATAGAACATGCCAAGGGGAAGTTTCTGGCGTGCGGACATGGAACACCACTTGATTGCCTCGGCTTGATTACGTTCGATTCCAGAACCAGTGAGCATGATTACCCCAAGAGTGGCTTGTGCGGACGCGAACCCCATTCTTGCCGAACTCTCTATGTTTCTTACCCCTTTGGAAATATTGCTGGGAGGATTGTCAATTTCCATCAATCCGATGCAAAACAAGGCAAAAGGATTTTTCGTTTTTGCCAAATCGCGAAGATTCGAGTGCAAATATGCTTCATCGTACAAGAACTGGCCTCGATCCGTGTTTCCCTTCTCCAATTCAATCGAGGCAAGGACCGCCATTCCAATCCCTCCTCCATTTTTAGCGGCTATTTTAGCCCACCTTTCCGCTTCTTGAGGTTGAATGGCGAGTTCTTTTTCGCCGTATTTGTAAAAGAGGGCAAGAATGCCTTGGTAATAGTTATCGCCATCCAGGGCTTTGCTTTGAACGGATGACAAACTTTCTTCCAAGTCTCGAGCGGCGGAAGCAAAACTTGGGGGTGTGGCAAACAAGCAAGTTACGCCATAAAAACAAAGCGCCGGTAGGAACTTCACATTTGTGAACTTTAATTTGCTGTTGGGCAAAAGCATTGCCATAAACAATTTTAAATAAAGAGTAGTGGAGCAAGTGCAAAGAACGAAAGATGTCAAAAAGCGATTGGGAAAACTTTAGGAATTGTCCTGTATGCGATTTTGAATGGCATGTAAAAGATAGCCTCACCTGTCCTTTGTGCACGCGAATAAAAAAGAAACAAGGGGGCAATTTTCCAACAGTTTTTTCAAGAGGAATGTTTGGGACTGGAGAAAATAAAAAACGAATGAACCTTGTCTATCAAGCGATTGCCATTATCCTTTTTGTTTTGTTTCTCTACTCCGTGATAGGCGCAGGAATAAAGGTTTAATTAAGTTCCGGAGAAGAACCTCTTCTTTTTTGGGGGAGGAAGGGTTCTGAGAAGGCACTTTCAAAATCATAGCCGTTGTCAAAATCTTCAAGTGAGTCATTTTCGGTTCGACCAAGGATTCCATGCTCAACCAGATTGAAAACAATTTCACCAAAGTCCCTGCACTTTTGAATGTTCCAGTGTTGCATCATGGTCATCGCCATGGGGCCAAACCTTTCAAGGGCGTACTCACGAATACCCTCAAGGAGCTCATACCCGGAAACGTGACCGCCCTTGGAATGCTTGTTTTTTTCAGCATTTTTCAAAGTGTGATCCAAGGCCTCCCGAATAAAGTAATAGGCTCCTTTCCCATAACGGGTGTCGGTGTTGTGAATCTCACGAACGACTTCAGGAAAGTTCTTGTCGCTCATCGAAAAAGTTTTCTATATAAGTTCATTACCATTCTTACCTTATTTCCGCTATCCTGATCGATCAATTCGAATTTCATGAAAGTTTCCTATTCCTTAGCCAAAGATCGTGCGTCTCCGCATTGCATTTCATGGACCTATCGTAAGAAGAGGTTTCGCAAATTTTTCCGCAGTCGTGTGGATGCTTTTTCCTTTCGAAACGAAAAGGAAAGAGAACTTGGTGTGAAGAACAGGGAAGAGATAGAAACTGAAGCAGTTTTTCTCGTTCTTGCAGAAATCAACAGCAAATTAGGGGCTTTGGAAGAACGCATCCTGAGTATGGAGCAATCGCTCTTGGATCAACAGGAATCCATGCGAGAAATTCGCAAACCACCGGCGCCCAAAATTCTAAAGATCTCGGAAGCTGCAAAGGTTCTTAGGATTTCGCGCAGAAAATTATACTATCTCTTGGACAAAAAGGTTTTCAAACGCTACAAACTTCCCCACACAAGAACGACCTTTATCAAATTGGACGAAGTTGAAAAAGCCTTGGGTTCCGAAAATATTCAGGATTTATTGAACTAAAACGTCTTATTTGTTCATTTCACGGAATTCGACGCTTGCTCCCTTCATTCAACAGCTAACCAACTATTTTATTATTCTCAACAAACAAAAATTATGAGTAACAAATTCCCAGGAGGAGTCGCCACCGGAGATGCCGTTCAGGCAATCTTTGACGATGCTAAAGATAACGAATATGCCTTGCCTGCCGTTAACGTAGTCAACAGCCATTCCGTCAATGCGGTTTTGGAAACTGCAGCCGTAGTGAATTCACCGGTCATGATACAATTCTCAAATGGGGGCGGGCAGTTTTTTGCTGGCAAGAGCCTGAACAACGATGGGCAGCGTGGTGCAATTGCCGGTTCAATTTCAGGAGCCATGCACGTCCATGCCATGGCGGAAGCATATAACGTCCCGGTTATTCTTCATACGGATCATGCCGCAAGAAAGCTCCTTCCTTGGATAGACGGGATGCTTGATGCAAGTGAGAGGTTTTACGAACGTGAGGGAAAGTCGCTTTACAGTTCCCACATGCTCGATCTTTCCGAAGAACCGTTGGATGACAACTTATCCACATGCAAGGAATACTTCGAACGAATGAAGCAGTTGGAGATGACCATAGAAATCGAACTGGGAGTCACTGGAGGAGAGGAAGACGGCGTAGACAACAGTGATGTCGATAGCGCTCGGCTTTACACCCAGCCAGAAGAAGTCAATCAAGCCTACGAGGTATTGTCTTCGGTTAGCAACAGGTTCACCGTTGCCGCCGCATTTGGCAACGTTCACGGCGTTTACAAACCAGGCAACGTAGAACTTACTCCTGTCATCCTGAAGAATTCTCAGGAATTCGTGAAGGAGAGACACGGACTGTCCGGTAAACCGATTGATTTTGTGTTCCATGGAGGATCTGGTTCTTCACGAGAACAAATTAGAGAGGCTATTGGGTATGGTGTTGTTAAAATGAATCTGGATACCGATATGCAATGGGCCTTCTGGGACGGCGTGCATGGATACTACAGGCAGAAAAAAGATTATTTGCAGGGCCAACTTGGTAATCCGGAAGGTGAAGAAAAACCAAACAAGAAATTTTATGATCCCCGCGTATGGTTACGAGCGGGAGAAGTCGCTTTCGTGGAGAGGCTCAAAAGATCCTTCGACGATTTGAACTGCTTGAATCGAAATTAGCACTGGTCCACCTTTATTTTACTTACCCGTTTCAAAGGCTTGCTCGGGGTTGAGAACCTCTTTTGAAATTCATTATTAAGTGCAAGTATATATTTTATGCTTTGCCATTGAATCTGTTTTTCCATACTAAAATAATATGAAAGATTCAGATGAACCCGCTCTTCCAAACAGAATTGTGCGTACGATTACCTTGA
>JAYOWQ010000013.1:0-24970 GCA_038152055.1 Opitutales bacterium | reverse complement strand
ACTGAGGATGATCTATCATTGCTTGATGATATCGAAAGGGTCATTTCCAAGACGGGTCAGCGTGTCAAAACCGATTCCAAACTTATTCGGGCTGCGATTAAAGTCGCCTCAAGAGTTTTGCATGGAAAATCCTTTGACGTTAATGAAATCGCCGAAAAAGTGGTGAGAGAGGATGGGCGTTCTCTCAGTAAACTAATTGCCAAGAACAAACCTTGATCAATTAGGATTATCCGAGCGCCTTTTCGATCAAGTCATCCATCTTGTTCGATGGACAATTGATTTTTTTACCTTTTACCGAAATAGAAAACTCTTTTGCACGGTGCAAAAAAACAGGCCGGTATGGTTTTTCTCGCATTTTCTCTATTATCATATGCAAGAATTCTTGGGGACCTCCAACGAGAGCAACACCATTGGTTGCTTCCGCGATAGCCCCAAGAGCGTGTCCCACTGCATCAGGTGATTGCCTGATGATTTTTGGATAAGCTGCGAGGGCTTCATTAAATTCGCGCTTCCAGAGGTTCTTTTCCTTACCAAGTAACCCAAGAAGATGAAAACATCTGAGAAGGGACGAATTTCCGCAAGGGGATGCATGATCGTACCATGATTTTTTTCGCAGCGGTCCTGGGTTGGACATATTTTCTGAAGATAAGAAAAAGCCGGGAACCTTCTCGTCCCTGAAATTTTTGACCACTCCAGCAAGCAAGTTTTCCGCTTCATCCAGCAGCGGTTGACATGACTCGACACCCAGAGCTTCGACCACACCGGCCAAGCTTAAAAGAGCTTCCGCCCACAGGGCGTAATCGTCAAGAAAAGCATGAGGGCTGAGAGAGCCGTTTGGATAAAGGATCGATCCTATGGACCCGTCTGAATGATGAAAGTTACCAGACATCCATTGAAGAAGTTTACGGGACTTTGCAATTAATGAATTGTTTCCAAGGGCAATTCCGGCGTCGAGGTAAGCCCTAGCGAGCAGGGCGTTCGAAGAACAAGTTCGTAATTCATCGATTGCTGGCGGTTTCTGGTGGATGCGATAATTTCTGAGCTTGGCGAAAATTTGTTCTTTTCGGCGAGCGGGAAAATTCAGTTCCGAAAAAAGCTGAGGAAGAAAGACCAACTCCGGAGAAGTCACCAAAGGTAGCCAACGGGATGTGATCTTTTCGGCATCATCCTGACCAAGGGCCTCAGATAGTTCAGGGAGACTCCAAAGGTAATACCCTCCCTCGACACCATTGTGCTCCGCGGAAATCGAAGATCCGAAACCTGAATCCACGCATCCAAGATTACTTTCTATCCAAGCCAGGGTACCTTCAATGGCCTCGCGGTAACCTGATTCTTTGTATTTTCTTAACCCTCTTGAAAATACCGAAACAAGAAGGGCATTGTCAGAAAGCATCTTCTCAAAGTGGGGAGACTGCCATTGACGATCCAGGCAGTAGCGAAAAAAACCACCGTTTAAATGATCACAAAGACCGCCCTGCGACATGGCTTCTAGAGTCCGTTTCAAGCATTCATCCATTCGATCGGTGAAACCTGTTTTTTTCCTCATTTCCTTACTTTCCCCCAAAGTAAATAAAAATTCCATCTTCATCGGAGAAGGAAATTTGGGCGCCGGGGTAAAGCCTCCCATTTCGTCGTCATGAGATTCGGTCAGTGCCTTTCCGGCTTCCCATAGAAGATCGGCCTTCCAGTCTCGCGCGTCCGAAAGATGAAGATTGTTGGTATGGGCAAGATTGGCCAAGGCGTTCCTTCCGTTTTCCATTAGCTCGTGTTTTGCTTTGAGGTAATGTTGCGCAATCCGCATCAAAACCTGTGGCCAAGGGGCTATGCCATGTTCGTTTTCATCTTTGGGAAAAAATGTGCCACACCAAAAAGGAGATCCATCTGGCAGGCAGAATGCATGAAGAGGCCAGCCCGCTGATTGATTGAACATGCGGGCGGCTTCCAAATACACAAGATCCAAGTCAGGGCGTTCCTCCCGATCAACTTTGATACAGACGAAATGACGGTTCATGATCGAAGCCACGTAAGAATCCTCGTAATTCTCTCTTTCCATTCGTCTGCACCAATGGCAGGATGCATAGCCGATGGACACGAGAACCGGTTTGTCAAGTTCTCGAGCCTTTTGCAATGCCTCCATACTCCAAGGCCACCAGTCTACAGGTTGATTGGACATTCCCTGTAAATAGGGACTGGGTTGATTAATTAGTGAATTCGGCACTTTGGAGAATTGAACAAACCTTCCATCTTGCAAACAAAATGAAGTTACCCAAGCCTCAATGCATGATGATTTTCCCATTGTCGATCACTCCTTTCGGACTTACCTAGGAGTGATGCCTGAAATTCGCATCCTTTCAGATCAAGTAGCCAATCAGATTGCAGCCGGTGAAGTTGTCGAGCGCCCCGTTGCCGTTCTTAAGGAGTTGGTGGAGAACAGTATCGATGCGGGTGCTGGAAAAATTGAGATTGAGTTTAGAAATGGAGGCAAGTCTTATTTGCGGGTGGAAGATGATGGATGCGGAATGAAACCTGACCAGGCTTTGCTTGCCTTGGAGCGTCATGCTACAAGCAAAATTCGCCAAGCTGCAGACTTGAACAAGATTGTAACTTTCGGTTTTCGAGGGGAAGCCATTCCATCGATTGCAAGCGTAAGTCGGTTTGTTCTTCGCTCGCGTGCCCGGTCGGTCGCCCAAGGTACGGAGATTCTCGTTAATGGTGGAAAAATGATCCACTGCAAGGATTGCGGTATGCCTAATGGTACTCGCGTCGAAGTTTCCCATCTTTTCAATTCAGTGCCTGGTCGCCGAAAATTCTTAAAGACCGAAGTTACTGAAACCACCCATTTGGTCCATATGGCCAAGCTCTATGCTTTGGCTCATCCTGCCATAAGCTTTACCCTGATTGAAGGAGGCCGGACGATTTTCCGATCTCCGGCAACCGAAAAATCATGCGACCGGGTAAGAGAGATTTTTGGCCGATCCTTGTCGGATTCGCTTCTGCCAGTTCAGGCTGCGGACAACGAGATTTCCATGACTGGATTCCTTGGCAAGCCAGGACAAAGCAGGGCCACCCGGAAGGAAATGATTTTTTACGTAAACCGCAGACCCGTTGAAAGCAAGACCTTGTCTTACGCCGTCCTAGAAGGATTTCATACCTTTGTGCCCAAGGGGAGATTTCCGCCGGCCATTCTTTTTTTGGAAATCGATCCCTCCCTAGTCGATGTAAACGTTCATCCAAGCAAGCGGGAGGTGCGCTTTCGAAATGAGGTCAAGGTAAGGTCTTTTCTCTTGAACGCCGTTCTCGATCATAATGGCGCGATAACTTCCTCTGCGATGGAGAGCTCCGCCTCAAAGCACGGAGTCGAGTACGAACTGGAAGATGGAATGCTGGTTCCCAAGATGGATCTTCGGGCCTTGGAGTTATATGGATTGGAAAACGAAGGAGATCGACCGATGGAATCCACGCCGTTCGCTACAAAAGCTGATTCGCATCTGCTACAAGCAACGCGTAGCGGTAATTTCCATTCTCAGATACAAGCCCGTAAATCTGCGGAAATACTACCTGAAAAACTAGTTGGGAAGCGCTTGGACCCGTCAGCAAAATGGAGATTTTTGGACCGAGTTCACGGTGACCTGGTATTGTTTTCCACTCCTCAGGGTATGGTTGCACTTCATATTCGGGCAACTTATGAAAGGGTGAGATTCGAGCAATTGGAGGAATCTCTGAGGGTTGGAGATGGAGCCAAAACTACAAAGCAGGCTTTACTTTCTCCTGAACCCCTGGAAGTTGACGGAATCGATCGTTCGATTTTGGAGTCCAGTCTGCCAAAATTGAGAAAACTAGGATTCATATTGGAAGAATTTGGCAGAAACTTTTATCGTATGGAAACGTGCCCCGGGTGGTTGGACCCTGCGTTGGCTTTGTCTTACCTGAAGGACTTTTTGGAGATTGCCAGAGAGAACGAAGGTTCTATTCAGGTCGAAACTTTCGCTAGACTTGCTCTGGAGAGACTTTCGAATTACACGCAAGAGACTAGGGACGAATTTACCGACGAAGAAATAATTGACTTGGTGGATCGGCTCTTAAGATCGAGAAACCAGTATGTTTGTCCAAAGGGTAGACCTACTTATTTCGAGATACCGAAAAGAGATTTCGAGGCTCGTTTCAAAAGAAAACTTTGATTTCTTGAATACTCGGCTATCTTTAGCATTTATCATATGGATGAGAATAAAAATGAAATTCACTCGATTATCGCTTTTAATTTTTTTGTTTGGTTCATTGTCTTGCTCGAACTCGGACTTAGCGAGGAGTGCAATTAGTAAAGTCAAGCATGGTGCAAGCTACGTCACGGAAAAAAGTAAACAAGTTTATGAGACGACGAAAAGTTCTATCGGAAATAAAGTTCGGCATCCCTTGAAGGTAAGCAGGTCCATGTCCATTTCCAAAAGAGTTTTCGGTAAGTTGTCGGATGGGACCAAGGTACATGAATTTCGCATCATCAACGAAAATGGAATGGAGGTCAGTGTCTTGGAGTATGGCGCCTCGATCCGCGAAATCATTGTTCCTGACAGAAACGGTCAAATGAAGAACGTTTCTCTCGGGTTTTCGAACCTTCAGGACTACATTGAGAGGAGTCCTTATTTCGGTTGTATTGCCGGTCGTTATGCAAATCGAATTGCCAAGGGGAGCTTTGCCCTGGATGGCCGCGAATACCAACTTGCCACGAATAATGGGCAAAATCATTTACACGGGGGTGATCGAGGATTCGACAAGAGAATATGGTCGGGCAAACCTCTTCAGGATGGACTAGGCGTAGTTCTGACTTACCGAAGTCCGCACGATGAGGAGGGTTACCCGGGCAATCTTATTTGCCGAGTAGTTTATTCCCTATCTGAAGATGGAAAATTGAGCGTCGAGATAAAGGCTCAAACGGACGCTCCGACCATTGTCAATCTAACCAACCACACTTATTTCAATCTGGCGGGAGAAGGGGATTCCACGATCTTGGATCATCTGCTGACTCTTCCAGGCTCATCCTACGTAGCCACTGATGAGACCAATATACCCATTGGCTTGCGTTCCGTTGCTGGTTCGCCGATGGATTTTCGTCACCCGACCCCTGTTGGTTCTAGAATAAATCAAGATCATGAACAGCTTTCGTTTGGTAAGGGATATGATCATACTTGGACTGTTCCGATTGCCGTCAATGAGGACTCTCATGAAAATGCAGGCAATGAAAATGGAATAAGGCATGCAGCCACTCTCCACGATCCGGGCAGTGGACGTACCATGAGGCTTCTGACCAACCAACCCGGCGTGCAATTTTACAGTGGTAATTACCTCGATGGTTCATTAATCGGCGACAGTGGAAAAAACTATCCTCTGCGTTCTGGTTTGTGCCTTGAACCACAGGTTTTCCCAGATAGCCCCAATCATGAGGGGGAAAAGGGTTGGAAAAGTTGTATTTTACGTCCAGGGGATGAGTATCTGCACTTTTCTGTCTACGAGTTTTCCTCGCAGTAGCTTGGGTGCTCAGGATCCGTTTAAATTTTAAATCGCCTGTTTTCCTTCAATTTACATGATGGCTCCTTACGCATATTTTGACCTGACAACTTAGCAATGACCAATCTGAAGCAAACTCCAGAAACCTCGGAAAAAACGCCAGTCAACAGGAAACTTGTTGATGAACTTAAAGATTCGATCAATCACCATTTGGGTCAGAGTCTTGCCAGAAGTTCGGAAAATGCGTTTCCACAGGAAATTTGGACCGCGGTTTGCCTCGCGGTCAGGGAGCGCATCCTCGATCGATTTATGCTCACGCAGAAAACTCATGTAGATTGCGATGCTCGCCGAGTCCATTATCTAAGCCTGGAATATTTAATGGGACGCTTGCTCAATTCGAACCTGTGCAATCTGAGGATACGAGATGAATTGACTGAAGCAGTCAGTGAGTTGGGTTTTGATTTGCCGGAACTTTGTGAAGAAGAGCACGATATGGGTTTGGGAAATGGTGGATTAGGTCGTTTGGCTGCATGTTTTCTTGATTCCATGGCCACTCTGGACCTGCCTGCAATTGGATATGGCATTCATTACCAATACGGCCTTTTCAAGCAGGAATTCAAAAAGGGTAAACAAGTTGAGAAACCTGATGATTGGAGAAGATTTGGCAATCCTTGGGAGATCGCCCGCCCTCAATTTTTACAGAAAGTTCATCTCTATGGCAGGGTGGAGCACGATTACGACGACAAGGGAGACTATCGTCCGCGTTGGTTGGACACTCGGGTCGTTGATGGATTGCCCTACGACATCGCTATCGTTGGATATGGAGGGAAGACGATTAATTTCCTTAGACTTTGGGAGTCCAAGGCGCCCGAGGAATTCGATTTGGACGTCTTCAATCAAGGGGGATACGTTGAAGCAGTTCGTGAAAAAGCAACCGTTGAATCGATTTCCAAAGTACTCTATCCCAATGACGAGACGGAGAACGGAAAAGAGCTTCGACTCGTGCAGCAATATTTCTTCGTGTCCTGTTCATTACGTGACATGGTGGCTCGTTACAGGAGGTTGCACTCAGGTTGGGATGAATTTTCCGAAAAGGTAGTCGTGCAATTAAACGACACCCATCCAGCGGTGGCTATACTCGAACTCCTCCGCATCCTTGTCGATGAGGAATTGATGCCCTGGACCGAGTCATGGAGTCTGGTTAGGAAAACCTTTGCCTATACCAACCACACCTTGTTGCCGGAAGCATTGGAGACTTGGAGTGAAGGGTTGTTCGCCAAGGTTCTTCCCCGTCATTATGATCTGGTTTTGGAAGTAAACCGAAGGTTTATTCAAGACGAGTTGGAAAGGTTCGCTCCTGGTGATGCGGCCAAAAAAGCTAGAATGGCGATCGTCGCAGATGGTCATATCCGTATGGCTCACTTATCGGTGGTTGGAAGTCATTCTGTCAACGGAGTGGCCGCCTTGCACACAAAGTTGCTGAAGGAGCGTCTATTGTTTGAATTCGCTGAATTATATCCGGATAGATTTAACAACAAGACAAACGGAATTACTCCTCGTCGTTGGTTGGTAGGTTGTAATCCTGGACTTGCCGATCTGGTCAATTCATCAATCGGACCGGACTGGGTGACTGATGCCACCAAGTTGCGGGATTTGGAAAAAATGTCCGAAGATACTTCTTTTGGCGAAGACTTTCGTCGGATTAAAAGAAAGAACAAGGAAGTTCTTTCCAATATGATCAAGCAAAAATTGGGCATTGTGGTAAACCCTGATGCTCTTTTTGACGCGCAGATCAAACGCCTTCACGAATACAAGAGACAACACCTTAACCTTCTCCACATTCTAACCCTCTACCGCAGGTTGTTGCATGATCCCCAACTTGACGTCCCACCTCGTGTATTTTTGTTCGGAGCGAAGGCTGCCCCAGGATATCACATGGCCAAGGTCATCATCCATGCGATCAATCTGGTCGCTGATAAAATCAATTCAGACAAACGCATCGGAGAAAAACTCAAAGTTGTGTTTTGGCCGAATTATGGCGTTTCCGCCGCAGAAAGAATTATTCCTGCTAGCGATTTGTCCGAACAGATTTCGACCGCAGGCAAGGAAGCATCCGGGACAGGTAATATGAAATTTGCCCTGAATGGGGCGCTCACCATTGGAACTCTTGATGGAGCCAACGTCGAAATTCTTGAAGAGGTTGGTGAAGAAAACATCTTCATTTTTGGTAAAACGGTCGAAGAAGTCGAAGAAATCCGTAACCAAGGATACGATCCATTTTCCTATTACGAAAGCGATCAGGAACTAAAGGCAGTCGTAGATTGGCTTGCCTCCGATTTTTTCTGTCCGGACAACGGTAATCTCATTGCGGATCTTACGAAGGGCCTGCTTGATTGGGGGGATCCTTACTTGGTTATGGCCGATTACAGGTCTTACCTTGATGCCCAGGAAAAAGCGGGGCGTTCTTTTCAGTCTCAGGCTAATTGGACCGAGATGGCCATACGCAACGTTGCCGGTTCCGGTAAGTTTTCCTCCGATCGCACGATTTCCGAATACGCCCGGGAGGTTTGGAATCTAAGTCCCGTGCCTGTTTCTTGAAAAAGTCGGCTTGTTTTTATGGGCTGACTCTTTTTTGGGCCGCTCATTGTTTGCCTGCAAGGATTGATGAAATTCCCCAGCTTCCATTTGTACTAGGTGAAAAACTTGAATATGAATTGAAGTGGGGTTTCTTTCCTGTGGGTACGGCTCGAATGGAGGTGCTTCCAAATGATGCCACCGATACTTTAAAACCTATAGTCATTCGTTTCAGCGTTAGAACCAATTCTTTTGCGGATGCATTCTACAGGGTAAGAACTTCGATAACCAGTACGATTGATCCTTCTTTTTCGCGCACGCTCAAATATGAGAAATCGCAGAGAGAGGGTAGCAAGGCGCGCGACCTTGTCGTTGAATTCGATTACAAGAGCATGTTGGCTCGGTACTCGGACAAAGAGGGCATGGCAATCAACACCCCTATTCCCGGTCCGGTTTTCGATCCCCTTTCCATAGCTTATTTCTTTCGCTTGCATCCTCTTGCCGAATCGGGCGAAACCTTTTTGCCCACTTGCGATGGAAAACGTTTTAGAAACGTTCGTGTTCGAGCGGGATCAGTAGAAAGGATCAAGCTGCCGATGGGATGGGTGAGGGCAATTGGCACCAGACCAGCTTTGGCAAATTTGGGTGGGGTATTTGAGAAAAGCCCCAGAGGTATGCTGGAAGTATGGTATTCTGACGATGAAAGAAGAGTCCCCGTACGCGTCAGTAGCAAGGTGATCGTCGGCAGTTTTACAGCAAACTTGAAAGAAGCTTATCCCGCGCTGAAAATAAATGAGAGATTTTAATCTTAGTCCTTAAATAGAATCCGGACCTTCCTTGAGCAATTCTATGAAAGAACGCAGAGCCGGCGTCAACATGCGACCTTGCTTGTGAATGATGGCGAGTGGGCGGTTGTGTATGCCTCCCTCCAGTTTGAAGCTTACCAGTTGTTTGCGTTCCACCTCGTTAACGATCGTGCTAGCGGGTAGGATTGCCAGTCCGGCATTTATTTCTATGGCTCGCTTGACGGTTTCAACATTGTCGAACTCCATTACTACGCTTACTTCAACCCCGGCGCGCTTGAGGATTTCGTCAGTTGCTTGACGGGTGGGGATGTCTTTTTCAAAGGCAATGAATTCGAGGTTGTTCAGGTCCTTCAGGGCGATCATCCTTTTTTTACTCAGGGGATGCTCGGGACTCATGGCGACAATCAGTTCGTCATTGGAGAAAGGAATGACCTCCAAATCCTTCGGATTGGTAGGAAAGGCAATTAGTCCTATATCTGCGTTACCCACCAAAACGTCTTCGTAAACCAAATTCGCCCTTCTGTATTCCACGCGCGCATTAACGGAAGGGAACTCTTTGAGGAAAGATTTGAGATAGGGGGGCAAAACATGTAATCCGATACTGTTTACCGTCGAAATTTGAATGGTTCCGCTAACAACGTTACGCATTTCCTGAATCTCGCAATTCAAACGATCGTAAAGATTGAGGATTTGCTTGAAAGTCGAAAAGAGAGCGGTTCCCTGTGGGGTTAGACGAAACTTTTTTTGGTTTCGATCAATGATCAGCATTTGATAATGAGATTCCATTGCCTTGAGTTGTTGACTCACTGCTGATTGAGTGACTTCATTCAACTTGGCGGCTTTGGAAAAACTTTTGGTCTCGACCAGATCACAGAAGGTTTTGAAATTTTGAATATGCATAATGTTATTAATTGAACTAATCGGATTTCAGTTTATTACAAGCAATACTTATGATTGAGAGAGAAGTTTTCTTGGAGAATCTTGAAAAGCTCCGCCAAAGAATAATCACTGCTTCGAAAGCGTGTGGAAGAAATTTCAGGGATGTAAGTCTTTTACCGGTAACCAAGAATTGGCCGGTGGAAGCGGTTAGCTATTGTATGGATGCCGGCATTCGAAGCGTTGGAGAAAACAGAGTTCAGGAGGCTCTTTTGAAACAGGATTTGGTCAAAGGTATGGCATGGGAATTGATCGGACACCTACAAACGAACAAGGTCAAGCAGGTGATTGGACGGTTCAATCGTATACAAACGGTGGACTCAAGGAAACTGTTGTCCAAACTTCAGGGAGCGGCCGCAGCCAAGGAAGTTCTACTTGATATTCTGATTCAAGTGAATTCGGGTAATGATCCTGCCAAGCATGGTTTTTCTCTCGAGGATGCAGTGGCCGGACTGGACTTTGCTCTTACTTGTTCCAATTTGCGCGTGCAGGGCTTGATGACGATTGCTCCCTATGCGCCCGAAGATCCCGACGTCGCTCGATCCTGTTTCGAGCGTTTGGAAAATCTACGAACCGAACTAGAGGTTCGTGGTGGGTTGAAATTACCTGAACTTTCAATGGGGATGTCCGCTGACCTCGAGGAGGCCATTGCTTCTGGCAGTACTATGATAAGAGTGGGGTCCGCTTTGTTTGGCGACCGCGCCGGCTTTTGATTTCCCTAACCTTATCCTTGGGTTTGGGAATTGTAATTAATTCTTTGGTGAAATTGGGCGCAACCGAAACTTGCTCCATTTGCGCGAAAGCGCGAAAGTAAGGACAGGTTCATGAATCAAAAAACCAAAAATATAATCACGCGCGTTAACTGGGATTCAATCCGATCCTTGTTGGATGACGATTCCGAAAAAGTTCGCAATGGCCTGATTGAATTCTTTTCTGCCTTACCAGAAGAGTCTAGGAATTTCCTCTTGAGCCTATCCGGCGGCGACGACAAATATCTCGCCAAGCAAGCCCAGTCCCTAATCGAACGATTGGGCTGGATCGACGGACCTGGTGATTTTATTAATTTCATCCGCTCCCTGAGGTATGAGTTGGAGACAGGCTGGTTTTTGCTGGACCGAACCATGTATCCGAACCTTGAAGTATCTACTTACACTTTTCTTTTAGATAGTCTTGCTGACAGATGCCGTGAATTGTTGGTCACTCCCTCCGGGGCTCGCCAAACCTGCGCGGTTATAAACCGGGTTTTGTTTCACGAGTATGGATTCCGGGGAGCTCGTCAGGATTTCGAGAATCCTGACAATAGTTTCATTCATCGCGTCTTGGATCGTCGTGAAGGTCTGCCCATCACTCTTTGTTCCATTTACATTCTTGTTGCTCGCAGAATTGGCTTCGAGCTCGATCCGATTGGATCTCCAGGCCGATTTCTTCTCGGATGTTTTGCCGAAAAACAACCATTTTACCTTGATTGCTGGGCCGGTGGGCGATTGATCGAGCTTGACCAAATGGAAGACAAGTTGGGCGTATTGTCCGATGAAGATGCAGGGGCAGCTCTTCTGCCAGTCACCACTGCGGAAACCTTGGCCCGTGCCTGTAGAAACCTTTCCCATCACTACGCCAAGGTCAAGGAATTCAGCCGTTCGCGTATGTTTGAGTCATTCGATCTGGAGTTCGATCGTGTTCATCAGGAAGCCTCCAATGCATGAAGGTGTCAGACGTTTGGATGACTTGACCGTCCCATTTGGAAAAGAGGTTCGGCTAGCTGTTCTTGGCTTTCCAATCAACCATTCCATAAGTCCGCAGTTACATATGGCCGCCTTAAGGGAATTGGCTGTTAAAAACCGAAAGTTCGCCGATTGGATATATTACAAAATAGAGGTTTTGCCTCAGGGATTGCCGGAGGCCCTGCCTAAATTGGCAGAACTCGGATATCGGGGGCTGAATCTTACCATTCCTCACAAAGTTGAAGTTTTGCCTTTATTGAGATCGATTGATCCAAAGGCTCGCGCGATTGGCGCTGTCAATACCTTGAGCTGGGAAGATGGTGAGTGGAAGGGATATAATACCGATGGCTTCGGGCTTGCTTTTTCTGTCAAGAATTCTTTTGGTTGCAGCCTGAGGGAATTTGAGGTTTTGGTACTCGGCGCGGGTGGAGCCGCTAGGGCAGCCATCGCTCAGTGTTTGCAGGATGGTTGCAGTCATGTAACAGTTAGAAATCGATCCGTTGAACGCGCGGATTCATTGATTCAAACAATGGGGCAAAACGGATTTCAACAAAAGTTGTCATCCATTTCCTCTCTGGAGCCCTTTTCGCCTCGCCAATCGGAAAAAAGGCTTTTGGTGATCAATGCGACTTCTCTCGGGCTTCAGGAGTCTGATCAGGAGCCAATTGATTTGGATGGATTACCCGGCACTACCCTGGTTTACGACATGATTTACAATCCTCCGGTCTCCAAGCTTTTACAAAAAGGGCGATCACTGGGCATGCAAACGGCTAATGGACTTGGCATGCTCGTAGGACAGGCAAGCCATGCCCTTGAGATCTGGACCGGCATGGATATTTCCGTCAAGGCCATGGAAGAAGCGGCGGCCTTGGCATTGGATCCGAGGTAGTCCGATGGAGGAATATTCGAGACTTTCAGAAGTTTTTCCATATTTTGGAGCCTTTGTCGGTGCTTGTATGGGGAGCTTTCTGAACCTTTGCGCTTATCGAGTACCCCAATCCTTGTCGATCGTTCGGCCTGGTTCCCGTTGTGTGGGCTGTAATCGTTCGATTCCATGGCATCTTAACGTTCCGGTGTTTGGATACTTGGCGCTTCGAGGTCGTTCTCAATGTTGCGGGACTAAAATTCCTCTTAAATACTTCTTGGTGGAACTTGCTCTTGCCGCTCTATACTGCTGGTTTTTCAAGGAATTTACGATTCATCGGGATCTCGGGCTGTTTTTGGCTCAATCTGTTTTCACCTGGGTCTTAATCGGCGTCATGATCATTGATATGGAGACCATGACCATACCGGATCGTTTCAGTATGGGGGGGTTGTTTGCCGGTCTTTTTCTTTCCATCGCTTATCCTTCCATACATTCCGTAGTCCATCATCCATTGGGTCTGGAGCATTTGCAGGCTGGTCTGCAAAGCATCCTCGGGATCATGGCGGGGACAAGTCTCCTTTATTGGATCGGAGCGCTTGCCGGCCGAGCTTTTGGGAGGGAGGCTTTGGGGGAAGGGGACGTCAAGTTATTGGGGTGCATTGGCGCGTTTTGCGGATGGCAAGGCGCGATCTTTTCAATTTTTGCCGGAGCCATGATCGGTTGCCTTTTCCTCTTGCCAAGTCTTGTTATCGGAAAAGCCCAAAAAAATGAAAACACCCCGGGTTGGGGTAGGGAAGTCCCGTTTGGGCCATATCTTGCGCTTGCGGGGTTGCTACACTTTCTCTTTCTGAGCCGACTGGTCAAAGAATGGTTCAACCCCTTCGTAGATGCCATTTTTTAAATCTCAACTCAATCATAAGTTCTGCGAATTGCCTGCCCTGTTAGCGAGATAATGGGATTTTTGCATTGAAGAACCCTTTGAATAGGGGCATTTCTTAACTTTCCAATGTCTGCAATTTTACCCCTTGTACACAAACCATGAAAAAACTTCTCGTCGCCAATCGTAGCGAAATAGCCGTGCGGATTTTTCGTTCCGCAACTGAATTGAATTTACGTACAGTTGCCATCTACGCCGAAGAGGATCGTTTTGGAGTACACAGGTTCAAGGCGGACGAAGCTTATCTCGTGGGGAAGGGCAAAGGTCCGGTTGCAGCCTATCTCGACATCGAGTCCATAATCGCTCTCGCCAAGGAAAAGGGTGTGGACATGATTCATCCTGGATACGGATTTTTATCCGAAAACCCAGACTTTGCCCGGGCATGTGACGAAGCAGGCATAGCATTTGTCGGGCCGCGCCCTGAGCTCATCGAGCGCATGGGAGACAAGGTGGCAGCGAAGAAAGCTGCGGATCAGGCGGGTGTTCCCACCTTGCCTGCCACCCCAAATCCCGTTTCCAAGGCTGCGGATGCCCTTAAGTGGGGAAGGAAAATCGGATTCCCATTGATCATCAAGGCAGCTTTTGGCGGTGGGGGCAGGGGTATGCGTGTGGTCAGGGAGGAGAAGGATTTGGCTCCCATGCTTGAGGAAGCTCAGGGTGAAGCCGAACGAGCTTTTGGAAATCCTTCGGTCTTTCTAGAAAGATTTGTCGGAAGAGCCAAGCATCTGGAAGTTCAGATACTTGGAGATCGCAAGGGAAACGTCGTTCATTTGCATGAGCGTGATTGCTCCGTTCAAAGAAGGTACCAGAAAGTGGTGGAAGTCGCCCCTTCGATCGGACTGCCGGATGCCGTGGTCAAGGAATTGTGCGATGCAGGCGTAAAGTTGGCGGAGAAAATTGGTTACGATAACGCGGGAACCGTTGAATTTCTTCTCGATCAAGATACCAACGAGTGGTTTTTCATCGAGATGAACCCTCGTATTCAGGTTGAACACACCGTGACCGAACAGATTACCGGCATTGACATCGTGCGTTCTCAGATTTTGGTGGCGATGGGGGAAACTCTTCATGGTAAAAAAATCAGCATTCCGAGACAGGATGGTATTCCAAGGAACGGATGCGCGGTGCAGTGCCGCATAACAACGGAAGATCCGGAAAGGGATTTCACTCCCGATTACGGGAAAATTCTAAGTTACAGGTCATCCGCTGGATTCGGCGTACGCTTGGATGGAGCCATGGGTGATACCGGTTCCATCATCACTCCCTTCTATGACTCCTTGCTCGTGAAGATCACCACTTCCGGACCCAATCTGAACCAGGCTCTGGATCGAATGCACCGTGCTTTGCGCGAGATGCGCATACGCGGGGTCAAGACAAACATTCCATTCCTGGAAAACGTCATTTCACACAAGGACTTCGTTGCCGGCCGAGCCACTACTCGCATGATCGACGTCACTCCTGAACTTTTTCGGTTCAAACAGAGACGAGACCGGGCTTCGCGCTTGCTCAATTATTTGGGCGAGGTCGTGGTCAACGGAAACCCTCAGGTAAAAGGCAGGGAGCGAATCAAAAACCCGCTTCCATTGATCATTCCAGAATACGATTCGAAAATGGATCCTCCTCGTGGAACTCGCGATCGCTTGTTTTCGGAAGGAGCCGTCAAATTCTCCAAGTGGTTGAGGGATCACAAACCATTGATGATTACGGACACGACTTTGCGTGATGCTCATCAATCTCTGTTCGCTGCCCGAATGCGTACTTATGACATGCTTGCGGTAGCGGATTACCTTGCTCGTAACCTTTCCGGATTGTTCAGTCTGGAAATGTGGGGTGGGGCCACGTTCGACACCTGCATGAGATTTTTAGGTGAATCCCCTTATGAAAGATTGAGGAAATTGAGAGAACGAGTGCCCAACGTACTTTTCCAAATGCTCCTCCGTGGTTCCAATGCGGTTGGATATGCCAATTATCCCGACAATGTCGTTCGAGATTTTGTCGTTCATGCATCGGAGGCAGGAATGGACGTTTTCCGTATCTTTGATTCTCTGAACTATCTCCCAAATCTTAAAGTCGCGATGGAAACCGTGAGCGAGCGAACGAAGTCTCTTTGCGAAGCCGCCGTTTGCTACACAGGGGATTTTACCGATTCGAAAGAGGAAAAGTACCATCTGAAGTATTACGTCGATTTGGCCAAGGAGTTGGAAAAAATGGGCGCGCACATCATCGCAATCAAGGATATGGCCGGTCTTTGCCACCCAAACGCCGCTTACAGATTGGTGAAGGCTCTGCGTAACGAAGTGGGTTTGCCGATACACTTTCATACTCACGATTCCAGTGGGATTGCATCTGCTTCCGTTCTCAAGGCGGCGGAAGCGGGCGTGGATGTCGTGGACCTTGCCGTTTCATCGATGTCCGGGTGCACCAGCCAGCCAAACCTAAACTCCATCGTACACGCTTTGCGAAACGCTCCGCGTTCAACCGGTTTGGACGTCGATGCCCTTAATCAATTGTCGATTTACTGGGAAGCAGTCCGTCAATTCTACGCACCCTTTGATTCATCGCCTCCGTTTGGTAGCGCCGAGGTTTTTCACCATCAAATGCCCGGTGGTCAATATACCAATTTGCGAGAGCAGGCGACTGCCCTTGGACTGGGAAAACGATGGCCCGACGTGGTCAAGACCTACCAAGAGGTCAATCACTTGCTTGGAGATATCGTCAAGGTAACTCCAAGTAGTAAATGCGTCGGTGATTTGGCGATCTTTCTTATAACCAAAGGCGTGAAACCGGAAGATATGGTCAATCTTCCTCCCGAGACCGGTTTTCCAGAATCGGTGATAGATTTACTGTCCGGAAACCTTGGACAACCTATGGGAGGATGGCCCAAGTCCGTTCAAAAAGTCGTTCTTGGAGATCGTAAACCCCTGCGTGGTCGACCCGGGGCATCGGCTCCAAGGATAGATCTTAAAAAGGAATTTTCATCCCTGCAGAAAAAGATTGGTCGAAAGGCTACCGAGGACGACCTGTTCGCCCACTTGATGTACCCCAAGGTTTTTCAGGATTATTTGAGTTTTCGTACCAAGCATGGTGACGTCTCGGTTCTTCCTACCACAGCCTATTTTCACGGGCTTTCCATCGGTGAGGAAATTTCAATTGATATTGAAGAAGGCAAGACGCTCTTCATCAAACTACTGAACGTTGGTGAGCCTGATGAAAAGGGAATCCGTTCCCTTACTTTCGAACTAAATGGAAAAGCCCGTACCGCACTCGTGGCAGACGCTTCTTTCAAAGGCGAAGCCAAGGCTCGTGAAAAAGCGGATCCGGCAAATCCTTTTCATGTAGCCGCTCCCATCCCGGCTATGATAAGCGCCATTGTCACGAGCGTTGGCAAAAACGTCAAGAAGGGTGAGAAGATAGCGGTGCTTGAAGCCATGAAAATGCAAACTACCCTTTATGCATCCTCGGATGGAGTGGTTGAAGAAATCCTCGTGAACGTAGGAGAGTCTGTGGAATCGAAGGATTTGATTGCAAGACTCAGAAAATAAAGGACTTAACGAGCTTGATCACTCGACTTTCAGACTTTCAAATAAACGAATGAAAATCAAATTGCCGGGTAAATTTTTCATGATGGCATTGTCGTTGGGGTTTTGTTGTGGTTGGCAGTCCTTTGGTCAGTCCTTCATTATTCCCGAGCCTGCCCTTCAGCGGGCGATATCCAATTCACTTGGAGTGGCTGAAAGAGATTTAACGGAGAAAATGGTTTCCGAAAATTTGGTGCGCTTGGAAGCAAACGACTTGCAGATACGAGATTTGTCAGGTTTGGAAAAAGCCAGGAATCTGGAATACTTGGTTTTGCGAGACAATTTGATCGAGGATCTTGAACCGTTACAAAAACTTTCTAAACTCCGAAAGTTGGACCTCGCGGGAAACAGGCTCAAAAACCTGTCCTCGCTGATTCCGCTTTCAGCGGTTGAATTACGCAAAACGCTTCTGAAATATCAGAGTGAAATTATTGATCCCAAATTAAGTGATCAGGAAAAAGCCAGCGTGGCTTTGAATCTTTCCGAGGCATCCGAACTTTTGAATAGTGGCGACTGGGCTCTTTTCGAGTTGAATCTTTCCCGTAATCGTCTTCTTGGATTGTCGGGAATCGAGAATTTCAAGTTTCTGGTACATCTTGACGTTTCTCATAATTCCTTGATTGACCTGGAAGGCGTTTCCAAACTCCGTAACCTTGTCAACTTTTACGCCCATGGAAACGAGCTAGGGAGGGTGGAAGAATACGTAGATCGTAATCGAAACAAACAGTTTGACCCAGGGGAGCCGTTTACCGATCAAAGTGGCAATGGTAAGCGTGACACCGATCCCTTGATCGAGATTCAGGGTTTGCCCAAGCTCACGGACCTTCATCTTTATGATAACAGACTGAACCAGATTTCATCGATGGGCGATCTTCCTTCCATGACCACGCTCTTGCTTTCCGGCAATGAAATATCGGAGGTGGGTTCATTGAAGCAATTTCACAATCTTCGGCAGTTGTCCCTGGCCAATAACCGAATCAACACTTTCGATGAATTGGATAAACTTACGACCATTGAAAGATTGAACCTTGCCGAGAATCATATTTGCGATCTAAGACCATTAAGAGAACTCAAAGATTTAAGATCCTTGGATCTTCGATCCAACCTTGTTATTAACTTGCACGATTTATCCGAATTGAAGGAACTGGAAAATCTTGGACTTTCCTACAATTTGATACACGACCCTTCGCCCGTGCTTGCATTGCCCAAGCTGAAGCGTTTAAGCCTTGGAAACAATCGTATTTCGCTTGATGAAAAATCGGTTGAAGATTCCTTTCGTCTGGCTGAAGCCAGGGGCGTCTATTTGAACTTCAGGAATCAGAAGTCAAGATCTATGCAGGCGGAGAATTTGGTGCGTTCACTGATCGGGTATCCTCACACCAACAAGGTTTTGGCTGATTTCCTAAGGAATAACGGATACCGCAATCTGATAGATTTTCTTGATGATAATCGGATTAAGGACGAAGGGAAGGCATCTGCCCTTGATACTTGGAACGATGCGCTTAAACGAACCTCTCGTTTGGATTTCATTTCCTTTCCTTCGAACTGATTTCGGTAATGTTAGGCTGGATTGCCGGGCATCGTTCTTATTTGTCCAGATACAAAAGCGTGGCCAGGATCACCGAGGTAACGAAGCAAATGAGATAGACTAATTTAACGGCCATCTTGTGAAACGCATGAGACCGGATCATTCGGTCGATCATTTTTCTGTATTCACGCTTGAGGCGTTTTGGGAATGACTTTGTTAGGTAAAGCAACGTTCGTTCAAGTTGGGCAATGCTGACACTCTAGTAAATTTGGGGAATTCATCAAGTTAGTATTACTTTCTTACTCCTTTACAGTTTGCTCCGAGTTGGATAGATAAAATACTCTTCTCATGCCGATCAAACAAAGGACCCTGCGTAACGAGCGCTCGATCAAAGGAAAATCACTTCATACGGGGGAGGAGGTTTCCTTAACTATCAAGCCTGCGGCTATCGGCACTGGATACGTTTTTAGAAGAACCGATTTGTACGGGAAGCCAGAGATTCGTCCGCTGACCGAGAACGTCACCGACTTGGTGCGTAGCACTACCATAACCAACGGTAATGCCAAGGTTCATACGATCGAGCACGTTCTCAGCGCCCTCAGAGGTTGTGGAATAGATAATGCAGAGATCGAGCTTGATGCCAGTGAGCCACCGATTATGGATGGCTCGGCCCGGCCATTTGTAAATCTTATCCTTGAGGGGGAACCGGTGGATCAGGATGGGGAACGTGAATTCATTGAACTATCTGAACCGATTTCCGTTTCTTCAGGAAACCGCTCAATCATTGCACTGCCTCACGATGGATTGCGCATCACCTGCACCTCCGCGGATGATCGAGGCAGTCACGTTCAGCACCTTTCCATCGACGTGGATCCGGAGACTTACATTGCCCAATTGGCTCCTGCCCGTACTTTTACCATTTACGAGGAGATTGAAGAACTGCTGAAGATAGGTAAGATCAGGGGAGGGAGCCTGGACAGCGCCATAGTAATTAAAGGTGATCAGATCCTGTCCAAGGAACCTCTGCGTTTCGAGGACGAATTCGTACGTCACAAAATTCTCGACATCGTTGGAGATTTTTCCCTCTTGGGCAAGGCTCTTAAAGCTCATATCATAGCGGTTCGTCCGGGACATTCCCTTAATTCGGAGCTGGTTGGGAAGATTCTCGAGCGATCGAACACAAAGAAAAAATCGAACAAATCCTCCAAAGCCTTCGTGCTTCCGGATGAAACTGAACTCGACGTTCGAAGAGTCTTGGACGTTTTGCCTCATCGTTTTCCCTTTGTTCTCGTGGATCGGGTTGTTTCGATTGAAGGAAACGAAACCCTGATCGCCATAAAGAACGTCACGATCAACGAACCGTTTTTTCCAGGCCATTTCCCCGGTCATCCCGTAATGCCAGGTGTTCTACAACTCGAGGCCATGGCTCAAGCCGCGGGCATTCTTCTGTTACGAATGAGTTCATCCGAGGGAAAAGTCGCCTTTTTCATGTCCGCGGACAAGGTGAAGTTTCGTCGGCCCGTGGTTCCAGGGGATCAATTGCGAATCATTGCCAGAATCGACAAAGTGCGTGGAAACAAATTGGCCACGGCGAACGTCGAATGCATGGTCGGCGAAAAGGTGGTATCTTCCGCAAATCTCATGTTTTCCATTGTGGATGCGGGGGACGAGGGCTGATCCTTAATCGTGGCTACGAAAATTCATCCACATGCAGTTGTTGATCCTAATGCCCGGTTGGGGGAGCGGGTGGAGATTGGACCTTTTTGCGTAGTAGGTTCCATGGCTGTTATTGGGGACGATACCCAAATACTGCATCATGCCACCGTGGAAGGTCGTGTTTCCATGGGTAAGAATAACGTCGTTCATCCATATGCTTTTATTGGAGGTATCACTCATGACCTTAAATACAACGGTGGAGACCCGGGTCTGGAAATCGGGGACGGAAACGTCTTTCGAGAATACGTAACCGCTCATGTCGCCACCAAGCCAGAGGATTCCACCCGCATTGGTTCCCACAACGTATTTCTTGCATACAGCCACGTCGCCCACGATTGCGTGATCGGCGATCACCTGGTTATGAGTAGTCATTCGGCTCTTGGTGGACACGTACAAGTGGCGGACCAGGTGAACGTCGGATGGGGGGCAGGTGTTCACCAGTTTTGTCGACTGGGCAGGCACAGTATGGTCTCCGCCTGTTCCAAGTTGGTTCAGGACGTACCTCCCTTTATGCTTGCGGACGGTTCTCCGGCGGAGGTTCGCTCAATCAATAAAGTCGGTTTGGAACGGGCTGCCTTTACCGTTGATCATATCGAACTTATACGATCGGTTTTCAAGGTCCTGTATCGTCGGGAAATGAACCGCACTCAGGCAATTACTCATTTAGAGAAGGAATTCGATCAATCGAATCACCCATTGGTGACTGAAATTCTCGATTTTCTTCGAGTCGGGGGAAGAGGATTGGCTTAAAGCTGGTCTTCAACGGTTTCACCAAGTTTTCTGAGGAGATCCCAGGAGTAGATTCCTGATCCGTGCCCATCGGAAAAGAGAAGACGCAAGGCGTAATTGCCAATTTCCGTGTAAGATAGCAAACGGACTCCGGAAAAGTTCTTTGGATTTGCTCCTCCGCTAAGATTACCGAAAATGTCACTTTCCCCCTTTTGCTCGGCGCTAGGTGAATTTTGCCTCAAGGTCAAGGAGTCCAGGATGATCTCGGTATCCTCCCATTTGATAGCAAGGAAATCACCAATTATTTCAACTCTCAGAGGATGATCAATCAAGAGAAAGTGTAAATCAGCGAGTTAAACGAATGAATCGAGGCTGTTGGATGACGATGGGGGTTCGGATGGAGGGCGTCCACCGGCATGATAAGGGTCGAGCACTTCATTTTGAAAGGATCGCCCAGCGTCATCGGCAGAATGAGCCGCCCGGTCAAAACTCTCCAATTCCCTGCGAATCATTTGTTCCTGCAAATCCTTGTTTTGCAACTCCGTATCCAAACTTCTTTCATCCCAGTACTTGTCGTTGTGGACTTGGTTGGGTTCCGGGTGGTCGGGCAGTTCATTCGGGAAAACGACTTGCCAGTCAGGATCTCTGGTGCAATCGATTCCAGAATCATCTTTGTTGTCCACACTCGGGGCTGGTTCACCTGGTTTCGAACAATGCTCTTCTTTGACGAACGAAACTTGTTCCTTAAGTGATCCGCCGAGCTGAAGATCTTCTCCGGGCTTGGTGACCTTGATCGAGGTCTCCCTGCCCATTTCTGGCACTTCCGCAACCGATCTGTCTTCTCTGCCAATGGCCTGCTCACGGAATTGATTTTCCGTGAGGTGAGAAATGGGTTCAGCGGCTTGTGGATCCATGAACCCTAAACTAAACGCCATATCCGAATAAGGGCAAATCGAATCACTTGGCTCCAGTTACGGTTTATCCTGCGCTGATGACAGAGGATTCAATTAGTTTTATGATTGCGGCAAGTGCCGGAATTTGGCAAGGTTGTTGGCATGCCTAGAGAAACCGTGATATTGGAATGCACCGAAGCCCGCAAGGAAGGTAAACCACCTTCGCGATATTTGAGCACTCGTAACAAAAAGCTTCAAACCGAAGCCGTAGAGAAGAAGAAATACAACCCCTTCCTTCGGCGTCGTACCCTGCATCGCGAAATCAAGAAATCCTAACTCGCACTGAGAATAGTTTTTCTTGTTCGCAATGCGGACTGACTGATTCTTATACATCACCCGTCATTTGGGTGATTTTTTCAGCAACCCTTGCAATTTCCACGCTGGACGGGTTCTCCGGATTAGCGAGAACCACCGGAGTGCCATGATCCCCTCCCAATCTCACTTCTTCGTCCAGGGGAATTTCGCCTAACAAAGGACACTTCAAGGAAATTGCGGTTGCGGAACCTCCGCCTTGCCCAAAAAGATAGATTTTCTTTTCTGCGTTTTCATCTTGGAGATAGCTCATGTTTTCGATCACTCCGAGAATAGGCACCTTAACCTTTTCAAACATGCGTGCTCCTCTTCTGGCGACGTCGACTGCTGCTTTTTGTGGAGTGGTAACGATCAGAACGCCATCGAGCGGAAGGACTTGTGCAAGTGAAAGTTGCGCATCTCCGGTTCCAGGGGGCAGATCGATGAGGAGATAATCGAGTTCCTTCCATTCAACGTTATCCGCAAACTGCTGAATGGTTTTCATAATCATGGGTCCGCGCCAGACCACCGGACTTTCCTCGTCGATCAGCAAACCCATGGAGATGAGCTTTACCCCATAACTTTCCACCGGAGCCAGTATGTTTTCTCCTACGATTTCCGGGCGGTCGGAAGCGCCAATCAACAAAGGAACGGAAGGTCCGTAGAGATCGCAATCCATCAAACCAATCTTGAGTATTTTACCTTCGGAGTTCTTCATTCGGGCCAATGCACAGGCTAGGTTGACCGATAGAGTTGATTTTCCGACTCCTCCCTTGCCGCTCGCCACGGCAATGATACGTTTCACACCACTTAAATTGTGGTCCCTTGATCCACTGGACGTTTCATTGGCGGATCTTGTATTTTTTACCCGGACCAAGACCTCGAAGTTTTCAACTTTCGAATGGGCCGAAAGAGCTTTTTCCGTATCCTCTTTGAGGACTTTGGGCAAGGTGGGGTCCACGGAGGTAATTTCTAAAATAACTTTTGCGGTTGAACCGTTCAGACTGGCTTCTTGAACTATGCCAAATGATACGATATCTCGACTAAAACCAGGATATCTTACGTTCTTTAGGATGTTTAGGATTTCTTGTTCGTTCATTAATTGTTTGGATTCGCACATGAAGCAAGTAGCGTGCTTGGGGGGCAAGGAAAAAGAGGATTGCATGTAAGATTCCCTTTTAAATTACGATATCCTGTCCACGGATCTTCAGACTATTTCTCAAAAGTTTTCTTTTTTCGCTTGATGCTTTCAATGGAGTGCTGAATTTTCATAATCCATGAGTGTGGATTTGGTTTTTAAGCGAAACTTCAGACGTAGCATGTACCTGACATGCTTGCTTTTGGCAGGCATCCCCACGATTTTTGCTCAAGGAGATTCCATCATGCTCGGGCCGATCGAAGGCGAGCTGGCCAAAAAACAGATCCCGATTGATTTGGGGACCACTCCCGAATCCTTGATTCCATTGGTGAGCAAACCCATTCACGTTCATGGCGGCTTGCGGCTTTCCAACTCTAAGGAAAGCCGTTTCTCAGTTACCTTCGGAGCTTCCGGAGCCCATCAAGTACAGGTTGTGATTACTGAGGGTCCGTCCAAAATACCCTTTTCCACTTTTCAGGTTTCCTCTCTCAACCTGGAGTCAGCCGTATCCTTGGGTTGTGATCGTCTGGTTGAGACAATACTTGGAACCCCCGGATTCTTTTCAGGTCGCCTTGCCTACGTCTCCGACATATCCGGAGCAAAGGAAATTTTCGTTTCCGATTCCTTGATGACTTACACTCGACCGCAAACCTCTTTTGGGAAAATAGTATTCAATCCAAGTTGGAACAATTCCGGCGCCGGTCTTTTCTTCACCAGTAATCGAAAAGTGTTTAATAACGTCTATCACCTTGATCTTTCCTCAAGGAAGGTGGCCACTGTGGCGAATTACAAAGGAAGCAATCTTTGCGCCGTTCAAAATCCACGCTCTTCTCAAACCGCGCTCATTCTTTCAACTTCAGGTAATCCGGAGTTGTGGATTGGCTCGACACCTTACGATCGTCCTCGTCGGGTGACTAATAACAAGAGCAACGAGTCCGGTCCATGTTGGTCTCCTGACGGGAGGCGCCTGATCGTTACGTCGGATATTCGCGGGAAACCCCAGTTGTATGAGGTATCTCTTTCTTCAGGCGTACTTTCGAGAATACCGACGAACGTCAGTTCTCACTGCGTGGAAGCGAGCTGGAATCCTTTGGACGCTTCTCGTATTGCTTTTACCGCTGCGGTTGGCGGTGGTTTTCAAGTGTTTGAATATAATTTTGCAAATCGATCAAGTCGCATGCTCACTCGTGGTTCCGAGCATGCCATGCAACCATGCTGGGCCAGTGACGGCAGGCACCTCTTTTTTACCAGCCGTTCACCTTCGGGAGTTACCCGAATCATGGTGGTGGATTCCGAATTTGAAGAAGCGCAACCTATAGCCCTCCATGATCGTACCTTTGGAAATTGTTCGCAGTCTTCTTTTTACTACCCTCGCTAATTGAATCCAAGTACTGCCCGAAGATGAGATTTTTGATTCTTGGTGACGTCGTCGGGCGTCCAGGTAGGAATTTCCTGTCTTCCCACTTAGTTGATTTCCTCGAACGCCATCCGGTCGATTGTGTGCTTGCCAATGGGGAAAATGCTGCGGGTGGGGCAGGGATCACCGCCAAGACAGCTAAAGAAATTCGAAAGGCAGGGGTCCGTGCGATCACATTGGGAGACCATGTCTGGGATCAGAAAAATTTTAATAATGAGATTGATGGACTCGACTATGTTTGCCGGCCAGCCAACTTGCCCTCAACCAATCCTGGTCGTGACC
>JAYOWQ010000012.1:0-35130 GCA_038152055.1 Opitutales bacterium | reverse complement strand
TATCCCATCCAAAATTAACAAAGTCCTCACTTGAAATGAAAGTGAGAATCAAAAGGATGGCGTATGGCGGGATGAGCAAGTACCAAAGTTCTAAATTAAAAGCAATTTTAGCAACTCCAGTGCCTATACCCAAAGCGACTCCTGATGCAACTGCTTGCATCAAAAGATTCTTCTTAAAGGCCCCAACAGTAATTTTTTCAACGGTTGCTCCAAGTGCGTTAAGAGCAGGCTCTGCTAAAGTTGCTCCATATCCGAGAATAAAACCAAACAAAATGGCCAAACATTTACCTACTGTGGAAGATTGGAACATAGGATCTATAAACCCTTCGGATTGCCAAGGTTGAATTGATGCAAAGCTAGAGACCACATTTCCACCAAGTTGTTCGCCAAGTGGGGTGAGTCCAAGTGAAATTCCTAAGTTGAATAAACACATTCCAATAACTGCGCAGGCTATACCAATAAGAAGCTCATCCATATGTTTTGGTTTCTGCCTCAGTCCAACAATAAGAACGATCAACAAGATTGAGCAAAGGGGTACAATAGCCCAGATCGCTCCCTCAAGTGCACCACGATCCTGGTCTGGACCAGAAAGAACTCCGTCTGATTTTGAATAATTTATCGATCCATCAGGTTCGATCGTGTAAAAATCTTCACCTGGGTCTATAACGCCATTCCCGTTCTTGTCACTTTCCTGAGGTCGAAATGTATTAGGAAAGAAATCTAAATTATTAGTAAAAGTGGTAGCAATGTCAGCATTTGGATCCCAAATTGCATCCGGTGCCTTGAAACCTTCTCGAACAACATAAATCCGAGCTCCTTTTAATTCCACATTTTCTCTTTCTCCACCTTCCAAT
The DNA here is from genome assembly GCA_038152055.1 of Opitutales bacterium. Classification (GTDB taxonomy): domain Bacteria; phylum Verrucomicrobiota; class Verrucomicrobiia; order Opitutales; family Seribacteraceae; genus Chordibacter. The sequence goes on along the minus strand of JAYOWQ010000012.1, from coordinate 34,276 downwards.
GCTTGAGAAGAAATCGATCCTTCGGACACTTTTGTTTTGATAGCATACCCCTCAGGAAGAGACTTGTGTTCGTTCAAGTGTGCTTGGATCATTGCTCTTTCCTCGAGGGACAAGGACCAAGCAAGTTCGCTTTCACCTACCCCACCTTCAGAATCAATCTTTTCCTGAGCTTTTAATTCACCAAACTTTTGGAAGTCGGTGGAATAATTCTTCCCATATTCTCCAGCTTGAATATGCCACTCAGCAGTTGAGTGCTTTGCATAGTAGTAGTTATCTGTATTGAACAGATACAGTGCATAACACATTACTGCCAGGATTGGAAACAAGGACGCCAAGGTAACGACACCAAAACCAGTATTGCTTGATCCGCCAGTCGATACGATCCTGCAGACTCCTATACCAAGTGCCAAAACCAATGGAACCGTTACTGGACCCGTCGTTACGGCACCACAATCCCATGCTAGTCCCAGTACATGCTTCAGTCGATCATCAGAGAATTGCATGTAAAGAGTGAGGCAGGAAAGAATGATGACTCCAGCGTATATAAAGGGTTTAAGTGACCATCCCTTGTAGAAGCGAAGCACCCCAAGCAAAACCGCGATTCCTACTCCAACACCGACACAATTAACCAAGAGTCCAGCACCGGTATTTAAAATTGTCCAAAGCAAGGGAGCAGCAGTAGGGTCAACACCCGCACCTGCTGCTCTCAAAACTCCGATAGCTGGTTCTGCGAAGGTTGCGAAGGCACCCAAAACAAAACCAAAAGCAAGACTTGTGGGAAGACAGGGGATGCCAAGTATTTTTTTCCGTGGAAGAGTTGAACCAAGAGTTTCCCCCAATGGCATGAGTCCAAGTCGTAAGCCCTCCATAAAGAAAGCCAAACCAACGATAACAATCATGATCCCCGCGGCAATCATCAAGGAGTATACGATGGGCAAACCCAAAACTAAAACCTGAAAAACAATCAAATACAATATGATGAACCATACACATTGAATTTGCTCGACAACCTTGTCCTTTGAAAAGGCCAGAAGGATTCCGATTTTTTGCTTAAGGCTTAATTGAAGTTTGGTACTGTCTGATGATTGTTCGGCGCTCATAAGTTTTAATATTTTATACCATTAGATAGATTGTGCAGCCATGTCGTAAAGCTTAATTTATTCTCTCCAAGATGCATTGGATAAAGTTAACGATGTTTTGTTGGTGCCATCACGAAGATAAACGGGGACATTCCACGTAACCCCAACTGTACCCAGGGAGGCAGTGCCAACGAGGAAATAAAGCCCAGGCGCGACATGCTCAAATCTAGCAAATCCGTTTAAATCCGTTCGCGTTCGATATCCTGAATTATTGGAAACTTCCGCTAATAGATAAGAATTGATTCTTTTAGCAACACCGGGGAATTTGTAGGGATTTTTTCGCGCCTTTGCCCATAGCTCTTCATAGGAGGAAAGCCCTGAGTAGTCCGCGATGTCCAGTTGCTCGTCAAGTATGTCAAACAAGGATCGCTCTAAAAGAAAGAATTCGGTGTAGAGAGCCTCTCTGTTCTTACCGCTTTGAAGCGTCACAACCGCATCGAACTCCAACGTGCATTCGAGCAATTCTATTGCTTGTAATTTCTTATTCTTGCCTTGGGTCGCTTCCTCCAATCCAACTTTTCCAGAAACTTCCACAGGAGCATTAAGTGAGAAGTTCAAAGGTTGGCTCTCGAGCTTTAAAATGCGTTCCTCCAATCGAATGTTTTTTTGCTTCAATTCATTTATTTCCTCTGTTTTCCGAATTAACCGGGCTTTAATGGTTTCCATTTCTTGTTGTCGATCTTGATTGTTCAAGGGTCGTGCAACTACTCTACCAGAGGAAGCACCTTTGAGTATTCTAATTTCTTCAATTAATTCCTCATTAAGCTTGGAAATGGACTTAATAACCTCATCACTAGAATCATTGGGACCAAGAGTTTGAGTCGTACTGCTTGAGCCCTGTTTAGTTGAATGATCAGAGGCATCCTTCGCAGATAAGGATGGGGAATCTGACAAAGTGCGAGTAATATTGTCGGAAGCCGAAAATTGGCCTTGGGAGTATTCGGCCCCGTCGCTGACGTTTTCCGCCTGCACTTCCATCGACTCGATAAAGAAATGGGAAAAGTCCGAGGTTGAATTAGTCGCATCATGCGATCCAACGAAATCCATCAATTGGCTAGTGATCGATTCATCAGCAATCACAGATTCAACAGGATTCGAGTTATCCGAGCAGCTGGTGGTGTAAAGCAGTGCTAAGAGAACAGAGAATTTCCAATGTGGCATAATTATAAAGATAGATGATAATTGATCATCTTTGCCTTAAAACACAATCTTCTTAATTTACAAATTTACTTTTAATATGGTAAAGAGGAGATATGTCTCGCCTACCCCCACTGGAGACGGAGCTTCTCGAAAGTGAGAATTCTTTTCTCAAAAATACGATTGTTGCCCTTAGGAATGAGCTCGAACAGCTCGCGACAACGCACGAAGAAACCCTTGATGCGCATAATGCTTTTTCACAAAGGGAGATTCTCGCACTTCAGGAAATGGTTGCCTCCCTTAGGGATGAGATTGAAAAAATAAAGCTAGAATCAGAATCAAAAGCTCAAGGCAGAGAAAGCATGCACCTTAAGGAGTCCCAAGACCTGAAGGCATTGATTAACAAACTTCGCCTTCAATTGGAGGCTACTAAAATAAAATCCGATCAAGAAAATCAAAGAAGGCTCGCTTTTGCCAATCGTGAGATTGAAGACCTCCATCAGGGCATGCTCGGGCTACGGATGGACTTGGATCGAATGGAATCCGAAAAGGAACAAATTGCTCAAAAAGTTCGTCTGGAGTCACAGGTTGAGATTTCTGAACTTAAGAAACTCATTGGCAAACAAAGAGAAAACTCCGATCTTTTGAATGTCAAACATGCGGATGCTCTCCAGAAAGCTCAATCCTCTAGCCGGCAGGAACTCGGCAGGCTTCAAGAGGCGGTTAGAGAGTTAAGAAACCAATTGGATGAGAAAGAGGAAGAGCGTGCAAACTCTGTTCAACAAGCTATCTCCGAAAAACAACAGGAAATCAATTCCCTCAAAGAAACCCTGCAATCCAGCAGGGCCAATTTGGAAAGACTCATCAACAGGCACGAAGAAAAATTTCAAAAAACAATTCGTCTGGAAGAGCAAAAGTCTGCTTCCCTGAAAGGCACAATCGCCACACTTCGTGAGGAAATAGATTCATTTGATGCGAGGAAAGCCCAAGCTGTTCAAACTGCTTCTCGTTTACTGCAAGACGAAATTCGGCAATTAAAGTCCGCCTTGGAATTGGCTCGATCCAACTTAGACCTCGCAAAAACACGCGAACAGGAAGCCTTGCAAAAAATTGTCGCATCCAAGCAAAACGAGCTTTCTTCCCTACAATCAACTATTGCAGAATTGAGAAACGAGCTTGAGGGTGCTGAACTTCAAAGACAGGAAGAGGTTCAAAAGGTCTCCTCCAAGTACAGTTCTGAAATAATACAGCTTAAGGATTCACTTTCTTCACTCCGTAAAAAAATGGAAGATTCCGAAAGCAGAAAAGAAGGAGAAATGCAAAAAATCAGACAATCTTTCTCTTTCGAAAAAAAATCGCTGCAGAATTTGATTGCAAGCTTAAGGGATGAATTGGATCGCTCCGCCATCACCAAGGATGCAGAGATTCAGGATGCCATTTCGAAATCTCAAATTGAGATCTCCGATCTAAAGAATTCTCTTACCAAAGTACGCGATAACTTAGATCGAGAAAGGACAAGAAAGGATGCTGAGATTCAAAAGGTACGAGTCGCAAATGAATCCCAGTTACAATCCCTTAAGAATTTGGTTGTTCAACTAAGAGAAAAATTGGATGAGGCTGCTTTTAGCGAAGAAAAAGCTGTTTCCGAGGCCAGGAGTGAAGCTATGTCTGAAATGCATTCACTTAAGGAAAACCTCTCTAATTTAAGATTCAAACTGGATCAAGCACAGCTAACTGCTGAGGCTAGAATGCAAAAACTTTCTGCCACCAAGGAATTGGAAATAAATTCATTGAGAAAGGTGATTGAAGAATTGAGAGAAGAACTTGATTCCGCTCACTCGGAAGTTGAACAAAAAGTTCAGAAAGCGATTGGTTCCTCCAGTCATGAAATTGCCCAACTGAAGAAAGTTATTTCCGAATTACGAAAGAGAATTGATGGCGCTAATTTCAAACACGACAAGGAATTGCAATATCTTGCCTCCACCAAGGAAAATGTTATAAAAGCCCAGCAAGCAACAATACTTGAACTAAGACAAGATATTGAGAATCTAACCCTGGAGAATAAGCAGGCGATTGAAGTGGCAATTTCAAAAGAACTTCTCGAAAAGAATATGCTCAAAAAGTCAATTTCATCCCTACGAGAAAGATTGGACAATGAAAGAGCGGCATCTCAAGACCTTTTACAAAAGAGACTTCAGCGAGGTGAGTCTGAAGTCAATCATCTCAAATCCAGTATATCGGATCTGAGAGAGAGACTGGAAAAGGCAGGATTTGAGAAGGAACAGGAAATTCAGTCTGCCCTTGCCTCCAAAAATCAAGAACTCATACACTTTAGACGCATGGTGACTAACCTCAGAAACGAAATCGATCACCAAACCAACTTACTTGAGGAAAAATATAACAAAGAAAAAACCCTCAAGGTTCTAGAATTCAAACAACTGCAGGAAACTATTATCGAGCTGCGCTCGGAACTTGAAAATTCAAATGGAAAATAATTCAGAAACTGAAAAATTATCGAAGCGGACAGCTCGGTTTTCCGAGATGCTTCTGCAAGTAACGACGGATCTCGCTAAAACCAAAAGTTTGGATGAGGCACTCGAGACGCTTGTCAAGATAACTACAAGCACCATTGGCGCCGAGAGAGGCACGATTTTTTTAAACGACGCTTCCACGGGGGAGCTTTACTCGCGCATTGCTCAAGGAAACTTCAGGCGTGAAATCCGAATCCTGAACAACAAAGGAGTTGCCGGTTGGGTATTCACTCGAAACGAGGGCACAATTATCCACGATGCATACAAAGACGACAGGTTTAACAAGGCTGTTGATGTCAGAACCGGTTTTAGGACAAAGAGTATTTTGTGCGCTCCTTTGAGAACTGTGTCTGGAGAGAAAATTGGGGTTTCACAAATTTTAAATAAGATTGACGGGGAATTTGAAGAAGAAGATCTCGACTTGCTTCAAGCCATGACTGAACAGGCGGCTATTGCTATTCAAGGCAACATTATCGTCGAACAAGTTGAAGCTGCTCGTAAACAGGAGTTGGAATTTCTGGATGTAGTCTCTCAGGTTTCTTCTGAGTTAGAATTGACTCCCCTGCTCCAGAAGATCATTTCAACAATTTCCACCATGCTTGATTGTGAAAGAGCAACACTGTTTATCAACGACGAAAAAACCAATGAACTCTACACGGAAGTCGGTGAAGGCTTGGATGAAAAGTCCGTCATTCGATTTCCAAACCATCTTGGAATTGCAGGTGCCGTTTTCACCTCGGCAAAGGCTGTAAATATCCCTCACGCCTATGCAGACCTGAGGTTTAATCCGAGCTTTGACAAGCAAACGGGGTTCTTTACCCGTTCAATTCTTTGCATGCCCGTCTTGAACAAGGAAGGGAAAACAATCGGCGTCAGTCAGGTTTTGAATAAAAGAGGCGGCTCGTTTAACGAGGAGGATGAAAAACGTCTCGCTGCATTTACTTCGCAAATATCTATGGGGATCGAAAACGCCAAATTGTTTGACGATGTTCAGAACCAAAAGAATTACTCGGATAGCATTCTTTCCAGCATGCACGATGCAGTGCTTACAATTGATGAGAACAAAGTAGTTAAAACCTGCAATCCTGCCGGTCTGAAAATCTTCAAGATCCCCCTGCTTGATGAAATTCTAAACTCTCCAGTACTGGATTTGATCGGAGAGGAAAATAAATGGCTTTCGCACAAGCTAGAATCAGTGGAGGAGCAGGAAGAGTTTTTGGATGCTTCATTGATCGTTCAAGGAGAGAAGTTATCCGTCAACTTATCCCTAACTCCTCTTTTGGGTCAAAAAGAGGAAAATCTTGGATCCATGATTATGATCGAAGACATAAGCTCCGAAAAACGGATGAAATCGACCATGTCAAGATACATGGACCCAGAACTTGCTGATCAATTAATGAATAGCGGGGGAGATCATGATATTATGGGTGGGAAGCAAAGTGTCGCCTCCGTGTTATTTTCAGATGTAAGAAGTTTCACGACCATTACAGAAGAACTTGGCGCCCAAGGTACAGTCAAACTGCTCAATGAGTATTTTGAAATTATGGTGGATTGCATCACGGACGAAGGTGGCATGCTTGATAAGTTCATTGGTGATGCAATGATGTGTATTTTCGGAACTCCCGTACCACACGATGATGACCCGGATCGTGCAGTCCGTGCCGCAATCCGCATGATGACTGACTTAAAGGTTTTTAACGACAAGAGATTATCCGAAGGGAAAATGCCTATCGATCACGGCATGGGCATAAATACCGACTCCATTGTCTCCGGCAATATTGGTTCTCCGAAAAGGATGGATTATACAGTAATTGGAGATGGCGTAAATCTCGCCGCTCGAATTGAAAGCGCCTGCAAACAATACGGTGCCCACATCTTGATTAGCGAGTTCACCCATAAAGCTGTCAAAGCAACCTACCGAACCAGACAGGTGGATTATGTTATTGTTAAAGGAAAAACAGAACCCGTGGGTGTTCTTGAGGTTTTGGACTTTCATGACGATAAATCATATCCAAACATGATTGAAGCGCTGGGTAATTTTAACGATGGATATCGGGCATGGAATGATGGCAAATGGGATCAGGCGATTAAATTATTCCAAAAAGTTCAAAAAATTAATCCGAATGACAAGGCGGCTCAATTGTACTTGGATCGATGTGAATATATGAAAAAAAATCCACCCAAAGGCGAGTGGGATGGTGTTTGGGTTATGACTTCTAAATAGTTCTAATTTTTTACTCTATGAATAAAGAACCCCGTGCACTTTTGGAAAAAGCCATCGACTTAAACCCCGAATTATCGGACGCTTATTTCAAGCTTGGCGTTCTTCATCAATCTGAAGGCAATGCAATGCTAGCGATTGAAAATTTCAAAAAAGCAGTAGAGATAAATGACGAATTTTCGGAAGCTGAATGTGAACTTGCAATTGAGTTAGCCAAAACAAATCAATTTGAAGAATCGCGTGAACATTTCCTCAATTCTCTGGAGATTGATCCGAATTATGCGAAAGCGTATTTCCATTACGGCTTGCTTCTCATCAAAGTGAACGACTTTGAAGAAGCTAAAAACAATTTTGATAAGGTCACAGAAATCGATCAAAATTATGCCAAGGCATACTTTTACAAGGCCACTTTGCTCAGAAATCCTGACGACTTTGAAGAAGCAAAGAAAAATTACGAAACGGCGATAGATATTGATCCGAACTTTTCTGATGCCCATTATTATTTAGCTAAATTGCTCCTCGGAGGCAAGGCGACTAAAAGTGACGGATCTCTCATTGATAAAAGTGACGTCGCTCTTGCATCCAGCCATTTCGAAAAAGTCCTTGAATTGAGTCCCGAACACCCCAAGGCTCTCTATAATTTAGCCAAGATAAATATTCAGAGAAACACCTTGGTTAAATCTCAAAAATTTCTGGTTCAAGCAACTTCTGTTTACCCGCAATATACAAAAGCTCATTATTTACTTGGTCTGGTTACTGAAAAAAAAGATGATTTTAAAAAGACCACCAGAATATTCCGTTCGAACGAAAATCAAACACTAACCAAAAACCTTGAAGGTCTCAAAAGAGCATTGGTACATTACGAGCAAGCCCTCGTTCATCAACCAGATCATAGCTTGGCTCTTTACAGAAGTGGTAGAATTTTCTTTTTTTTAGGAGACAAGGACAAAGCATTCAAGTTTTTGAACGATTCTGCACGCTTGGATGACAGTAACGCGGAGACTCAGTTTTATCTAGGATTGCTATCCAAGAATGACGAAGACTCCTCTCTTGCAAAAAAGTATTTTTACAAAGCACTGGAACTAAATCCCGATTTTACTGAAGCATATTTTGAATTAGCGGTTCATTCCGAAAATTGCGGAGACATTAGTGAAGCAAAAATTCATTTCCAAAAAGCCACGGAAGTGGATCAGAACTTTGCTCATGCATATTACAATCTGGGGCGCCTAAGCGCCCTCAATCCCTCTGAATTCGAGCAAGCTTACAGGAACTTTGAAACCGCATTGGAGATTGATCCAGATTTTGAATCTTGTCATTATCATTTTGGACTTCTGCTGATAAAGGGGGCTCAGGTGACCAAGGACGGAACCCTTCTTTACAAACCCAATATCCCTGAGGCGGAAAATCACTTCAGGGAAGCTATACGTATAAATCCACAATCCTCCCGCTGCCATTTTGAGCTTGGGAAATTACTTTCTACAAAGAATTTTTTCTATGATTCTTACCTAGCATTCGAGCAAGCTATTAAGCTTGATTCCACCTATGCAGATGCACACTATGAATTGGCAGTTCTTTTAATGAATGACAAAGCTTCAACTGAAATTTCAAAAAAGAAAAAAATTGGAGCAAAAAGGAAAAAATTAGAATCGTAAAAACACCTGCATTAGACCCAGAGTTTTATCTTTATGAAGCATTGAGGTGTGATCCCTCACACCTACCTTCACTTATAAAACTAGCTGAAATACTCCTTCATAAAAAGGACATTTTAAAGGCTGAAAAAATCCTCAGGCTGGCTTTGAAAGAGAGTTGTGATGGTAAAGTTTTCTACCTTCTTGCAAAATGTTTATATTATAATGGCGATGTTCAAATATGCATTGAATTATTAAATTCCGCTCTAAAACAAAGGCCTAAAGACGAAGAAATTCTTTCATTTGCATGCAGCGTTCAAGTGGAAATCAAAAACTTATTTGAAGCCCAAAGATTGCTTGAAAAGCTAATCTCATTAAATCCGCTCGAAGTATCTTACTATCTTTCATGGGCAAAATTATTACTCAGTGAGGATCAGCATCAAAAAAGAATTCTTTTACTCGAGGAAGCACATCACCTGAAACCCTTGGATAAAGCAATTTTCGCTGAATTACTCGGTTTGTACAGAGACTCTTTGAAATACAAATTCCTAAGATTCGAGAATAAAAGTACTTTGATTACCAAGGGTAATAATCTTTTCGCTCGTTTTTTGAATCATGAAATGAAAACAAAAGGGATAACCACTTCAATATCATTTTTGTTTGAATCGTTTCAGTTTGAAAAGCTTCTATCTTTTACGAAGAGCATACCAAAGAGAAAATTGGGAAAAAATCATTGGCATGAATGTAAAATGCTTGAGGCCCGTGCGTTGGGAATACTCAACAAGACACCTGAAGCTGTAAGACTATACAAGGAAATCATGAAGTTAGAAGCAGGATCCATTGCAAATATATATCTTTTACTGGAAGAAAGTAAGGGTGTAACCGCACTCAACCCCCCTCGTAAAGACAGTATTGCATCTATCTTAGATGACCATCGAGGTCGTCTTTCTCATGCGATCAAAAATAATCTGGATTCCAAAAATTTTGTAGGGGCGAAAAAGGGAATTCATCAACTTAAAGAACTTCAAGAATTAGAAACTTTATTTTCTTATAATAATTAAAGGTCATTTTTCATATTTCCTTGAATATAATCTAGCGACCATTGGTATGGAAAAAAAGTATAGAAAACCAGCAACTGTAAAAAACAACCACTGCTCTTTGATGAATATTGCTACTAATAAGATTGTGGAAACCAATAAACCCAATGCACTCTTGCGGCTCACCGTAATCTTTAAGTTTTTAGGAGATAAAGTGGGTATACGAGACACCATCAAAATACTGACTACCATAATCCAGCCACATACTAAATAAGGGTACTCCGTAATAGCGAAAGGGAGGTTCAGCCGAATCAAACTAAATTGAGTTAATATTGGAAGCAATGCGAGAAGAGCGGCCGCTGGAGCAGGAACCCCAACAAAGGAATGAATGTGCCTATGGTTGGACGTTGGCTCTTTAGCGCTTACATTAAATCTTGCCAATCTCAACACGCAACATGAAGTAAAAAACAGAAAAGGAATCCAATACCATCCAAAAAGATATGTCTGTAAAGGCTGTGTATTTTCTTCGCGAAGCCACAAATAAAGAACTAAGGAAGGAGTAACGCCAAAGCTAATTGCGTCAGATAAGCTATCTAGCTCGGCTCCAAACCTCGAAGATGCGTTAAATACTCTGGCAGTCATACCATCTATCATGTCAAAAAATGCCGCAACTAAAATACAGGTTGCAGAGGCATACCAATTACTTTCCAATGCAAACCGAATTCCCGTTAGACCTGCGCACATTCCAATGGTAGTGAAGATATTGGGAAGCAAACGAAAGAGTGAAAGCTTTTCAGTCTTGGGATCTTGAGGCAAATTTTCCAAGTTTATGGCGTCGTTAGGGTCATGCGGTTAGATCAATAATCTCATCAATGGATCTCACTTTGCTTAGCGAACGTGCTTTTCATAAATAACGAGAAATTTTAGCAGAGCACCTTCACTGGTCAGGGAAGGAATAATACTGTGAATTTTCCACCCAGTCTTAGCGCATGAATTTGATCTTTTTTCTAAAACTTCAGCAAGTTTGTAACTCGTATCATCGCCCTTAATACGAATTCCCTTGCACTCAACAACTTCTACCTTGTACGCGGACTTCATTAAAAGAATCAACCAACCTTGGTCTCCTTCTCATTATTTTGCCCGTAATATTTGTTATAGTACTTGTAACGAAAATAGCCGTATCCGTAATAACCGGAGTAGTAATAACCTGGGGTTTTCTTTTGCGGAAGGTCATTGAGTACGATTCCAAGCACTCGAGCACCTGTTTCTTCTATATTCTCTATGAGATTCTTTACAATTTTTCTGGCAACCTTGCCATATCGACTGACAAATAAAACCTCGTCAGCTTTTCGGGCAATTGCCAAGGAATCAGGAAATAATCCCACTGGCGGACTATCTATAATAATTACATCACATAATTCTTTCAAAACCTTGTGCACTTGGTTGAAGCCATCGCTCTCCAAGAGTTCGGTCGCTGAGCGAGTTCTGCCACCGGAGGGCAGGACTAACAAGTTTGGATGAATTTGTACCGTTATCTGGTTAGCAAGCTGGGGGAGTTCCTCAATTTTGTGATGATTGACTAATGTCAACAAACCCTTTTCATTGGTTATGTTACAGAACTTGTGTAAGCCAGGTCTCCTCAAGTCCAAATCAATAAGAATAGTTTTCTTACCATGGTTGGCGCAACTATAGGCGAGGTTAGCAGAAATTAAACTTTTCCCTTCACTGGGAATGGAAGACGTAACAAGGATTGTTTTGGGATAATCCGCGGCAGAATTCATTTGAATCTTACTGAACATACTGCGAAAGGACTCCGTTAAGCCGTCATCCAAGTCATTGCCTACAATCAAAGGTCTCTCATTTTCATCTATTTGGGAAATTTTAGGAATCCCCGCAATCAAATCTCTTCCGATAAAAACCTCTATGTCCCAAGGTGATTTGACACGATTGTCAATAAATTCTAGTAAGAAAGGAACGATAAAAAAAATTGCAAGCCCAGTCATAATTCCATCCTTTTTGATCTTTTGCTTATCAGGAGTAAAAGGACCTCCTGGTAGATGAGCAAAAGATTCTTTCCTCAGGGGCTCTTCCTGTTCCGTGGGTAAGGCTTGTTCGATTCGTACATCGTTCAATCTGGAATGAATTTGATCGGTTGTTTTAGATACAACAGTTAATTGTCGCTCGTAATTTCTTAGTTTCTCTTCAATTTCGGAAAGCTTTCTCGATTCAACCTGTACCTTCTCCATAGCATCAGAAAATTCTTTCTCCTGAGCACTAAGCTGAAAGTGCTGATCTCTTAAATCTTCAATTGCATTTTTAACTTCTAAATTCAATGCTTCCTTAACTTTCATTACTTGTCTCGCATTCTCAATCATTTTTGGATGATTCTCAAGATATCGAGCCCCAATTTCCCTGTAATCTTTTCTCTGAATTTCCAACTCATTTAGTTTTTGCCTAAAGGAGGGAATCGATCCGAAATTCTCAATTGCGTCTATCTCAAAAAATTCCTTGATTGTGGCAATGTCGTCTGCGACGTCTTCCGAAGAAATTGATTTTGAATCAGCGCTAATCCTAACTTGTATTTGTAAAATTTGCCGCAAAAGTGAGTTGATCTTTATTTGCTGGAGTTTTGCTCCGGTGATTTCACTTTGGTACTGAGATTTTCTTGCTGCTGTGTTAATTTTCTCATCTTCAAGGAATGGCAAATCATGTTCTTTTTTGTATGCAAGTTGTTCATTTGCGATCCTGTCTTCTTCGGCAATACTTTTTTCCAAAAGCACCTCAAGGACACTCCTAACTGTTTCCACCTGTTGATTTTTTCTCGATTTATGCAATATTTCGTACTCCGATTGAACAACATCAGCAATGATTTGAGCACCTCTTCCAGACCTAGAAGTAGATGAAATAGTAAAGCGCGGTCTGCCTTCCGATGGCGGACTTACACCGATCGAATAAGAAACGGCAGAACCAACGTCAGTAGGAATACCATCCTTTAAATATGGTGACAGAAGGTGAGATTTTAGTTCAGGATTATCTTTAATTCGCTGAATTACATTTGCTCTTAACTCGGAACTATTCATTCCATCCAAGTGTTTGGCCACCAATCCTTGGATATGTTGATCACGATCAACCTTTTGAAGGTTCAGAATAGCAGGCGGGGGAATTAGGCGGAAAGAAGAACTTGACCGATAAAGCTCAATGCCTTGAGATTTAACATATATGAAAGCTAGTGCACATGGCAAGGCAAGGGTTAGAGATATCAACCATCTATCCCTTAATATGAGAATAAAATCCCCTACCCCTTTAACTTTATTTCCAGTGCCGGAAACTTGATGAGGCGCTTGATTCGTCTCCTCCATCATAGCAATCTTTCCGGCACCTCTATTCTATCGCCGGGATAAATCCAAAATCGCTTTGCCTGGGATGCGGAAGACCCTGAACTTAATGATTCGACGTCAATCTCATAAGTTTTAGTTCCAGATGATTTTCCGGATTGATCAAAGAAGGTGCGAGTTACGTATACGCGACTTTTTCTAGCTATATCACTAAAGCCTCCAGCCCGAGAGATAACCTCCACAATGTTCATGGCTTCAACTTCAGGAGGGAACGCGTAGGGTCCTTTTTTATTTACTGAACCTGTTAAAAAAACAACACGATCAACGTAATCAACAATCGATATTCTTACATTCGGATTCGCAAATATCTTTTTTTCGACATATGTGTCTTGCACAAACTTTTCAGCTTGTTTTACGTTTTTACCAACTACAAACACATCGCCGATGTAGATCAACTCAATCTTCCCATCACTTTGTATGGTAGCTTCTGTTGAACAATCAGGTTCACCTCTAACCGAAAGTCTAATCCGATCACCATATCGTAATTTGTAACCAGTCGGATCCTTGAGTACAGAAGGATCTTGATGAAAAGAAATTTGAGAATAGATGGAATTCTGGAATAAAATCAGACCTACACACAAAGCCGACAGGTAAATATTAGAAAATCCGTACATTTCAAATCCTAGAATCTTCCAGTTACTTGAGCGTTAATCAAATGCCTATTGTAGGAACCCAATCCTTTATCCATTAAACTAAAGTCATATCCCGTAGAAGCAGTGAAAGTTTCGTTTATCGGGCGAGCTAAACTGAAACCGAATCCGTATGTATTCATCGAACTGCTTTCTTTCACATCCTGGGCGGATAAAGTATAATCATTTGCATATGTGTATGTTGTCTTACTAGCACTCAAGTAGGCATTTCCACTTAGGCGCTCCGTGAATCTGTGTGCAAGCCCTGCCCGGAAAGTCGTGCTGAACGTAGAAAATCCTTGGGCTGTAGGAGCAAATGCTCGAGATAATGAATAGTTGGTTGAGGTTTTGGAATTGTGCTTCCATGCTATTGAAATCGAAGTAATGAGGTTGTCTTGATTTGGCTGACCTGAGTTCAGATAATCGATCAAACTATATCCGATTGAAGCGGTGCCACTAAATTTTGGAGAGTAAACTCCATCAGCGCCGATGCTGATAGAATGATTGTTTGCATCTGTTAAATTTATTGTATTGGTGTCATGTGCCTTGGATTTGGTAAACCCATAACTGGTGAAGAAATCTAATTTCTCCGAGTAAATGTAATAGGCATCAAAATTAAGTGGTAAAGTTGAGAAATCCAAGTTTGGCCGATCTGCACCTCTGCTATTAGCGGACTGATAGAAGCGATAGGAATAGGAAGTGCCTCCACCTACTCCAAATTTCTTGCTATGATTGTAACGTACTCTAAAGCCAGCTGTTATGTATGTAAAGGAAATCAAGTCCTGCTCAAGAACGCTTGCACCAATAGATTGGCCAACGTCAAATGTAGACTCAAATCTAATTTTAGCGTTATTGGATATACGCTTTTTGAGAGCCATGGTATCGTCAAAATCTATTGATATGGAAGTTGTTGGAGCAAGGTAACTCTTATCGTCGTTAAGAAAAAAATGAGAAATACTTAGTCCGGCAGATCCGGATATCTTCAAGAGTCCGACCTTGGTTGTATAATGAAGAGCTGGTGAAAAAGTTAAAATGAGATCATCCTCACTTTTCATTTCATTGGTGGGCACCCCACTCTTGCCGCCGGAGTTCTTGATTGCCTTGAATTCGTTACTAGGCAACATGAACACCCTTGAATCATAAGTAGTGTTGATAGTTGCCGACGCATCAAGCTTACCTAATTTGCCTTCTACCAATCCGAAAGATTTTACAAAAAGCATCGAACTTAATAATAGGAAGAATGTTATTCTAACATGTAAGGGCATTTGTGTTTGAAATAGATATTTTATTGAATTTCCCAATCCATTACTTGTCAACAACATGATGACTTAAGGTCCCCCGGATTATGAACTTTTTATACTGGTTGAGCATAGGTTATGTATGCTTTTTATCTTGGGCAAAGGGAGGACTTGCCGACGATCTCACTCAATCGGTAAGAATATTGTGGAGCTCATCTATAATCTTAGTTTTCTTGATCAGATTTTTCCCCTCACTAAAGAGGCATCATGCACCCTTGATTCCCTTTATAATTCTCATTTCGTTTTTTTTGATATCTTTTAACAACCAAGAGTATCGAAAATTAAAAATTTCCGATTTAAAAGACTTGGATTTCGCTAAACGCATCAATACAAACGGACTGCTTGAGCAAGGGAGATTTGCCGCGAATGGCATTTCATTATCCCTAAAGACTTTTCAAGACGACCCTGGCAGAGGACTTACGGTTTTTCTAGATTTTAAAAACAGATATTCAGACCGGTTTGGCAGTAAACCCAGCGATGACGTGTGGTTATTGATCAATCAAGTCGAGGAAAAATTTAAATTACCACTACTTCGCTTTCTACCATCTGTTCCAATCCTAAGCGATGAATTGACCGCAAGATGCTTTTTCTTGTTTTTTCACATTTTTCTTGGATTGATATTCTTCAATCTTGTTCGTTATGAAAAAAATTTTTTCCCGATAACGATAGGTGTAATTTTTGTAAATTGTTCATTACTTGCCCTTGTCGGAATCGTTCAGAAGGCATATCATGTTCCCAGTGACAATGCACTTGAAATCCTGGGCATTTGGGATGCGCCGGAAGAAAGATACTTTTTTTCTACCTTTACTTACAAAAATCATTGGTCTGCATATGCGTTGTTTTCGATATGGTTGGCCGTAATCTGGGCAACTAAAATATACAGGGTCTTGCAAGATGAAATAACTCGATCAAAAAGTTTTATGATCATTATCCTCCTTGCAATTCCTATTTGCCTAAGCATTCCCTACTCTGGTTCGCGATCCGGTACTTTTTTGATGTTGCTTTCTTTAACGATTATTCTCTCCTGTTTTATTTTTAAAAGAATTCGCGGATACAAGAAAAGAGGAATCGGGCTCAACTCCTCCCTACTTATTCTTCTTATCATACCTGCTGCTTGCTCGCTTGCTTTGATTAATACCAAAAGTCACGTAATTGAGGAAATGAAGCGGAATACAACGTCTCAATGGATCGACTGGAGAGAAGGGAATCCGCCCTTTAGGTTCCTCCTATGGAAAGACTCTTTGAAGCAAATTAGAGAAAGAGTTTGGTTTGGTCACGGACTTGAAGGTTTCAAGACCCTTAATCCCAAATACCAATCTACCGAAGTTCGCTTAGAAAGGTCCAAGGGTCTTGAAAATGCTCATCGTCCCTATGTGCCGCTAGTTGCGCATGCTCACAACGACTTGCTTGAGTGGTTTTGCGACATTGGGCTTGTAGGAGTTTTCTTAGTACCCCTTCCCCTACTTATTTATTTCATATCCACAATGATTTTTTCCGCATCTACGTCCCTACATTATATGTTGATGGCGTCTGGATCCATGCTTGTTTATAGTGTCTTCGATTTTCCTACCAGAACACCTGCCTGTATGGCTCTTTTTGCATTATGCATTGGGGTATCAATGGGATATTATCGGGCGGGCAAAAAGCTAAATGTTTGAGTTTGCAAAATAGTCTACGGTTGGGGATAGTATAGTAATGCTTAACCTCAAGTACGCATCACTTGCAGTTTGCTCTTCGATTCTTTTCTTATCCGGATTACAAACTTTTGCTGCTAGCTCCTCTATCCAGAGCGCACTACTTTTGAGCCTGGACGATTTGCGTGATTCTAGTTCTAACCAAAGAAGATCAAAACATGTTGCGGATGGGCTTAAGCAAGGCGAGTCTACATCTGGCAGTGATGTGCTATACGGCCCTGACTCCGAATTTCAGCAATCCGCATTCATTGCCTCTCATGGAAACGCCATCCCTGTCAGCAGTGAACTGGTTTCTTTACTTGAAAAAGTTTTTGCGGAAGAACAACTCACTGAATCCGACTTGCAAGATGCCATTTCATATCTACTTGATAATAACGCTTTTGGGCTTTCTCGAGAGTCTGTTCTTTCCGCCCTTAAATCAACCTTGGTTGCTTACAGCGGAGCGTTAAAATCCAACAATACTTTGGCGACCAACGCATTTGATAACGTTCCCTACTTGCTGCTAAGATCTGTTTTACCAAAAGTTAAGTCCCTAGGCGGAAAGGGCACGTCGTGGATTCGAGACCTTAGTCAAATCACCATGGAAGCCGCTGGGGAAGAACAATCCCAAGACACCCTGAATAGTATTTCTGCAGCTTTTGCAGAGGAGGTGTTTCTTCTCATGAAGGACCCAGAAGCTTTTTTCAATGATCGTTCTTCCATCGCCCCCCCGGGCAGTGCAGTCTCTGATATTGTAACCGCCGTTTCTTCTTCCAACACTGTCGAGAACCCCACTGAAACCATGAGAGAAATCGCTATTTTCCCAGGGATAACAGATGTCGAGCCTTCTCGGACCGAAATAAAACCAGAAATGGATTATGGCGGATTAAGTGGGTTTAATCCTGATAAAGTCATGGCTTTTCAGGAGTTGGCAATCGGTTTGGCCCAAGGATTTCTCAACTCTTCAGCGAAGGATACCTCTCTTTTGCCCAAGCATTTTCTCGCGATTGGTAACGGGTCTTTAAATCCCTCCTCCTCCAACAACGGTAAGATTGAAGCGAGCATTTCGTCAGCTTTCATCGAAAGTATTCTGGATCAGGTGCACTTGCTTGATCCTCAAAACCAAGCTGGCCCAGGAGATAACGGTACTTCCTTGTTTGCTTATGAATCTCTCAAGGCCATTTCAACTGGATTCGTCCTTGCATCATCAGTTGCAGCATCTTCCTCGGATAAGTACTTGGATAAAGGTTTGCATTTAGAGAGTGCCGAATCCATTTCAAAATCGATTTCTCAAGCTGCTATCCTGCACTCTTTCACTGATCCTGAAAGCAACCAAGCTACGTGGACAGTAGACATTTTAAACGCAGGTAGATTGACGGAGTCCATCGCGCAAGGGGCGGCCATGGGTAGTCAGTTAGCCATGGTTCAACCGAGATCCATGGATTATGGTGATAATTACGAGGTCTTCACTAACAGCAGAAGAGAAATTGCAAAGTCCGTGGCCAGAGGGGTAGCCAATGGAGCGGTGAACGCATCTGCTTGGCTCAATACAATTGACGCGCAAGCGGATGCCGAAGATTCGCCTCCGGTAATTAGTTCGGATGAAATTGAGGAGGTTTCCAGAGGCGCTTCCCTCGGGGCGATGATTGGAAATACTGGATTGGCTGTCTACTACCCTACCGATCAGCTTGTTCCTATCATTAATTTTACGGCGCAAGGTGCATCCTATGGTTCAACAAGTTCATCCAATCTTAGTTCCGTAACCAAAGAGGGCACCGAAACCATCGACGTAGCAATTTCACGCGAAAGTGCAATGGGGGCAGCAATGGGGGCAACTTTCGAACCAACCGTTTTGCTCGGACTTCGCCCAGACCTAAGGTCTCGTGATGCTCAAAGCATGAACCACTTGGAAGCGGCTTCTTTTGGCTCAACCTATGGAGCGATTCTGGGCATCCAGGCCAATCCAAACCCTCCTTCGACGAACAATAAGCTTGGAACTGCCAAGGAAGATCGCCTTGTAGAGTTAAAGCAATCCTCAAAGCAAGGTTCTATCGAAGGAGCGCTTTCAGGGGCCCAATTAGCGCTGGGCTTAGAAGACACGTCCCAAGAAACCTTCAAGTCGAAGGCATCTATTCTCAAGGTCATTAACGCAGCCAATGTAAAAGCTGCATCGAATTCCAGTTCGAGTTCATCTTTAAACTCATTGCGAACGAATTCTAGCGACATGCTTCTTCTAATGAAGAAATTTGGCATCAATCCCAGATTTACCAACCCTGCTAAGTTGTATAAACGACCGGTTGTCGTACAAATTGACGAACCTCCTATTGACGAAAAGCTCAAAGAAGACTTCAAAGACGCATCTCCACTTTAGCACTTAATCATGCAAGATTTATCAGACTTTGGTCTGATCGGCTTGGCGGTAATGGGACAAAACCTTGCCCTTAATATAGCTGATCACAAATATAAAGTATCCGTTTTTAATCGCACCTACGAAAAAACGCTTGGATTTCTTGATAGCAATTCACAAACGTCAGGGTTAAGAGGGTTTAAAACAATGGATGATTTTGTTCATTCATTGAATAAGCCTAGAAAAGTAATCATCATGGTACAAGCTGGCTCAGCGACCGATGATGTCATCCAAATGCTTTTGCCCCTTCTGGAGCCGGATGACATTATCATAGATGGAGGTAATGCCAAATGGACTGATACGATTAGGCGAGAAAAAGAACTTTCCTCTGCACGCGTTCACTTCGTTGGCTCGGGTGTCAGCGGTGGGGAGGAAGGTGCTCGCCTTGGTCCTTCGCTGATGGTTGGTTGCTCCAAGTTTGCATGGGATCAAATACGAGATGCATGGCTTAGTATCTCCGCAAAAGTAGATGCAGATTCAGGCAAACCGCTCGCTGGTGGTTCCCCTGGTAATCCTATCGAAGGGGGCGTTCCATGCGCTGCATACATTGGCGAAAATGGGGCGGGTCACTACGTTAAGATGGTTCACAACGGCATTGAATATGGTGACATGCAAATGATTTGCGAAGCATATCACTTAATGAGTTCTCTTCTAGATATGCCGGCCAATGAAATCGGTGAAACTTTTTCGGTCTGGAATGATGGTGAGCTTGATTCCTTCTTGATGGATATTTCTGCGGATGCACTCCAACAAAAAGATCCGCAAAAAGATGGGTTTTTAGTAGATTTCGTTTTGGATGCGGCGGGTCAGAAAGGTACCGGCAAATGGACCTCCGTTAATGCGCTGGATATGGGTACTCCTGCCCCCACCGTAGCCGAGGCAGTTTTCGCAAGATGCATGAGTGCAATTAAGGAAGAAAGGGTTCACGCCAGCAGCATTTTATTCGGTCCCGCCAAGAATTTTCCACTTTCCACCGATAAGACAGATTTTTTGGAGGCCATTCGTGGAGCATTGTATTGTTCCAAAATTTGTTCTTACGCACAAGGATTTCAACTCATGAAAACTGCTGCAGTCGAATATGGATGGGATTTAAAATTTGGCGAAATAGCCAAAATCTGGCGAGGTGGGTGTATCATCAGAGCTGCTTTTCTACAGAAAATAACCGATGCGTTCGATAAAGACAAAGAACTGGCCAACCTCTTGCTTGATGATTATTTCAGGGACTCTATCAATCTTTATCAAGCAAACTGGAGGAAGGTCGTTTCGTTCGCAGTATCAATGGGTGTTCCAGTTCCCACCTTCTCGTCTGCGCTTGCTTACTATGATTCTTACCGTAGTGAGCAGCTACCTCAAAATTTGCTGCAAGTTCAGAGAGATTATTTCGGGGCGCATACCTACGAAAGAATCGACCATAAGCGAGGAGAGCGTTTCCATTTGGATTGGCTGAACCCTAATCGGCCAGAAATTACACTTTTGAAATAAGAATATATTACTTGCGGTTCCTCCCCCACCCTACTTTAAATCAAGGTAGATTTCCTTGACTTTAAGGTAGTCTGAATTCCTATCCGAAGATTCCAAAACAAAATCAAATTCCCCTGCTCTCAGGATTTCAGCCTCTGCGTTAGCGAGACGAACTCTCTTCTGTTCGTCACTTTCACTAGCTCTAGTATGGATTCGTACAACCAGTTCGTCCAAACTTGACGGTTTAATAAAAATCGTTTTGAGGCATCCGTTCAATTGCTTCTCCGTCTGACAAAATTTTCTTAGACTAGCAGCACCATTTACGTCAATGTTTAGCAAGATATTGGAACCGGCGCCTTGCGCATCCAATACCGTCTTTTTAAGAATGCCGTACTTGTTGCCATGAATGACTTCGTGCTCTAAAAAGCAGCCTGCGCTTAACTTCTCGTCAAATTCTGATCTGCTTAGAAAGAAATAATCCACTCCATGCTTTTCATCTAATCTGGGCGATCGAGTTGTTGCAGTGACCAAACGGTTCAGTTCATAGCCAAATTCACTAGTCAAGCGTTCACAAATGGTAGTTTTTCCAACGGCTGCAGGGCCTGAAATTGCAAGAATCAAACTCATGCCAATTTTTAAAAAGACGAAGTAAATCAGTATGTGAAAGAGAGTGCGAAAATCAAAAACCCCGAAAGGCCAAAGCTCAAACCAAGAAAATTCATTCTTCCGTTCTTTGCATTCAACCATATAAGAATTTCGCGCATTCTATAGGGCCATGCTCCTAAATAAATCGATGAAATGATAAGCCCATAAATGATTGAAACTAAAATCAATCGACTATTCGCATCATGCAGGAAAGCCGAATCCAAAACCTCTCTAGACCAAAGCAAGATCAACATTGCAAGGCCTCGAACCGCGAGGAAGTCAGGGACGAACCTGAAAGAAAGAATAGCCGTAGAAATGGCAATGGTACCGATTAAAAACTTGTAATTCCCAAAGTCAGCTTCACTTAGATTAGCAACATGCCTTAATAAAAACCATACTGTGGCCATACCCACAAACCACATACTACACTGTTGTGAACGCGGAAAGCCAAGGATTGCAGAACGTACTTTTTCGCCTCCCATGGCTATAAGAAATCCCAGAGCAGTGAAAATAATACCTGTCGCAAAACTAAAATAGACTAAAGGCATGGCACTACCTCATTGATATAATTCACCCGATAAACTCGAAGCCGAAGCATGTACGATCTTCACGAACTTAACTTTTCCGATTAAAGAAGGGCTTCCTTTGAAATTTACCTTTCGGAAACAAACGGTTCTACCCATGAGTTGGCCATTTCCCTTTCGCGAAATACCTTCAACAAGGACCTCCATACCCTTTCCGATTAATTTGAGGTTTGATGAATACGACTGGGCTTCCAAAAGCTTCAGCAGTTCCTGATTGCGATGCTCCAATTCCACTTGGTCAATCTTGTCTCTCAAAGCAACCGAAGGCGTTCCCGATCGATCACTGTACTTGAAAATGAATCCCATTTCGAATCCCGCCCTGATAAAAGCTTTTTTGGTAAGAGCGAAATCCTCGTTGGTTTCTCCAGGGAATCCCACAATGATGTCAGTACTCAATCGCATCCCAGGCACCTTATTTCTCAGTTGATCAACAATACTCAGGAATCTGTCGATTTTGTACGGACGATTCATAGCCTTCAAGATGCGGTCTGACCCGCTTTGCATGGGAAGGTGGGCGTATTTACCCAACTTTGGAAGGCGGGCAAATGCCTCGATCAAATCACTCCCATAAGATATGGGGTGAGGTGAAGTGAAGCGAATGCGCTCAATACCTTCAATTCGGTGTATTTTTTCAAGAAGTTGAACGAAAGGAGACTTATTGTCCAAACTGGCCATTTGTCCGCGTCCATATGCATTGACTATTTGGCCGAGCAAAGTGACTTCCCTCACACCCACATCCTTGAGTTGTTCAATCTCTTCCAGGATTTCAGTCATCGGCCGATATCTTTCCCTCCCACGGGTTTTGGGTACGATACAGAAACTGCAATTCATGTTGCAGCCCTGCATAATTGAAACAAATGCAGTCGGACTGGCGCCTTGATTGATGTGATGCTTGATTTCGTTTTGAGAGCCTTCCTCTTCGTTCAGGTCAATGACTTGGTTGAATCCATTGGTCTTTTCAATCAAATCTGGAACCTTATGAAATTGTTGAGTGCCAGCTACTAAACTCAGTCCAGGCAGTAAATCGAACAGAGATTCTCCACGATTTTGCGCCATGCAACCTAATATTCCCACGACCGGCTTTGCAGGAGAGGAGGAATTCAAGATTCTTGATGCCTTGCCAATAGCTTTTTGTTCAGCTTTTTCTCTTACTGAGCATGTGTTTAACAAAACTACGTCGGCTGCTTTCTCGTCATCGGTTATCTCATGACCATTTTCGATAAGTCTGCAAATGACGGCTTCGGAATCGCGCTCGTTCATTTGACAACCATATGTTTTGATGAATACCCTGCTCATTTAAGAAGCATTTTAAACTAACGGTTGCAACATACCGGTCAATTACGAACCCATCCAAGCACATCGATCAAAGACTTGATAACTGGAGCAGATGCATGCATCAAGCTCTCAAGATCTTTGTGTCCGCCTTCAAAAAGTAGCACCCTGCATTGAACCTTTCGCGCAACCTCAGAGTCATGACAGGTATCTCCAATGAACAGCACTTGATCTCGTTTTAGCTCAAAGCTTGAAACGTGAGACAAAGCTCTATCTGCCTTTCCAGTGGCACGGATATCACTGGCTCCGTCAATTTTTTTCATCAATTTATCAATTCCATAATGAGCGGTAAAATCAGTAAGATCTGAGAGTTTGCCTGCTGAAAGAATGGATTGTGAAATTTTTAACGATTGTAATTTACGAACAACCTGAGCTGCTCCTTCATGTAATTTGCACTCTTTGTAGCGTTTGCGGTATTCTATAATGTAATTCTCAGCCAAACGATCGTATGTCGGTCCATCAGATGGCAGACCGAGGGTTTCATAAAAGTCTGCCACTGGGAAAAAAAAGGTTCTTCTGTATTCAGATACGGTGATTCTTTCTTTTCCGTGCTCAAGAAGTGCTTTGTTTAGGATATCCACACACAACTCAACGTCGTCTAAAAGAGTACCATTCCAATCCCAGACAATATGTTTTAACATAACCTCAATTAACTGAATCCTCCCGCGACAGAACCTAATTTGTCTTACAGTTTGCATAGAATGGAATCAATCTCATTCCTGTAAAATGGTTAAGACCGCATGTGAAGTGGCAATAGATTGAAAGTGGGTCATAGGTTACCGAACCGTATTGCAGGCACAAATCATTCCTTGAGTTCCTACAGTCGAGGATGTTACTGCCCTTTTATTGTACTATCCTAGACCTGCCGAACCGATCTTTTTTTGAAAAAATTCATCTTTGGACAAAATATCTTGCCTTAAAAGAATCATGTACCAAATTCAAGTCTTCTAATTCTACATCAACATGTCCAAAGCTTCAGAAAAACAAACGAATAAATCAACGTCCGATCTGGATCTAGCCCTCCAAAGTATAAATAAAAAATTTGGTGAAGGAGCCTTGATGAAACTTGGTGATGCAACAAAAATGAACGTTTCCGTGATTTCTACCGGATCTCTCGCCATTGATCTTTGCCTTGGCGTTGGAGGTCTCCCAAGAGGAAGAATAGTAGAGATTTATGGACCGGAATCATCAGGAAAAACCACTTTCTGCCTGAGCGTGATAGCCGAAGCTCAACGCAAGGGTGGAAACGCCGTATTTGTCGATGTTGAACATGCTCTGGACCCAAGGTATGCTAAAGTCGTTGGGGTTGACTTGGATAATCTAATGGTATCTCAACCTGAAAGCGGTGAAGATGCCTTAAACATTACTGAAACTCTGATCAGATCCGGAGCAATTGACGTAATTGTTGTCGATTCGGTTGCTGCATTGGTATCCAGGCAGGAACTTGAAGGTCAGATGGGAGATACGACGGTTGGCTTGCAAGCTCGGATGATGAGTCAAGCTATGCGACGTTTGACCGCAGCAATATCCAAGACGAATTGCGTTTGTATTTTCACCAACCAAATTCGTGAAAAAATAGGCGTTATGTTTGGTAGTCCCGAAACAACCCCCGGAGGTCGAGCCCTCAAGTTTTTCTGTTCGGTTCGAATGGATATTCGTAGAATAGGTCAAATCAAGGAGGCCAACGGAACCGTTACTGGTTCACGAACCAGACTGAAAGTGGTAAAAAACAAGGTCGCTCCGCCCTTTACTGCATGCGAATTCGATATCATGTACAGCGAGGGCATATCAAGAACAGGTTCAGTGATTGACCTAGGTATAGATCACCAAATACTAACCAAAAAAGGTGCATGGATATCCTTTGAAGGCGACCTGGTCGGTCAAGGCAGAGAATCCGCAAAACAGACTCTTTCGGAAAATCCCCAAATGATGGATAAAATAACCTCTGCCATTATGGAGAAGGTACAAGTTTCTGTTGGATCGGTTTTGGCGAAAGGAGATACCGAGGAAGTCGACTGATTTTCGGTTGCCCCACTACCCTTCACTGCGGTGATGGAAACCATTTTTGCACAAGTTACGCCTCCTGGCGAATCGTCAATCGCCGTCATTAGAATCAGCGGATCAATGTGTCATCAAATATTGAAACACGCATTGAGCATACCGCGTCTTCAACCAAGGAAAGTGAAATTAGGCTACTATCATGACATAGGAGGAAAGCTTTTGGATCAAGTGATGGTTACATTTTTTGAAGAAGGTAAGTCTTACACAGGTGATGCATCGATAGAAATATCCTGTCATGGCAATCCCCTGATAACGGAACTGATATGTGAAGATTTACTAAATAGAAAGTGTCGGTTGGCTGAACCTGGTGAATTTACGAGACTCGCATTCCTCAACGGTAAAATCGACCTTTCACAGGCCGAGGCAGTCGCTCAAGTTATATCTGCCAAAAACAGACATGCATTGATTGCCTCGCAAAAAAACTTAAAAGGACACCTATCGAAAAAACTAACGAAGATACAAGATACAATCCTTCAAATACAGGCATTGGTTGAAGCCCAGATCGATTTTCCTGAAGATGACACTGGATCAAGCGATCGATCACATGAGACGGAATTGACCAATTCAATTCTTATTGAACTAAGAGGCTTGCTGGAAGAAGGAACAAAAACTGAATTCTGGAATAAGAAAATACGAATCGCCTTGATCGGTCTGCCTAATGCGGGAAAAAGCAGTTTATTCAATGCGATTACGGGAAAAGCTAGGGCAATAGTCCATCAAGAGGCTGGAACAACCAGAGACTACCTAGAAATGGATTTAAAAGTTGGCCTGCATTGGATTACCCTCGTGGATACTGCTGGATTGAATAATTCTGAAAATGAAGTTGAGAAAATCGGAGTGGGACTTTCATTTGAACAAATTGCGGAAGCAGACTTATTG
The DNA here is from genome assembly GCA_038152055.1 of Opitutales bacterium. Classification (GTDB taxonomy): domain Bacteria; phylum Verrucomicrobiota; class Verrucomicrobiia; order Opitutales; family Seribacteraceae; genus Chordibacter. The sequence continues at coordinate 8,219 of JAYOWQ010000012.1, read as the reverse complement.
TTGTGGGTGATAGATGGGTCTGTCCCCTACCCTAACGATCTCCTGGAGAATTTGATTCCTATCGTAAAAAACAAAATTACCATACTGGTTAGAAATAAAATCGATCTGGGCACTACTGGATGGCGCCCTGAGTTAAGTGACCTGAAACAGCAACAAATTAGTTGTTTAAAGGGACATGGAATTGACGAATTGATTAGAAAGCTAAATCAGGAATTGGATGATATTTATGGTAAAAACCAAGAAGATTATATCTATCTGGCAAACAGACATGAATATCTAGTCAAATCATGTGTGAAAAAAATGGAAGAGTTTGTTTCAGGTTTCAATGCTGGTCTTGATCTGGAGCTGGTTGCCACACATTTGAAAACAGCTCGAGAGGATATCGACCAGATTATTGGATCGAAAACCAATGAACATATCCTCGATAAAATATTCCATCAATTCTGCATAGGAAAATAAACATGTCATTAAAGGAAAACAAACCCGAAAAACCATACGACGTAATTGTTTGTGGAGCGGGACACGCAGGGTGTGAAGCAGCTCTTGCGGCATCCAAGCAAGGGGCGGAAGTACTCTTGTTAACCGGGAACCTTGATACAATCGCCCAGATGAGTTGCAATCCCGCAATTGGAGGACAGGGAAAGGGACAAATTGTCCGTGAAATAGATGCTCTGGGTGGTGAAATGGCCTTGAATACAGACTTTACAGCAATTCAATTCAAATTGTTAAACACTTCTAAGGGGAAAGCCGTACAAGCACCTCGCGCCCAGTGCGATAAGAAAGCTTATCAAATTAGAATGAAGCACGTGCTTGAACTTCAAGCAAATTTAACCCTTTTTCAGGCAATGGTAAATGGTTTGATTGTTGAAGATTCAATATGCATAGGTGTGGAAACTAACTTTGGTTTAAAATTTTACTCCAAGACAGTTGTGGTAACGACGGGGACATTTCTTCAGGCTAACACACATATTGGGAAGCAAAAAGGAGAAGGCGGACGATTGGGCGACCACTCCGCCAAGGGACTTTCATCGCATTTTGTAGAAAATGGAATACAATTAATGCGATTTAAGACAGGTACTCCCCCGAGATTACTTGGAAAGTCATTAAATCTGAGCAACTTGCATCATGAATGTGGTGATTCAAATCCAACTAGATTCGCTTTTTACGAATCTAGATCGGAAGATGAAACGTTCCATGTGGAACATCTCGGAAAATGGCACCAAAAAGAATTCAACCAATTGGGTAGAAACCTTATCAAGTGCTATATGACCGAGACGTCATCTGCAACGCATGATATTATTAATAAGAATTTACATCTTTCTCCATTGTATAAAGGGGATATAATTGGTACGGGTCCACGTTATTGTCCAAGCATTGAGGACAAGGTAGTCCGTTTTTCCTCAAAGAATTCCCATAAAATTCACCTTGAACCAGAAGGGGTAAATTCAGATGAATGGTATGTTAATGGTTTGTCTACAAGTTTACCCTTTGCTATTCAGCAGGAATTAATTAGGACAATTCCAGGTCTTGAACAAGCCGTAATTATAAGGCCCGCATATGCCGTTGAGTATGATTACGCACCACCAACCCAATTGAGCCATCATCTTGAATCACAAATGGTTTCATCACTTTTCTTTGCCGGTCAAATTAACGGAACCTCGGGCTATGAAGAGGCGGCCGCACAAGGTCTCGTAGCTGGAATCAATGCTGCGAGAAAAGCTAAGGGATTTAATTTGTTTTATCCTAAGCGTACCGAGGGTTACATAGGTGTTCTAATAGATGATCTTGTTACAAAAGGGGTTACGGAACCCTACAGAATGTTTACCAGTCGTGCAGAGCATAGGTTGTTGTTCAATCACGGAAGCGCTGAATTCAGGTACCTTGAATCAATGAAATCCTTTGATCTACTTTCAGAGACCCGCAGAGCTTCTGTTAGTTCATGTCTCCATCAAGTTAAGCTATGGGTAGATCTATTATCCAAATTAAAATCCTCAACGGGAAAATCCTTTGCCCAACTTATCAAATCCCAACCTGTTACTGAAATTGATTTGCCTGCTGATTTCACAGGTTTACCGAATTGCATCAAAGATGAAGTACTTTACAGAATCATTTATGAGGGTTACTTACTACGGGAAGTGAAGGCAACGCAAAGAATCCATTTATCCTCTTCAATTGCCATTCCCCCTGATTTTGATTATTCGGAACTTCCTGGTTTACGTACCGAATGTATAGAAAAGTTAACTCAGATCAAACCTGACACCCTTGGTCAGGCTGGGCGCATCTCCGGAGTCAATCCATCGGATATTGGTATTTTGCATATTTATTTGCAGAGGCATGCAAAGGTTTCAGTGGATGAACCCGAAACCTGATCCATATCATACAGATATTCCTCATTATTTATCCAAAAGGAACGAGAGAATAAAAAGGGTAGGGGAGGCAATCAATACTGAGGTCTTGCCTCAAGTTTTAAAAAGAGCTTCTTTAGGGTTGCATCTCGAGATTGGTTGCGGTCATGGTCACTGGCTTACTTCTTTCGCACTAGGACGTCCTGATCATGTTTTTGTAGGAATCGATTTGCTTAGCAAGCGGATAAGAAAATCCCAAGCAAAGAAAAACAATCTCATGATCGAAAACGTATTTTTCATGAAAGCTGAAGCTTCTGAATTCTTACAATCCATACCTGCAAACCTGAAAATTTTATCCACTACCTTTATGTTTCCAGACCCATGGCCCAAAAAGCGTCATTTCAAGAAGCGCATCATTCAGAGCGAATTCCTTGAATTGCTGGCCACTGTTTCCTCTTATCAATCAAAGATTTTTTTCAGAACCGACCACTTGGGATATTTCAATTGGACTACGAACCTTCTGCATCGCAGTTCATCATGGGAAATGTCAGATGAAGCATGGCCTTGTGAAACTAACAGTTTTTTTCAGAATCTCTTTGAGTTTTCCCACACCTGCTCCGCCGCAAGAGTATAAGGCAGGCTAATATACTGCCTGCCTTTCCTTAATTTCTCACTAGTTAATTTAATCCTTCACTTGTAGATTGACTGCGATACAACTTTCACTTATAGCTAAACTTTTTTGGTGAGAATATTAGCAAATTTAATCCTTCTTTCTTTCCCTCTTACCTTGGTCGATGCCGCAGGTGATGGTGTTAAAGTAACTGCGGACAGAGTAACAAATATTGGATTTCTGCCTGTCACAAATTCCATGGTTACGAGTTGGGTAATTTCCATACTCCTAATTTTTCTCGTCAAAATTCTCGTCGGCAAACCTCAATTGATTCCAACGAAAGGCCAACTTGTATTGGAGTCCGTCATCGGTGGCATCCGAAATATAATCGAACCCATTGTAGGAAAAAGGGTCTTCTTTCCTTCATTCTGGTTACTTAGTGGCTTGTTCTTTTTTATTTTGATCCATAACTGGAGTGGCTTGCTTCCTGGTGTCGGCACCATTGGCAAGGGCCATATCGCAGCGGATGGTCATTTTATTGTCAAGGAGGCCCTCATCCGCCCCGGAAACGCGGATTTGAACATGACTCTGGCCCTTGCCCTCGTAGCCAACATTTTTTGGATTTACTTTATTGTAAGGTTTGCCGGGTTTAAAGCGATCATAAAGGATTGGTTTGGGAACAAGGCCGATAAATCAGAAGTGAGCTCGGTCATATTCGGTCTGCTCGGGATCATATTTCTTGCGGTCGGCGTGATCGAAGTCCTGTCGATACTGTTTCGTCCCGTGTCCCTGACTTTCCGTCTGTTTGGAAACGTTTTCGGGGGAGAGAGTTTATTGCACAGCATGTTTTATTTAGTTCCGCAACTCAATTGGGTGCTTCCTGTTCCTTTCTATTTTATGGAAGTTCTCATTGGTCTGGTTCAAGCTCTTGTTTTCATGCTCCTCGTTTCCGTTTACATCGGATTGATCTGCAATCACGACGATGGAGAGCATCACTAAATTTTTGTTTGTGACTATGTTCAATCGTAGACAGACGCACTCATAAATTATAACCAACAAATTACCTATTAAAATGATCGAAGTACTCGCACAAGCATCTGAACAAGTATCCGGAATCACTGGTTCCATTCAAGCAGGACTAGGTTGCCTAGGCGCCGCAATCGGAGTTGGCATTGTCGGCATGAAAGCCGCTGAAGCAGTTGGTCGTAATCCCGATGCATCTGGGGCCATCCTCGTTCAGTCTATTATCGGCATGGCTCTCGCCGAAGCTGTTGCATTCTATTCTCTCTTCCTTTAATACGGACACTCTCCTCCATCTTCCATGAACGTTCTAGCTAGCCTTGGAGATACGGTTGAGGGTATCGTTAACACCTTTGGTATTGATTGGCCCATGCTAATCGCCCAAGCGATCAACTTCCTCATTGTAGCATTTGTAATCTGGAGATTTGCTTTCAAGAACATTCTTTCCACCATCCAGGAACGTGAAAAACAGATATCTGATTCCCTTAAGAATGCCGACCGGATAAAACTCGAATTGGAGGAAACTGAAAAACAACAGCAAGAAACCTTGCAACAAGCTTCTCTTGAGGCCAAGAAGACCATTTCTTCCGCCCAAGAGCAAGCGAAGGCATTGATCGAGTCACAGAAGGAAGATGCCCGCAATCAAGCCGAGGAAATCATTGCCAAAGCTAAAATTGCCATGGAGCAGGAACGCGAGCGATTACTCCAGGAGGCCCGCAAGGAAATTGCTTCACTTGTCGTGCTCACCACTTCCAAGGTTCTGTCCAAGGAACTTTCCGAAGAGGAAAAGGAAAGATTCTCTTCCCGGGCGGCAAGTGAATTGGAACTTGCATCCTGAAACAATTGTCCATGACATCCAAGTACAATTCACTTGTTCGAGAACTGGTCAGGAGTTCAGTCAACGACAAGGGAATAGTGGAACTTTCCCTTGTCGAGGAAGTACTGTCCGCTCTTCGGGAAAGCAAACCCTTGCGCCACCTGGAGATCCTCAGATTGTACTTGTGCGAAATCAAGAAAAAGCTTCGGCTGCAATATCTGGAAATTGAACTCGGTTGCCAACCCAACGAATCCATCGTTGCAGATTTGAAAAACAAAATCAGCCAAATTAGTTCCCGATCTCTTGATTTGCGCACATCCTATAACGAACACCTTATAGCAGGATATCGGTTACGACTTGTTGATGATGTCTTCGAAGATTCGATTCAATCGAGATTATCCAAACTCTCACAATCTCTTACCTTATAATTTACTCCATCTTATCACAATGAGTGCCATTACCGAACTTATTCGAAAGGAAATTGAAAGTCTTTCCACAGATCCCACTTGTACCAACGTCGGTACCGTAACCACCCTTGCCGATGGTGTTGCCCGAGTCGATGGGCTGTCTAAAGTGATGTATAACGAAATGATCGAATTCCCCAATAACGTGTTGGGCATTGCGTTGAACTTGGAGGAAAATTCTGTCGGTTGCGTTTTACTTGGAGACGTAAGCTCCCTGAAAGAAGGCGATGAAGCCCGTACCACGGGCAATCTTCTTTCGGTGCCTGTTGGCAAAGAACTGCTTGGCAGGGTAGTGGATGCGGTGGGCCGTCCTATGGACGGTAAAGGTGCAATCAATGCAGAAACAACTTTACCGGTAGAGAGAATTGCCCCTGGAATAATCCCTAGAAAGTCTGTAGATCAGCCCTTGCAAACTGGTATCATGGCGGTTGACTCCATGGTTCCCATTGGTAGAGGCCAGCGCGAGTTGATCATCGGAGACCGTTCCACCGGAAAAACCACCATTGCCATTGATACGATCATCAATCAGGCCAAGATAAACAAACAGGGCGAAAAATCCGGGGATCCCGACTTTCGTCCTGTCTTTTGTATCTATGTCGCGGTTGGGCAGAAAAATGCAAACGTTGCTCGTACAATCAAGGCCCTCGAAGCGAGCGGTGCAATGGAATACGTTACCATAGTTTCCGCACCGGCTGCAGATAACCCCGCCAATCAGTACCTGGCTCCATATTCGGGATGCGCCATGGGCGAATGGTATATGGAAAATGGGATGGACGCCTTGATCGTTTATGATGACTTATCTAAGCACGCGGTCGCTTACCGCCAGATTTCCCTGATTCTTAAGCGTCCTTCCGGGCGTGAGGCATACCCGGGCGACGTTTTCTATCTCCACTCTCGGCTCCTTGAACGTTCCGCCCGCCTCAACGAGAACAGCGGTAATGGCTCTTTGACCGCTCTGCCCATTATCGAAACTCAGATGGGCGATGTTTCCGGTTACATTCCAACCAATGTGATTTCAATCACCGACGGTCAGATCTTTCTTGAAACTGATCTTTTCAACAAAGGGATTCGCCCAGCGGTATCCGTCGGTTTATCCGTCTCCCGCGTTGGATCAGCTGCTCAGATCAAGGCTTACAAGAAAGTCGCTGGTAAAGTGAAGCTTGAACTCGCCCAGTTTCGCGAACTCGCTGCCTTTTCCCAGTTCGAATCTGATTTAGACGCCGCCACTAAAGCAAGTCTGGACCGCGGTGCCCGAATCGTTGAACTCTTCAAGCAAACCGCATCCAACCCTATCGCTGTAGAAGTCCAAACTGCCATCATGTGGGCCATGCAAAACAATTTCTTTGATTCCATCGCAGTGGCCGATGTCAACCGAGCCACGCAGAGTCTCAGAGAATACATGGAAACTCAAGGTAAGGAAGCTTGTGAACTCATTTATTCATCCGGAAAACTGGAAGAGGACACCGAGCAAAAACTACGCAGTTCAGTTGAGGATTGGAAGCGTACATTCTCCTGAACCTGATCTCTTTTTTAGCATTACTGTTTAGTCTATGGCCAACACGCGTGACATTCGATTACGAATCAAGGGGGTAAAAAGTACCCGCCAAATCACTCGAGCCATGCAGATGGTTGCCACTTCCAAGATGAAGAAGGCGCAGGATGCGGCAAAAAGTGGTCGACCCTACGCTATGTTGCTTGCCGACGTCATTGTTTCGGTCGCCCATGAGTTTGAAGAAATCACTCACAAATATTTCAATGAAAGACCGGTGCGTCACCGGGGCATTCTTGTAATCGGGACCGACAAGGGCCTTTGCGGAGCTCTCAACTCTAATCTATTCAGGATGCTTTCCGATGTAGATTCCTCTGCCAAATTCGTATCGGTCGGTAAACGGGCGACACAGTATCTTTCACGTACGCACCGAGACTTGCTCGCTGACTTCAGCCTGCCAGATAAACCACGCTATTCCGATATCAAGCCCATCATTGAATTCCTGCTGCGTGCATATGGAGACGATCAGATTGATACCATCGAAGTCCTGCACACTGGATTCATTAACACGTTGCGACAAGAACCTGAGCTTGTAAGGTTATTTCCCCTCAACGATCTCGATGAAATGAGCCAAAAGCTCCACCAACGATTTGGGATCAACGATCACGAAGTACCTAAGGACAAACGAGAGATACTCATCGAAAACAGAGACGAGGTTCTTGCTGAGTTGGGTACTCTTTACCTGAAGCAACAGATTCACCAAATGGTGATGGAATCGCAGGCATCCGAACACAGTGCCCGAATGGTTGCCATGAAAACCGCAACTGACAACGCTGGCAACCTGCTTAATGACCTGACCCTTCAGTACAACAGGGCTCGACAAGCCGCTATCACACAGGAAATTCTGGAAATTTCCGCCGCCACACTTTCCAACTAAACCCTCATTTTACCATGGAACAGGACCACTCAAACACAAGCCAAGGAAAAATCATTCAAGTCATTGGGGCAGTCGTAGATGCTGAATTCCCCGCTAGCAAGATGCCCAAGATTTACGACGCCCTTGAAGTCACTTACAAATTGGACGATTCCAGCGAAGCAAAGCTCGTTTTGGAAACGCAGCAGCATCTTGGAGAAAACCGTGTACGCGCGGTTGCCATGTCTTCCACAGAAGGGCTAGTACGTGGAATGGATGTGTTGAACACCGCTAACCCCATCTCCGTGCCTGTTGGGGAGAAAGTACTTGGAAGAATTTTCAATGTCACTGGAGATACCGTTGATAACAAGGGTGAATGCGGTCACTCTGAAACCAGACCTATACACCGTCAGGCACCCACCTTGGTCGACCAAGATACCGAAGCCAATATTCTTGAGACTGGCATCAAGGTGATTGATTTGATCTGTCCTTTCATCAAAGGAGGAAAAGTGGGGGCATTTGGTGGTGCTGGTGTAGGTAAAACCGTGGTCATTATGGAAT
>JAYOWQ010000011.1:35395-35974 GCA_038152055.1 Opitutales bacterium | reverse complement strand
CTTCTGCGGCTTTGCAGGATGAAACGCGGTGAATTTTATCCAGTGCCTGTCCATAAAGGGATTCAGCTAGATCCCCACATTTAGGGGTATATCCACCCACCACTTTGGGGATGGTTTTTACACTGGCATCCTCGCGACCGGGATCTTCACGCTCTGGAGAATAGGCTAAGTGAAAGTCAACTCCAGCCTTCATCCCAGAGCCTTCTTCCAAAACCAGACGGAGTTCGTCTTCCGTAGTCCCTGGATAGGTAGTCGATTCCAGGGTAACGAGCACACCCTTGGGTAAATGTGGTGCGATGTTACGGGCTGTATCGAGAACGAAGGACAGGTCAGGTTCACGATGTTCATCTAGAGGAGTGGGAACGCAAATGAGAACCGCTTCCACCTCAGATAGGCGGGAAGGATCAGTAGATGCCTCAAAACGGCCTGCACTAACTTGTTCTGCAATACTTTCAGATGAAAAATGCTTTAAATAAGTTTCACCAGCATTAATCGATTCAACTTTCTGCGGATCAAGATCAAGCCCCAGTACTTTTACGCCTGATCGGGCAAACTGAAGGGATAAGGGGAGACCGACAT
>JAYOWQ010000011.1:0-35385 GCA_038152055.1 Opitutales bacterium | reverse complement strand
CGATTAATTTGCGATTTGGCTTTTCCCGAGTTTCGGGGGCCACAGCGGGGTCGATTACCTCGAAGGCAAAGTCCTCGTTTACATTGGCAAGCATGGCTTTCTGTTTTTCAGACTCGAGCAGGTTGTAAAGCACGGCACGCATGTCTTGCAATGAAGTCTTGGATAGTTCCCGCTCGAGGTACCCTACTCGTTTTTGGGAATCGGCAATGGCCTTTAAACGCAATTGTTTATTCAATTGCTTAACCAAATCGTTAGCCCATTCTGCTGCAATTACTGAATCCTTCCAGTGAAAGGTAAGCTTAATCAATCCTGATTGTTTATCGGTTTTGATAGCATTACGGAGAATTTCTACTGCATCATCTTCCTCAAAGGCATCTTGTCCATCTTGAAGTATCCAAGAATTAGATGATCTATCCCAATAATCACTAAAAATTTCGGGTAGAATATTTTTCTGAGTAACGAACTTTTTTAGAAACACGCGGGTTTTTAAAATAGCGAGTGTCCTTTCAGTATTTGTACTTGTCGGTATGGAAATTCCAGCCATCGAGGCCAATCCACCAAACTGACTCAAAGCAGAGGATGCACTGGACTTTTCTTCCGATACTGGAGCAAGGAGTGTCTCTGCCTCGAAAACCACAGGAATACGGAGAGAATAGCCAAATGACATAACAATACAAACAATAGTAATTCCCACGATGGTCTTCCATGCCTGAAGGAGAGTGCGAAAGAGTTCGAGCAAGTCGATCTCATCCTCATCTACCGAAGGACCTGATTCGACCATGACATATTTAGTGGATGATTTTGTTTCTTCAGTCATAACAATAAATTGAATACGCTACCGCCCTTGGCCGTTTGCGACAAGCAAAGCCAATCGGAATCGTGGATATCCTAGCTTGGTTAATCTTTGTTTTTTTGGGGCAACCGATCGCTCTTTCCCACGATCATCTTGACCCAGGGCAGCAACCGGCTCATTTGCCGGTGCCAACCTGATAAAATCTCATGCCTGCGGGCTCCCCTGATCCGGGAATCCTTAGAACCTGAACCTTCGAGCAACCCCTCGATCTGTTTTAGACGAGCCACCCCCTTTTCGAGGTGTGGGTCCGCCTGCTCCCGCAGAAAACCACTTACCAGTTTCCGTAGACGAATCTCTGCAACGAAACGCTCCTTGCGGTCGCCAGGTGAAAAAGTGGAAGAAACTGCCCCAAGTTGCCTTAAGGCACGCAATCCCTGACTTGCTGAACCCTTGCTGATTTGCAGCAAATCCATCACCTCATCCATCGACAATGCTTGATCCCTACAGAAAAGAAGTCCATAAATCTGTCCGTAGGACTTGGGCAAGCCAAACGAGTTCGCCGCATTGAGAAACAAATCTATCACTGCACTTTCCCATTCGTCCAACCCTTCGACCTTTTCAGACAGGGCTGGATCTGTAAGCGAAAATGTATTCATCAGATTAGTTTTTGACAAAAAAAAGATGCTTGTTCAAGATTTTTTGAACAAACTGAACTTTATCTATTCTTCGTTATCGAACCAACGAAACTACAATTAAAAAGAATTAACCGCAGCTGCAGTGACTGCCATCTGGTAAATAATTTGAGATGTGTAACTCAACTGCTCCAAGATCCTCGACTGCTTGACGTCAATAGGCACAACGATAACGTCTCCTGGATTGATTTCGCTAAATGAGTTGCCCGAATTACCAAACCACTTATTGGCTGATTTTGCCTGGACGCCTCCGTTTGCCTTGACTACAAAAACCCTCTCTTTGTCTGCATTTTGGGTAAAGCCACCGCTCCTATTCAAATAGTCTTCCATGTCCAATTTACTATCATAAAGGTGCGCCGTTGGAAATTGAACCTCTCCTGCAACACTTACCGAGGATGGTAAGTCAGGCACATGAAGCTTGTCTCCATCTTTTACCGTGAAAGAAGTTTTTTTATTGGATAAGATATCTGATAAATCAATTACCAATCGACCTACAGATTCGGTATTCTGTAATCTTTTAAGCATGGAGTCCGCTGCCGTTTCCGAACGCGAAGCTTCCTGAGAATTCAATGCCTGCAGCGATGCTTCTGCCAGGTCCGCCTCCAGACGTGAAATCAAGCGTTCGCGCTGCTCCGTCTCCTTTTCTGCGAGCGATTTTCTGGTAAATACAGCGCCCTCTGGGAAGGCACGGTCAGTCAACCCCCCCGCACGAGCAATGATATCAGCCAATTTTTCTCCTGGTCTGATCGCATAATTGCCAGGAAAATTGACTTCGCCGCTGATTTCAATCATTTCTCCTGCACGCCAGGAGGGAATCGGTTTGATGGCAAGGGAGTCGTAAGGCAACAGCTTAAAGGTGGCGGATGAATTTGAGTCCCTGAAGAAATTGGTATCAACACGGATATGTTCGACAGTCGCAAATTTTTGATTATCCAAACCCAGTCGGGTCAACTCAGCACCGAGGGAATATGCGGCATCCGTAAGGCCTCCGCTAGCTAGAACCAAATCTCTGGCGGTCATTCCCTCGGATAGAGGATATTCTCCGGGAAAATGAACCTCACCAGCTACCGCAACGAACTTGGCTTGTACTCCATTAGGCGTGTGTTTTTTCAAATCGAGCACGATTCTTCTTATGTCTTTCATGCGGTCGCTCATCGATTCTGAGGAAAGAACGAATATACGATCGTCCTGAAACAATTCTATGTTTTGCTCGCCCTTGATAATGGAACGGGGATAAAAGTGAATAACTGAAATTTCACGAAATTCATTTTGGCGGATGATATAACCAAAGCGCAAATCAGCGACATCCAAAAAGGATCCGAATTCAGCGAAGAGATTCTTCAGAGACATACCCTTTTTCCACTGGTAGGCACCCGGACGCTCGACAGGGCCAAAAATCTCAACTGCCTGAACGAACCTGTTTTCCGCTTTGGCCACCTCGATGAAGTCTCCTCCCTTGATTCCCACATCCTTGTCCGTTGCCAGATTAAAGGTAAGAAGATCATATCGCCCATAATCATTACGTCTTTTCAAAGTAACTAGTTTCGAGAAACCATCCTGAGTAATGCCACCCGCCAAATTTATCGCAGCATCCAGAGATGTATTTCCGGTCAATTCATAGATTGCAGGCACCTGAACCTCCCCGGAAATGGAAACTTGTGGCCCAACTGCTGGTACGAATACAACGTCTCCGGCTTTCAAACCTTTGTCATTCGAACTATCCCCGTTCAGCAACAAGTTGTACAAGTCCAACTCCGATTGAGCCTTCCCCTTACGCTTAAGGTATATTTGACGCATGGATCCCTTTTCAGTAATACCTCCAGCCGCACGCAAAGCCGTCGTAATGCAAGAATGAGGTGCAAGCAAATGACTCCCGGGGCTTTTCACTTGTCCGAGCACGAATACCTGTATGGACCTGAGGGCTCCTAGAGTTATTGATGACTGCACGCCTTTACCCAAATGTTCCTTGATCTTTTGATTGATGGTATTTTTGAGATCAATAAAATCCCTACCCTGCTCAAAAACGTTGATCGGCCCAATATTGGGGAAATGAAGGATCCCATCCCTGTTAACGAGAAGATTAAAGGCTTCGTTTTTCTGCCCAAAAAGCAAGATTTCCAAAACATCTCCCGGACCTACCAAATAATCCGTAGGAACAAGGCTCATGTCATCCATTTCATGTTCGGAAAGATCAGTGAAAAACTCTAGCCCGAAAGGTTTAAGTTCATCCTCGTCATACTCTACAAGCAAACCCTGGGACCGCCTTTCTATCTCATCTCTTTGCTTTTGCTTGATTTCAAAAAGCAAACGCTTGGTTTGCTCTATAGATTCGATCATTCTTAATTCATCATTGGCACTATTGACTTCATTGGACTGATCCAACTCCCGAGCCTTCAGAGCCACAAGATCATTAAGTAGCAATTGCTCAAGAAAGAGGAGTTCCTCAAGAATATTTACTTCTTCCTTTTCTTCTTTGATCTCGTCAGCGTTAGAACTATCGCTTTGAGAATCTACCTCCTGTTGTTCTTTTGTTTCAGCAATGGTTCTTGGTTGCGAACTCTTCCCAAGCATGCCAGCGCTTGAAGCAAGCATTTGCTTTTGCTCGGGAGTCAATCTGGAAAGAACTGAAGTGATCCGTGGATCGATCTGTCCGAACAGAGGAATGGAACCCAATAAACTGACGAACAACGTGTATAGGATGATACGATTCATGATTAAAATTATCAGTTGTGAAAATTAGAATATTCGAGTCATGGATAAGGATAATGTAAGTCCGTCATCCTCATTGGCACCTACAACGTCCAATGACTCCCACCCAATCGAAGTGTTTACCTTTAGACTCCTGTAAGGATACTCGCGTGAGTTAAATAATTCAAACGCAGAATAATCAGTTGCGATTCCATTTGAAACACTGTTGTTGCCGGAACCATCCTCGTTTAATTTCCCCGATCTCAAGGTTACGCCCCACCCGATTCCGTTCTTTCGAAGAAGCACCCCCCCCACGCTCAGCATTTGTGAATCCTGATCCGCCCAATGCCCGATTGGACGACCACGATAACGAAAGCCATCTTTGTAAATGTGATGACCGTAGGTAATGTTTCTTGTTCGTGGATCTCCCGTCCACCAATAAGAGGTAAGATCGGCATACTCTACAAAAACACGAAGGGTCGAGTCACCCAAGTTTTTCCAAGCTTCCAAGCCATACTGAAACATGAGGCAATTGGGTAGAAAATTATCCTCATCCTCACCCACAACCTGGCCATACAAAGCGAGCGGCGAGTCCAAAATCTTCCACCTTGCGTCTATGCCCGCCAATTGGTTGCCAGGCTCTTTGGAGGCATCGTTATTACCAGTATTCGCACCATAATTGTCCTGACTCAAAAGGGCATCCACCCAAGTACTCAATCCATCAGGACGTCCGTCTCCTCCTAACTGGATCATGCGAAAGAATCCGATCTCCAAACCATCCACGACCGATGGACGAATCTCTCCACGCATCCCCCATAAATAAGGATTGGGAATCGTTCTTTCTTCTTCGAGTCGCCCGATGAAGGAATGAACGCTCCATGGGCCCAACCACGATAGCCACTTGGTTTCGAAAGCCTCAGGAATGCGACGGTCGATAGAAAAAGCAGGGATGGGTCGAGCATTTGTGGACAAGATCAAACTTCCATCCCAACCAGGGCCCCACCATCTTTCCACTTGCCCCAAACTTGCGGACCAATTTCCGACCCTCGCTCCAAAGTATGAACCGTCCCATGCAAACCCATCTTCCTTCCTTCCCTTCCAATCCTTTTGCATTCCATAAATCGCATTCAAGGAAAGTTTTCCAGCAAAACGATCATTCATCCAGGAAACCGAGAGATTCGATGAAAAACTGGATCTTGGCTTGTTTCCAAATCCACGGGCAGTCACCCGGTCATCGGCAAGACCGATGGTTGCGTAAATCGGAGACCACCCGGAATCTGACTCCTGAGATAATTTTTTTTCTAAAAGATTATGAGGCAATTCGCCCGAGTAATCAGTTTGCATGCCGTATAAACCTCCAAGATCCAATGGCCAGGTATTCTGCAAACCCTCCAAACCCATCTGATCACCAAGCAGTCTAATTTCATGCCTGATAAAAGGATCGTTAGGAGAAAGATAGGGCTCTGCGAAGAGGTAGCTTGTTGTCAGAAAAATACCGACGCCCAATCTATGAATAGCATTATAATAAACTCCCATTTATGTTTCGGATGATACAAATTTAAAGGAATCGAGCAACCTGAAAGGAATAGGCTCGCCCACCTTGGAGGTTTCTCCTAATCGAAATATACAAACCAAAATGGAAGACGACCCGCTATTTCGCAGAACCAGGCAGCACGCAGAGAAGCGGTTGATCTTTCATTCAGGCCAGAGTGATTCCGCTCGTCTTGGAATGATAAAGGAATTCGTGCGCCTGGAGAGGGAAATGCTTCAGCGGTATCATCTTAAGGGAGATTCAGGCCTGAGGCTAACCCGGGCTAGGTCCATCATTATGGATGTCCTGATTCAAAGTTTGTTCGCCTATGCCTTGCAAGTAGCCGAGGAAAGTCTCGTCAAAGTCAAGCCCATGGCCCTTCTCGCTACCGGTGGTTACGGTCGTGGTGAGCTTAGCCCGCACAGCGACATTGACCTGATGTTTCTCTATCCACGCAATGCGATGGGAAAGTCTCTCGATCTCTTGAAGGAAACCATGACCAAGGAAATCCTCTATCCTCTTTGGGATACCGGGATGAAGGTCGGGCACGCCTCACGTGAAATCAAGGAGGCGTTGGTCGAGGCTCAGCGTGACATTAGAAATAAAAACTCCATGTTGGACGCTCGTTACATCTGTGGAGATCGCAAAGTCGCAAAAAGGTTTATCTCAAAGTTCATGTGCCACTGCCGGAAAAAAAAGCCCGGCGAATACTTGAACGAACTTCTCTCGCACCAGCAATCGAGACGGGCGGAAAAGGGAGGCACCGTATTCCTTCAAGCCCCGGATCTGAAGAATGGAGTCGGGGGAATGCGTGATTATCAGGGTGTTTTATGGATGGCCAAGGTAAAGTTCGGGGATGATGCCATGCAATCCCTTGTTTCCCATGGATACTTGAACGAGCACGAGGCAAAGTCCTTTCAGGAGGCTTATTCCTTTTTGCTGCGAGTACGAAACGAACTTCATTTCCGTAGCAAGAGACCGGTCGACGTCCTCCACCTCGAGAAACAACCTGAAGTTGGTTTGGGGCTTGGCTACAATGACGAGGACATATTCCCTAGAGTTGAGAAGTTCATGGGAGATTTTTATTCCCGTGCAAGTACCATACATCAACTCTCCCATTTACTCGAACAACGCCTCGTTCGATCAACAAGCGGCAGCACATCATCCATAAGTTTTGGAGCCGTTCTTAGAGCATACCGTGCCATCCCAAGCGAGCGAGTGGACGGCTTCGAGCAGATTAACGGGGAACTTCATTCTGATAACAAAAATATATTCGACGAGGACCCAGAACGTATTATCCGCTTGTTTCGGAATGCTCAGCGCCTGTCTCTCGCTCTTTCTCCAAGTTTGCGTTCCCTCGTCCGTAATCGCCTGTCGCTAATCGATGCCGGACTGATCAATTCACCCTCAGCAAACGTATCCTTTAGATCCATTCTCCAGGAAGTGGGAAACGTAAGCCCAACGCTTATGGATATGCACGACCTTGGTGTTCTTGGACGCTTCATACCTGAGTTTGGCAGATTGACCTGTAAAGTGCAGCATGATCTTTATCATCGTTTCACCGCGGACATCCACGTTCTGCGTTGCATCCACATACTTGACCAAATCTTTCAAGGCACCCTTTCAGGTGCCGAACACTATCTGACCGCCTTGCGAAAGAACGAGGTGCCCGGACTTCTTTATCTCATCTTGTTCGTTCATGATCTTGGCAAGGACAAGGGACCGAAGGGACATTGCGAGCGTGGGGTTGAAATTGCCAAGTCCCTGATGCAAAGATTGGGAATTTCAGAGGAAATGCACGATCGAGTGCTATTTGTCGTTCGCAACCATCTGGAAATGGTAAGGTTTGCCAACAAATTTGACTTGGATGATCCGGAAGTCATTGATTCCTTTGCCGCATTTACAGAGGGCGAACAGCGCCTTAGGTTCCTTTACGTTCATACCTATTGCGACGCCAATGGCACGGCACCCGACCTCTGGAACTCACACAAGGAGGAATTGCATACGCATCTTTTTACGAATACGCTCAGAGTACTGGAAGGGAAACGGGCCAGAAAGGATCCCGATGAGTTGCGCGACTCCTTCAGGGACATCGAGGTGAATGGCGTGAGCCAGGAATGCGTGCTTGAACATTTGGAACAAGTTCCATTCCGATATTTTTCCCACACCGGGCGCGAAGAAGTCGCGAAACACGTCGAGATGGTCAACCGTTACTCCATTAAGGGCAAAGCCGCTCACAAACCTATCATCAGTTGGCGAAACGACGTCAGGCGCGCTCTGACGGTAGTTGACGTTGTGGTGATTGACCAACCTGGCTTGTTTGAAAAAATATCCGGTGCCCTCGCAGTCACGGGTCTGAATATTTTGGGGGCCCGCGCCGTTACCCGTAAGGACGGTCTGGCAATCGACGTTTTTTACGTGGAGGGGGAGTCGGGTGGTATTGTCGAGGAACCGGCAACCCGGAGCTTTTTCGAAAGTACACTCGAAAACTTTCTTGCCGGATCCGATTGTCCGGACGAACAGATAACGGCTCACCGAAAAAAGAAGGAAAAATCCAAAACCTTTTCAACGACGGACAGATTTGGCGCCCGGATACCTCCTCAGGTTGACGTGTACAGGGATATTTCACTGGGCCGCACGATCGTGGAAGTAAGAGCGGCGGACCGTATTGGTCTCCTGCACGTAATCTCCCAAAATATTGCCGATGCCGGATTCAGTATCGTTTTCGCCCGCATCGCCACTGAACAAGGCATAGCCACGGACGTTTTCAATATCGAACCGTTGAACAAGGAACACCACCCTTCTCCCAGGGAATTCCTGAATTTACGGGAAAAACTGGGTCAAGCCCTCCACGAAGGCAAATACTATCACGAAGTCTGATTTTCGTTCAGCTAGAAAGAGGAAGGCTGATGCAAAAGGTGGTGCCGGCTTCACCTGATTCCACCAACTCCAAATCACCGTCATGACTGCGCATGATTCTCTTGGATATTGTGAGCCCTAGCCCTGTCCCATCCCGCCTGCCCGTAAGAAAGGATTCAAAGATGCGATCCTGCAACTCAACCGGTATTCCCTTACCCTGATCACGAAGGTAAACCTTTACATGGTCCTCAACCTGAATGGTTTCGACAAACAATTCTCCTCCGCTGGGCATGGCCACCACGGCATTGAGCATGAGATTAAGCAACACCTGCTGAATCTGGCCCTTGTCCACGAATACCATTTCATCGCCGGGCAAGTTACTCCACCGAAGGAAAATCTGGGACTGTTCGAGTTTCAATCGTACAAGCAGGGCTGCGTCCTCAAGAATTTCCTTCAGATAAATCTCCTTGCGAAAGGATTCGCGACTTTTTCCAAATTCCAGAATGCGACCGGTAATTTGTTCGAGATGGTTTAATTTCTCGTGGATGACCTCGACGTCCTTGCTTTTACCCGAATCATTCTGTTGATCTAGTTCCAAGGAATCGAACAACAAACGAACGACCATGAGAGGGTTTCTAATTTCGTGAGCAATTTCCGCGGCCAAGGTACCAAGGGTCGTCAATCGCTCGCTCTTTCGCATACTCTCTTCCGAATCAAAAACGCGGTTATACAAACGCGCATTCTCAATGGCGATTGCACCAAGGTCTGCAAGCGCTCTGACAATCATGCGCTCGTCATCGTGAAAGCGATGGGGATGATCCAGATAGTGAGTGATCAAGCCAATCGGTTCGTCCTCCAAAATAACCGGAGTCACCAGCATGGAAGTTAAATTTTCCTGACGAATCAAGTCCATGAAGTGGTGCTCTTCCGTTCTCAACAAATCCTGAGTTTGGACCTGTCGATGCCCGCGCAAGGCACTGCCAAGCAAACTATCTCCAGGCCGGAGCGTTTCTTCATATTCACGCAAGCCATCGACATCCTGCAAGCAATGGAGGCGCAGCATGTCCTCCTTTGGATCGTAAATGAAAAATGCAGTCAAACGGGACCCCAGTAATTTCAACCCCTCACGGCAAATGGTAGCCAGCAAATCATCGAATTTACGAGTTCCTGCAATATCTTGACCAATTAACACAAGGCTTTGAAGTTGTTCGGCTTTTTTACGCAGTTGTTGAACCATCCACATATTTTCCAAAACCCGACTTGCTTCCTTGGCCATAAGAACCAGTAGGCGCAGATCATCTTCGTCGAATGCTTCAAGCTCACAGGAATCAACGTTCAGAGCTCCGATCGTACGACTCCCCTCGGTAAGGGGGGCGGCCATTTCCGCCCGAACACGATCGTCCAGTTGAAAATATCTTTCTTCTATGGACACGTCCGGGCATAGAAAAGGCTCGCCATGAGCAGCCACCCATCCCGTTATTCCCACTCCAATTGGCAATTTTAACCCACGGCTTCGATCAGGCAATCCCCTTTGTACTTCGATAAGCAGGGTGTCGGAACTCGAATTCAATAATGATATCGAAGATGAATTGGCCGAAAAAACCTGCATGACTTCGTCCAAAATACCCTCAAGCGCCTCGACTGGATTTCTTTGGCTACCGGAAAGCGCGCTGATCCGATATAATGAATCTATCGCTCGGCGATCCTGTCTTGTGGATGGGGTACTTTCGTGCACGGATGATTTCCTTTCATAAATACTCGATTTTTGCGAGGTAGGAAAAATGAATTTCAATCAAATTCCTAAAGTGAATATCTTGCAGGCATATAAGGGCTGTCATTCCAAAATGACAGAGTGATCAAGGGGAAGGCTAAGGCTTTGCCTGTAGAAAATGTTCCCAAGTTTTCTCGACTCTCTTGCCGTAAAGCGAGGAAACGAAAGGCCGACGGGGCGGTCGTTTCGGTTCCTTGAGCAAACGCATGCCCGCCTCCTTGGGCAAACGATTGCTCTTCCTGCTGTTGCACCTGATACAAGAAGTGACCACGTTTTCCCATGTCGTACTCCCTCCCCGGTCTCTCGGCATGACGTGATCCATGTTCAACTCCCTGGGCATAAAAGTCTTTCCGCAATATTGACAACGATGATCATCCCGTTCCAGAAGATTCTGGCGATTGAACTTCATCTCCTGAAGAAGTATACGGTCATAGGATCTTAGGAGTAATACACTCGGCACAATGACCGACTGATTGACCGTGTGAATGACTCGACAGCCCTTGTAGTCCTGAAGTGCCTTGCAATACTCGAACCAGGCAATGGAATTGAAAACACGAAAACTTTCGTCCTCTGCATAGATGACCTGCGCATGACCCAAGGAAAGCAACCCAAAAGCCCGTTCCACCCCAACCACGTTGACCGGTTGCCATAAACGATTCAGAACAAGGGTTTGATAACCAGTATCCATCCGTACCGACTATAACGAAAAAGGTCTTGGGTACGTCAAAGGCTTTTTTTCCGTTACCTGAACAAGTATTGATTACGCGGAAAACGGTCAGTAACTCCTGCCGTTTTTGTTTTGGTAAAAATTCAAGAAAGCCTTGTGGACCACACGATATCCACCCGGCGTTGGATAATCGCCGGTAAAATACCAATCTCCCGGATGCTCGGGTAAGGCTTCACGTAAATTTTCCACACTCTGATACAAGATTTCGACTTCCGTGGTTCCCTTGATTGCATCAGGGACAACCAGTTCGGCAACCTTGCCCGAGATTTCATCAACTGAAAAATTCTCATATACGCGCTTGACGTGATTGACTGGTTTTGAAGGAGGCTTTTCTAGGGCTTCACGACACTGCTCGGCCACCTCGTTCAACAATCCACGGTAACCATGATCCTGAATCAGGGAAATAGCCGCCTGAAACGCGATGAATTTCCCCAACTCCGACATATCGATACCGTAACAATCAGGATATCGTATTTGTGGCGCCGTCGATGCAATTACAAGTTTGCGGGGCATTGATCGGCCCAGGATTTTGAGGATGCTCTTTTTCAGAGTCGTGCCCCGAACAATGGAATCATCGATACAAACAAGGGCATCATGCTCCTTGCGCACCACGCCATAAGTAATGTCGTAGACATGAGAAACAAGTTGAGCGCGACCGGACTCTTGGCTGATAAAGGTACGCAACTTGATATCCTTGTTGGCAATCTTTTCTCCCTTTGGCCAATTATCCATGACCAATTCATCAATCAATTCGTCCGTCAACTCACCTGCCTGACGGGCGGATATCAATCGTTGCTTGACTTCCGCGCGCCTGACCAAGCGTAGTTGTTCCATGAACCCATAGTAAGCGCTTTCCGCCGTATTGGGCACGTAACTAAAAACACTCTTGGAAAAATCGCCTCCCACGGATTCAATAACTTGTGGAACAAGCAGGGCGCCCAGCGTCTTGCGTTCGGCATAGATATCCGGATCGTTGCCACGGGAGAAATAAATTCTTTCAAATGAACAACCTGAGGTTTGGGGAGGAAGCTCTGAAAATCGTTCCGTCAACAGCGAAGTATCCGGTCTCATCACCAATATTCCACCAGGTTCGATCTCGGAAATTTCTTCCATTCCCTTGTCAAAGACGGTCATCAAAGGGGCCCGCTCGGAAGCTACGGCAAAGACTTCATCGTCGTCGAAGTAATACCCAGGACGAATCCCGTTTGGATCCCGCATGGCAAAACAATCGCCGGTGCCAAGAATACCGGCAAGGGCATAGCCTCCATCCCAATTTTCGGACGCTTCCCGGAAGATACGAACAGGGTCGAGGTTTTCCCCAATCCAACGGGTATGATCCTCTCCGATCACTCCCTTCTCGTTCGCCCTTCTGGAAAGCTCATCAACCGCCATATCCAAGTGAAATCCGGATTCCTCGAGTATTGCCTGAGTGTCGGTATCAAAAACTGGATGTTGTCCACGTTCGACCAAACGCTCGTTCAACTCCTCGACATTGGTAAGATTGAAGTTTCCGGCAATCATCAGGTTCTTGCTTGGCCAATTGCTCTTACGAAAATATGGATGACAGGTATTGGAACCGTATTCACCCGAAGTGCCGTAGCGCAGATGTCCAAGAAGGATTTCCCCGCCGTAATCAAATTGTTGCTTTATAGTGTCTGGAAATTCATAAAACGCACGACCCTTCTTGATCATCTTGCCAAGGGCCTTGTGCTGACTTCCGAAAATCTTGGCCAATGCCTTGGAACTGGTGCTTCGCTCACGAAACATGAAGGACTCTCCAACGGGCATCCCCAACTTCATCGAACCGATTCCAGCACCATCCTGGCCACGGTTATGTTGTTTCTCCATCAGGAGAAACAATTGGTTGAAGGCCCACAAGGGACTTCCATACTTTTCACTGAAATAGGACAATGGTTTTTTCAAGCGGATCATGGCGATCCCGCAATGGTGTCCTATTTCGTCGCTCATTTGAAAATTTCCTCGATCAGACTAGGCTATGTCCATTCTTTCAGGAATCGCGCTTTCCCAGAGGTTCTTCAAGCCGGAAACCTCGGCATTCAAAACTTCCTTTCCGCAAATTTCGACCCTCAAACGACCCGAATCATCCGTCCGACCAAGATAAATCGCGGACAAATCCAAGTTTTCTGCTGATTCAATGGCAGCCGCACGATCTTGCGGTCGTACCGCAACAATGGCTCTGGCCTGACTTTCCCCGAAGAGCAGGGCATCCAAGCGACCGGAAGCACCGGTATCGGACGAGGATACGGATGCCCCTATTCCATTTTTCTCGAAAAGCATCTCTACCAAACAAACCAACAGACCTCCTTCAGCCAGATCATGAGCCCCCCGGATTCTGCCCTCTTCAATTTGAGAAATTAAGACATTCTGAAGTTTTCTTTCCGCATTCAGGTCAACTTCCGGACAAGAGCCTTCCTTTTTTCCAAATTCAGTCTGCAAGTAATAACTTCCCCCCAGTTCATGGGGCAAACCACCCAGCAAGACCAAATCCAATCCCGATTCGACGACACAACTCCGGGTCACTCGATCCGATTCGTCAATCAAGCCCACCATCGAAACGACCGGCGTGGGATCGATTGCACCCTCGCCATGTTCGTTGTACAGACTAACGTTTCCACCTACCACTGGAACGTCAAAAAAGGAACAGGCATCCGCCAGTCCCTTGACGCATTCCTTGAGCATGTGATAGGCCTCCGGCTTGTTCGGGTTTCCAAAATTCAAGTTGTCCGTCACCGCAAGGGCACGGGCCCCCGAACAAGCCAGATTGCGCATGCACTCGGCAAAGGCGATCTGGGCTCCAGCATAGGGATCGAGATAACAGAAACGGTTGTTACAATCATTTGCGATAGCGAGGTATTTGTTAATTCCGGCAATGCTCAGTTTGACAACGCCGGCATCACTCCCTGGCTCGACCGTGCATCCGGACATCACCATGTGATCGTACTGTTTCCAAATCCATCGCTTCGAAGCAATGGTCGGATGCTGGAGCAGGTTGCTCAGCGCATCTTCGACCCCTTCGGCCGCAAGCTCGGGAATGGAGGTTATCTTCCATTCCCGAGCCATGGCCAAGTGGGCGGGTTCCACCGCCGGTTGATCGTAGACGGGAGCGTCATCGGTCAAGGATTTTGCCGGCAAGTCCGCGACCACCACACCCTTGTGACGGACCACCATCCGGTTCCCTTCCTTGACCTCCCCTATGCGAGCAGCGTGCAAGTCCCATTTCTCGAACACTTCCTCAAGTTCGCGTTCTCGCCCCTTTGTCACGATTACCAACATTCTTTCCTGGCTTTCCGACAACATGATTTCATAGGAATTCATTCCCGTTTCCCGCTGAGGCACAAGATCCAAATCAATTTCAATTCCAGAATCTCCACGAGATGCGGTTTCACAGGTCGAACAGGTCAATCCGGCAGCCCCCATATCCTGAATACCTACAACCAATCCAGGAATGGACATCATTTCGAGGCATGCTTCCAGAAGAAGTTTTTCCATGAATGGATCACCCTTCTGTACCGCCGGCCGATCCTCGGCGCTTTCCTCAGTCAATTCACGAGATGCAAAACTCGCTCCTCCCAATCCATCCCGACCCGTACCCGGGCCAACGTAATAAACAGGATTGCCAACCCCGGTAGCGGCTCCCTTCTGAATTTCCTCGTGGCGCAGGATACCTGCACAAAGGGCGTTGACCAAGGGATTGCCTTCGTAACATTCGTCAAAGTAAACGTCGCCTCCCATGTTCGGAATACCCAAGCAATTTCCATAATGAGATATACCGCTTACCACGCCCCGGAAAAGTCTTTTCACCTGGCTTGATTCGAGAGAACCGAAACGCAAGGAGTTCGTGAGTAAAACTGGACGAGCTCCCATGGTGAAAATGTCCCGAACGATTCCACCAACTCCGGTTGCCGCACCCTCGAATGG
The DNA here is from genome assembly GCA_038152055.1 of Opitutales bacterium. Taxonomy (GTDB): domain Bacteria; phylum Verrucomicrobiota; class Verrucomicrobiia; order Opitutales; family Seribacteraceae; genus Chordibacter. Next base: position 20,385 of record JAYOWQ010000011.1, on the reverse strand, counting down.
CTCGATTGCGCTCGGATGATTGTGGGATTCGATCTTGAACGCCACTCCCCACCCTTCGCCTACGTCGATGACGCCGGCATTTTCCTCGCCCGCCTTGACCAAAACCTGACCTATCGCATTTTTGTCCATCTTTTCGGTTGGAAACAATTTCAACAATCTGCGTGTATTCTTGTAGGCGCAGTGTTCCGACCACATCACGGAAAATATACCCAGTTCCGTGAGATTGGGTGTTCGACCGAGTATGCCAAGTATACGCTCGTACTCCTCGGGTAGCAAACCATGTTGGGTAACGAGCTCGGGCGTGATCTCGACGTTGAGGCAGGGATCGGGATTAGGGGGAAGGGTAAGAGCGGGCTTTTCCATTTCTCAGGCCGAAAGTTGTACGGTTGATGATTGAAGGACAGGTTGCAGAAATGCGCGTAAGACCGGCAGTCCGTCCAGACATGGATGATGATCTTCAACGGCCCGTTCAGGATGAGGCATCATTCCATAGACGTTGCCACAAGCATTACGTATTCCCGCAATGTCATTAATCGAACCGTTCGGATTCTCTCGGTATCGCATGAGTATCTGGCCATTCGATTCCAACTGTTCAAGGACGTCCTGACTGGCCCGGTAATTCCCTTCACCATGAGCAATGGGAAGATCGATGGAGGATCCAAGAGAAGAGGAGTTGAAACGATCGTTCGAATCTTCCACGTCAAGACCTTGGTTCAGGCAACGAAATTGCATGCAATCATTACGAACGAGAGCTCCGGGAAGTAATCCGGACTCGCAAAGGATTTGAAACCCATTGCAAATTCCTAAAACCTGACCGCCTTGATCGGCAAAACGGCGCAAATCGGACATGATTGGGGAAAAACGGGCAATAGCGCCACATCTCAAGTAATCGCCAAAGGAAAACCCACCGGGAACGATCACGGCTTCCACACTGTCCGGCAAAGAGTCCTTGTGCCAGACACGACCAGCCGGCAGCCCAATGACTGTATCAACTGCGTGCTGGGCGTCCCAATCGCAGTTGGATCCCGGAAATTGTATGATTGCTACCTTCACGATTTGTTTTCCTCCTTGTTGGATTCATCTTCAAAAACTTCTTCAACCACCGGATTGGTAAGCAGACCTATTCCTTCAATCTCCACAGTCACTTCGTCCCCGGGGACCAAAAACCTACGGGGATCCCTGGCCTCTCCCACTCCGCCCGGCGTACCCGTGAGTATGAGCGTGCCGGGAAGCAAGGTTGTGCTCCCGCTAAGAAAGGAAATCAGGGTGGGGACGTTAAAAATCATGTCGGAAGTGGAAGATTCCTGCATCAAGTCATCATTCACGAAAGTACGAAGTTTCAAGTTCCCGGGATCCGGCAATTCATCCGAGGTTACCAGGCAAGGACCAACCGGGCAAAAAGTATCGAAGCTCTTACCCCTGCAAAATTGGCCACCCCCTTTTTCTCTTTGCCAGTCACGAGCGCTTACGTCGTTTACACAGGTATATCCGAGGACATGGGAAAGGGCATCGGCGGGAGAGACGTTCTTGCAAAGTCTCCCAATGATCACTCCGAGTTCCCCCTCATAATCAATCTTGTCACTACGCAAGAAACGGGGAATGACAATTGGATCCCCCGTATTTTGGACCGCTGTTGGAGCTTTCATGAAGACCATCGGATACTTGGGGGCGCTGACTCCAGACTCTTTGGCATGAGCATGGTAATTGAGACCGATCGCATAGATGCATCGAAAGTCTATCGGTGTGAGGAATTGAAACGGAGTTACGGATTGATCGGTCGCCTCGAAGGAACCGTCCGCTCTTTGCAGGATCAAGTAGGTATTTCCTTCTTCATCAAATCGACCAAAACCCATTTTGCCGGCTTGGTCGAGATAGCGGAAGATCTTCACTCCTGCGTGATCTCGAAATGATAGTCTTCAATGACCGGATTGCTGAGCAACCCATCGCAAAGACGGTCAATTTCGTCACGTATTTCGGGCGTGTCCGAACCTTCCATCTGAAAACTGACGGTCTTGCCCACCCGTACTCCTTCGATGGAATGATGGCCCAAGCTTTTTATCGCTTGCTCGACTGCCGCGCCTTGGGGATCCAAGACCGTGGTCTTGGGCGATACAAATACCGTAACCTTCACGCCTTATTCTAAACACAGGGAATCGGGAGCCCTGACAACCCTTAGTTGCGCACGTGAGAAAATTAATGCATCTCTTCGCTGCGGGCAAGAGGATGAAAATTGGCGTGTTCCTCAAGCAATCTACTGGACTCGATCTTGGTGTATATCTGAGTGGTGCCGATATCGGCATGTCCAAGCATTTCCTGTACCGCCCTTATGTCGGCGCCACCCATGAGTAAATGAGTCGCAAAGGAATGACGCAACCCATGAGGGGTGACGTTTTTCTCGATCCCGGCGCGTTTTGCATAATCCTTGACGAGTACCCAGATCGTTTTACGCGACAAAGAGGTTCCACGCTTGCTTAAAAACAATTCTCCACCAGATCCATCCTTGATCAGCAAGGGGCGCCCCCCATGCAAATAATTTCGAATGGCTCGTACCGCTTCCTTCCCGACCGGAACAATTCTTTCCTTTGATCCCTTGCCGATAATTCGAGCAAACCCTTCCTCCGTATCCACCGCGCTCATTTGCACGGCGGACACTTCGGAAACACGCAGTCCGCTTCCGTACATCAATTCGAAAATCGCCCGGTCTCTCTTCCCCAATGGAGTGTGCGGGTCGGGGGCGCAAAGAAAACGCTCCATTTCCTCGATACTTAATGCATGAGGCAGAAACCTCCCCTTTTTCGGATTGGCAATGAGTTCGGTGAAGTCATTTTGCAGTCGACCTTCAGCCAACAAGTATCTTGCGAGCATACGGAGGGCTGAAATTTTGCGAGCCAAACTGGCAACTGCGTATCCATTCAGGGTCAGTGAGGATATCCATGCGGATACCTGTTCCAATGTAGTGGATTGCCAATTCTCAGAGCCTTGTCCGAATAAGTGGCACGCGCACTGAACAAGATCCTGCTCGTAGGATTCAGTGGTGTTTTCCGCAAGTCCCCGTTCTAGTTGCAACCATGCCAGAAAGCCACTCAAGTCAGCCTCATAACCACGTGGAAGCTCCAACGGAGTTTCTCCCCGTTTACGCCATCTGGTTTCGGTTTTAGCTCCCATCTCTACCCGTGCGGATAAAATCAGAATTTCTAGACCTCAGGTGGGTCGACTGGTGTCATTTGTCCGGCAAAAAGCTTACGATAGATACGATTGATCGGTGTTTTCATTCGGCTAACCATAAACTGTTCCCTGCGCAAAGCGTTGTATCCGTAACGATAACTTGCAGCCAGTCTTGGGTAGTTGAACATGTCCACGCTTTCCAGCATCTCCTTCAACCGTTTTAGGTATAGCATTCCCACTTCGACGTTTGTCTCCCATTGGAACGCAGTACGATAATGTAAAGTTGAAACGTCCGACCACGCGGCTTCCGTAAGTTGCATCATTCCCCGGGCAATGGAAGTTTCCGCGTTTGCATCGAGACTACTCTCTGCGTGGCAAATGGCATAGACGAAATTTGGCTCAAGCCCTAGTTCGGGAGCCTCCTTTTTGATCTTCGCCCAAACCACTTTTTCATCAACGTAATTTGCATTAGGGTCGAAATACTTGCATCCGCACAGGGCGAAGCAAAATCCGACAACGCAAATAAAGAGAATCCGTTCCTTTTCCACCTTCCTTTCCACGCTATTAAATCAAGCGCTTGAAAAAGTTTTCGGCAAGAATCTTTGCATATACCCTATGAATCAAAGTCCTAAATGATCAGTCGCCTGAGTATTGAAACTGAAGCAAAGAGGCTGGAACTTAAACAAAAACAAGCGCCACCAGACCCAAAAGAAACAACAAGCAAAACCATCCGGTCAACCCAACCGGGTGCAGTCCAGTGGCGTTTCGCCTGCAGGAATGAATTCCATTCTTTTCCTTTTTTGCATGCATAATCCCAATCATGGAAAAAGGAGTCTGCAGGAAACTCAAGGTGTGAACCTGTCCCTTCTTCAGAAAGGCGCAAACCCTATCCGTAAGACCACCAACAAAGAGGGCATGAGAGCGCTCGTTGAGTCCATTCCAGAAAATTTCTCCAAATGCAAGAAACCCTCGCCCGGCCTTGCGAAAGATCCAATCGACGTCGAGATTGACGGATGGCAATTCCGGCGGATACTTCCCCCACAAGTTGAGAAGTGTAAAGGCAAGGGCTGAAAAGAGCAGAATTTCCAGTTGTGTAATGACATGGGTTGCATCGTAAGGATGGTATCCGACGGCTCCATTGGGAAGCAGATCGTACAACCACTGAGGGTTGCATCCCAGAAAAATGCATAGAAAGGAAGACATGCCCATCGCCAAAAGCATATTCAGAGGCGCTTCCTTGGGACGCCGGCCGGAGTCATGGGCGAAAAAGGCGAAGAAAGGAATCTTTATGCCCGCATGGTGAAATACTCCGGCGGATGCGAACAAAAGGCACAACCATATGAGAACGTGACCGTTACGGGCAGCTTCGGTAATGATGATTGATTTGCTCACAAACCCGCTAAACAAGGGAAATGCAGAGATCGATGCGGCCCCCACAATGCAGAAACCGGTCGTCCAAGGCATCGTTTTGTAGAGCCCGCCCAGATGAGACCCGCGGATTTCACCCGTACGGTAAAGGACTGCTCCCATACTCATGAACAGCAACCCCTTGTAAATCACGTGTGTGAATGCATGAGCAATCGCACCATCGATGGCCAAATCGGTACCAATGCCAATACCTACGACCATGAACCCTATCTGATTGATTTTACTGTAGCATAATACACGGCGCAGATCGTTCTCGATGACGGCATAGAAAATGGGAAACATTGCCATGATGCCACCAATGGCAATCAATACCTCAGCACCGGGAAACAGGCGGGCAAGCATGCAAACTGCGCACTTTGTGGTAAAGGCGCACAACCATACCGGTCCAGTATGAGTGGCTTCGGCATATCCATCCTTCAACCATACGTGCAAACCGGGAAAAGCCGCTTTGATTCCAATCGCGATAAGAATCAAAAGTGATCCGTAATCACCCGACTCGAGAGATTGCGTAAGCGGGACAAGGGCAAGGGCTTCGGCTCCCATGTCGTGATACCTGAAAAGTATGCCGGCGAGAAGAAGCAGGCCCGATGTGACGTGAAAGAAAAGATAGCGAAAACCAGCCTCCTCAGCCTGGCTCGTCCTTCTTCCCCAAATCTGGAAGACCGAGGTGATGGCCAGCCCCTCCCACCACAGGAACAAGGAAAGCATGTCGCCGGCAAAGGCAACCCCAACCGCGGTCGCTGCATACAACAAGGACATCGATATCTGCCAAGGGTCGCGGAGGTGAAAGGAATAGATACCCGCAACCAAAGCCGCCAAGTGAAAGAGATACCCGAATAATTTTGCCTGCTGATCGACAACCACACCGAGGATCTCATACCCAAAGAGATGAAGGGATGAAGAAGAGCCAACCTCCAAGGCCGATACGTATCCCAGACCGAACAGAGGAGCCAGAACCAGAACAACGGATGCAAATCGACCACGCAGGAAAATGGTCGCCAAACCACCGATTACTAGAGCAATGGCTGGATGAGATCCAATATCGATGCCGGATGCGAGAACGTTCATCTTACTTGTCCCAGTAATCCTCCTCCCTCATCAAAAGATTCCTACCTTTCCATGAGCGCATCAGCTTGGAAACGTATACCAACCCGACACACGCGAGGAATCCGTAGATGCCGTAAAAGGCGGGCAACGTTTCGATTGAATGCAAACCAAACTCCTTTGCAAAGGCCGCGTGCTTGTGCCATCCCAGGCTAAAGATCAAGTCAGCAAGAATTACCAAAACGCAAAGGCCGTAAAACCATCGAATGATCTTGCGGACGTTTTCAGGACGGTCAAGCCACCAGTTCCGCTCGGAGGATTGACTGTGCTTTGGTTCGGATTTCATAATGGGTCAAGTCGTCCGATCATGGCTGCAGGCCAACCATCCGCAAGAGATCTTCCGACCAGAAGAACAAAACAAAGCAACCAAGGGAGGTGAGGGACAAGGGTACCACACATGCCCAGGGAGCCTCCTTGAAGGACGGATCCTTTTCGGTTTCTGAAGTTCGAAAAAAGGCGGTAACCGCCACAGGTAACAAATAAAAGACGTTGAGTAGGGAACTGACCAACAAAACCACCACCACCCAGGTCGCATCACGGTCCAACGCACCGAGGGCAAGATACCACTTGCTTATAAAGCCCCCAAGGGGCGGTAAGCCGATGACACTAAGGGCGCCAACCATGAACGCACCCATGGTCAATGGCATTTTACGACCAAGTCCTCGCAACTCACTGACGTATTTCTTGCCAGTGGCCACAAAGATAGCCCCAGCGCAAAAGAAAAGGGTGATTTTGCCGCAAGCATGCATCGCAATGTGAAGAACTGCCCCGCCCTGCCCGCGGTCCGTGGCAATCGCCGCTCCCAAGACTACGTATCCGAGTTGCCCGATCGTGGAAAAGGCCAGTCTACGCTTGAGGTTGTCCTGAGACAATGCGATTAGAGAAGAAACAAGAATGGTGGCGGACGCCACGATCATGGTCCACTCTTCCCCTCCCATATTTGCAAGAACCTCGGACCCGAAAACGTCCGCATAAACACGATAAACGCAAAATACGCCTACCTTGACTACGGCAACTGCATGCAAAAGAGCGGAAACCGGAGTGGGCGCGACCATCGCTCCCGGCAACCAGGAGTGGAAAGGCATGAGGCCCGCCTTGGCAAATCCAAAGGTAAAAAGGAAGAGCAGTACGATTTGGGTGGTCTCACTGAAGTGACCGACTTTTCCTACGTCCTCGACAAAGTCCATGGTCAAGTGACCACCGTCCAGCCAAACGTAACACCAACTCAGGGCGGGCAGGAGAAGGCAAAGAGAGGTAAAGAGAAGATACCCGAGATAGGTGCGCCCACCGGTTCGCGCCTCCCTGTCCTGCATGTGAGTGACGAGGGGAAAGGTGGAAACCGAAAGCATTTCATAAAAGAAATAAATCGTGAGCAAGTTGGCGGAAAACGCCACACCCATGGTGGCTGAAAGAGAGAGCGCGAAGAATGAATAAAATCTAGTCTGAGCATGTTCATGCAATCCCCTCATGTAGCCAATGGAATAAAGGGTGGTTGCAATCCAAAGAATCGATGCCACGCAGGCGAAGAGCAAACCCGGGCCATCTACCCGCAAGAGCATGGGAACGTAGGAAAAAATCTGCCATATGTGAAATTCAATGATCGTCCCGCTCAGAACGAGAGGCACAAGGGATAACACAATCGCAGCCTGAGCCGAAGCAGCCGCAAAGGTGAAACATTCACGCAGGTTCGGACGCTTTTCTCCGGCCCAAAGAATGCCAACCATGCCCAACCACGGCACAACCAGGGCGAGCAATGGACGGATGTCCTCGACGATCAGCGGGGTACTCATTTGTACGATACTCCGGTTGGAAGATTGTATGCGCCGAGGAAAACTTCGATCTGATCAACCACTTCCTGATTGTAAACACCTATCAGCAGAACGATAGAAGCGGCAAGAAGGAGAGGAATGAGCATGCTGAGCGGCGCCTCGTCAAATCGAGATTGTTCCTTGGAGAGACCCAAATCCCCGTGCCCAGCCCCCAGGTTCTTTCCATCTTCAGAAACCGCGAGATGCATGCGCTCGATGAGACGGAAAAAGAGAACGACCATTACCATAGTGGAAAACATCAGGGTTATCATATATTCCCATCGTTCGGAAACCATTCCTCCGGTTATCAAGTACCACTTGCTGAAAAACCCACAGGTTGGGGGCAATCCGATAATGGAGAATCCACCGATAAAAAAACCAATCATGGTAAGCGGCATCCTGGCAAACAAGCCGCGCAAGCCGTCGAAATTCGTGGTCTTGCATTTTTCCAGAATGATACCCGCTCCCAAAAACAGGCACAGGGTCATGCATGCATCACTGATAACGTGAAAGATCGAACCGATCAGTCCATAATAATTGTAAATCCATACGCCACCCACCATATATCCGACCTCCGCCACGATCAGGTAAGACAACATCCGTTTGATTTCTCTCTGCGCCAGAGCCATGACCGCAGCGCAAACGATTGCAACCACCACCAACCATGGCAGAACTTCGGTCCACAAGGTCGACTCGAAAGAAAACTCCACCCCGAATACCGACAGTGTCATGCGAATCATAACGTAAATCATCACCTTGGTAACTAGGGGAGCGAGCAGACAGGAAGTCGTGGTAGGGGCATGGCAATACGCATTGGGCAACCATGCATGAAAGGGAAAAAATGCCATTTTGATAAGTATGCCGAGCAGGATGAGAACAAAGGAAACTTGCATGGCTGGAGATTCAAGAAGGCCGTTCGTCTCAATGACCTCCCGGATACCCACCATATTAAGCGTTCCAGTCTTCAAGTATAGGTATCCGACACCGAGGAGGTAAAAGGATGCGCCGATCGTTCCAAGAATGACGTAGTTGAATGTGGCGGCGGCGGCACGATTGCTCCCCAAGGCGACCAGTCCGTACCCTGTAAGAGCTGCAACTTCAATCAGCACGTAAAGATTGAATGCATCTCCGGTAAGGGCGATTCCCGCAAGTCCTGAAATTTGAAGCAGAAAGAGACCATAGTACATCGTCTCCTTGCCGGGAGTTTCACGTTGTACGGGAAACTTGGAATATATTGATACGATCAATCCTACCCCCGTTACCACCAAAGCAATCAAAGCCCCAAGTAGATCGGCTCGGAATTCTATACCCACTCCACGAGGGAACAAATCAAGTGACCATCCGCCGAGCAGATAGGATACTTCATGAACCGGCGAGAGAATCGCTTGCATCAATGTCTCCACGGATGCCCACACGGATCCTAGCATCGAAAGCACGGCAACCGGATAGCAGATCCTCCTAGACCATGCCCCGGCCAGAGAGCAGAACACAGCTCCGAAAAGCGGGAATAGAACGATCCAAACGATCAAGTCACTCATGAGGCTTCACCATCCTTTGACTTTTTTGGCTTGGAAGGTCTTCTGCTGCGGGCTTTGGCATCCTGGGACCCGTCCGATGTTAAGGAATCTCCATCTCCTTTGCGAGATCGTGTGTTTTCAAATGACTTTGGAACCTTTGCCTTGCGTTTGCTTCTTGGTCTCCACCGACGGGTTCTCGAACCACTCGAAGACCGCAGTTCCTCGGATTCGAGTTTTAGGAGAAGTTCGTCCTCTTCGACTGTACCGTACGCCCGATAGATACGGAGACAGATGGACAAAGCCAAACCAAGCGTTGCAACTCCGACTACAATTGCGGTGAGCATGAGCACGTGCGGAAGCGGATTGTTGTAACCGGCTACCAACGAGGCTTCCAAGACCTGTGGTCTTTCTGGCTGTGATGATTGAGCGTTGTTCACCTCACCGGACTCTCCGTGGGGATCATGCTCAGACAGATAAATGGGAATAGTGGCACCCTCCTTCACGCCGATCGACACGTAAAACAAAATGATGGCAGTTTGAAAAATCGACATGCCGATCAGTTTTTTGATCAAGTTGTTTTTGGCGACCATCGCCCAGAGCCCGATCATCAAAAGAACAACGTAAATAACGTAATTCAGCCGATCTACCAATAGGTGAGTGAATAGTGATCCGTCCTCGAACATTTTCAAAATTACATCATTTGATCAAAGACCGTCCCGCATCCGTCCGTCAGTGGACAGGCTTGCATACAGAGCGAACATAATCGCGGTCACCGTAAAACCAACTCCTATCTCCACGCCCAGCATGGCGTGGTATCTGGCCATTTCCGGGCTAATCGGCAAGATTTTTGCAAGATGGGCGTAATCGAGGAACTCTCCACCAAAAAACATCGATGCCAGTCCAATCCCCGCATAAATTAGAATCCCCAAACCCGCCACCGTAAAGCATCGTTCTATGGAAAAGCGTGAAAGAGCCGTTTTCAAATCCCACGATAGGGCAATGAGAATAAAGCTGGCTCCCATTGCGACGCCTCCCTGAAAACCTCCTCCGGGACTTACGTGTCCGTGAGCCAAAACGTAAAGGGCGAAAATTTGAATCACAGGGACGATCAAACGAACGGTGTTCGTCACGATCAAGTCAGGCTCGAATTCGACAATGAAGTCACGGTCACGGGTTCGGCGTTTCGGTCCACCGAGCAAAATTGCCAACACTGCCAAACCGGCGATAAAGACGACCACGGTCTCGAGCATCGTGTCAAAACCACGATAATCGGCAAGCACCGCCGTAACCATATTGGGGACCTCCGTATCCACGCCTGTTTTAGCTATGAAGTGTGAGGAAACCGGGGAGGAGGATGCGGGTGACTGTGGATCGCCCCATTCTGGGAAGTCCTTCACCGCCCATATGAGAAGCAAGCCAATAAAAAGCACTAGAATGAAGGATGCTCGCTTCATCAATCCTTACCCATTCGCTTGAGATTGAAAACCGTGGCGATCAATACAACGGTGCTCACGCCCGCCCCTACCGTTGCCTCGGTAAAGGCCACGTCAACCGCACCCATTTCCGCCCACAAGAGGCACATCAGGAAACTGTAAATTCCAAAGACCACCGCAGAAACGACCAGGTCACGAACGCACAAGGATACGATCGCCACTACCACCAGAAGGCTGAGAATGATCGTGTTGAAAATTTCCAGACCCATCCGATTACTTCTTTTTACGACTTCTGGATTGGTTCCTCAGTTTCTTCAAGTCCTTCTCTCCCAATGGCATTTCATCATCCTCGAAAGCGGCTCTCATCAAGGCGTGCGAACTGGTCGGGGTAGTGATGAAAATGAACAACACGATCCCCAATATCTTGAGAAGGAGTAACCAACTAGCTACCGAGAAATCCTCCATGGTCACCAATCCAAACCCGGCAAGCATCAGCATAGTGGAAAGGGTGTCTCCCTTGCCCGCTGCATGCATACGCGTGTAAAAATCTGGGAACCTCACCATTCCAACTGCAGTACCAAGGAAAAAGACCAGCCCTACAAAGCCCATTCCGATTCCAATGGAATGAACCAAGAACCAACCCGGATTATTCGAGCTGACGAAGGCTTCAAGGGTAGCGAGAATTTCGATCACGCCTTCGCCCTCCCCTGTCTTCCTTTTCTTGGTTTCTCCTCTTCATTCGAGGAAACGTTCATCGCCTGTACGGGCACCGTACGGTTGAAATATCTGGATACGACAATCGCACCAACGAAATTGAGCAATGCATAAGCAATTGCAAAATCGACGAACATATCGACCCGATCAAAGACGGAACCGATGATTACGAGAATCACCGCGGTTTTCGTACCAATGACGTTGACCCCGAGTATCCGGTCAAATCCCGTGGGACCGACCACGATCCGATACAAGATTGGAATCATGAGTACGAGTAGGGAAGCTCCCATGACGATGGCGAACCATTCCTTCATCTCTTTTTCCTTTTTCGTACGCCGGACTTGGGCTCGAACACCTCCGCCACCTTGCGTTCCATGGCGCCCTCGAGAAGATCATCCTCCAGGAATTGGCTCATGGTGTGCACGTGCAAGACGTTTCCACGAATAAGCATCGTAATCGTGCCAGGAGTTAGCGTAATCGAATTCGCAAATACGAACTTGGCAAAATCCGACTTCAAGCGAGTACGGATGGTTACGATTCTTGGGGCTACTTCCTCATACCCCTTGCGTGTCATCGCAAGTTTGAAAACATGCAAATTGGCCTTGAAGATTTCCACGGTCAACCATGGAACGTACTGCAAAAAGGCACCTGCTTCACGAACCCGGTCATCCCAACTTTTCTTGCGGTCATAAAAAAGGAAATCCTCGGATATCCAAGTGACGAAGAGACTACTGACAAAACCCAAACCTAGATGAAATGCATCGAATTTCCCTGAAAAAACGACCCAGTTGGCAAAGAGTAGAACAAATACAATGATAGGATACACCGAGAAATGGAATGAATTACAAAAAAACCTAGAAAAAAGGATTTTTCAAGATGGGCAACCTAGATCGGATAAATTTCGTCATTTTACTAATCAGCCTTTAAAAATCATGATTTCTCAACTTGATTCATGAGAACGCGCCACTAGGCTCATACGCATGATTATTCTTTTGTCGCCCGCCAAAACCCTTGATTTTGATCCGGTTGCCCATGTTAAAACATGCACAAAACCCGATCTTCTCGAATTTTCCGAGCAATTGATCAACGGACTCGGCAAACTTTCCGTAAAAGAGATTGGCTCGCTCATGCGGCTTAGCCCCAAGCTCGCAGAACTCAATCACGAGCGTTTTCAAAATTGGAAAGCAAAGCATGACCTGCCAAGGGCCAAGCAAGCCGTATTGGCTTTCAAGGGTGACGTCTATTCGGGCTTGAGCGCTTGGGATTTCAATAAGGAGGATTTCCAATTCGCCCAAGAAAACCTTCGCATATTATCGGGACTTTACGGAATACTCCGACCTCTTGATCTTATTCAACCCTACAGACTGGAGATGGGCACCGTCTATCCCAACCCGGCGGGCAAGGATCTTTACGCGTTCTGGGGAGACCGCCTGCGCGATACGCTCTCGAATGAACTGAGCAAATCCGGCAGCGATTTGATAATCAACCTGGCTTCCCTCGAATATGCCAAAGCGGCCCGACTCAATACCGTGGGGGGCAAGGTCGTCTCACCCGTCTTTCAGGATGAAAAAAACGGGAAATTCAAAGTCATAAGTTTTTACGCCAAGAAGGCGCGGGGACTAATGGCGCGCCATCTGATCCAGGCACGGGCATCCTCCTTGTCCGATCTTTTGAACTTTAAATTGGATGGCTATGAATACTGCCCGAAGGAGTCAAGCGAGTACCTGCCTGTATTCAAAAGGCCGAATATTCAACGGGCAATTGCCTGAGGCTAGAGTATCCACTCCTGGAGGGAAATCACTCCGAAACTTTCTCTCCTGCCCGAGTCAATCGCGCGACCACAGATTTGCGTTGTATATCCCGGTAGTAACTTGAGTTTCCTCGTCTTTTACTCGCCCCGGTTCCTGCGCGCCCTCCTCTACTCCCCAACTTGGCTGCCAATTTACTTATTTTACTTCTGGTCTTTTCTTCCACTCTCGACCCTCATCTCATACGATTCAGGACAACGAGCAAGTGATCAAGCCGTTCGTTTGACCTTTCCATCATAGCTATGATTTGCCGCGCCCGTTCTTCTTGAGGGCTCCGATCCAAACCAGTCAACACCAAGCTTTGTACGTCATCAGGGGAATAATGGGGCTCAAAAGTCGTGACTTCTTCCGATTCCCCCATGGTTTCCCAGTCCGTTAAATCATCGTTCATTGTTTTTAATTTGCACAATCGCTTGTGCAAAACAAGCATAAAAAAACATGATTTTGTTTGGCTATGAAAAATTGAGTCAGCCCAGAATGGAAAGTAATTGCAGGCGTAGGTCCGGAAGACCATCCTCCAAAATCGCGGAGATAGGAAGAACCTTGATTTCAGGAAAGCGAAGTTTCAGATCTTCCAGACTTTCCCGGGCACCCTCTTCGTCTACTTTGTTCCCGACAACCAGAAAAGGTTTCTCGGAGAGCTTCGGGTCATATTGGTGAAGTTCTTTTTTAAGGTGTTCGAAGTCATCCCCCGGATGTCGACCATCACAGGATGAAAGATCGAGCAGGAAGAGAAGCATGCGACAACGTTCAACATGACGCAGAAAACGATGTCCGAGACCACGATTCTCCGCGGCCCCCTCGATAAGTCCAGGAACGTCGGCCATGGTGATCGTCTTGAATTCATCTGGATAATCAATCACTCCGACCGTTGGAACCAGCGTTGTAAATGGATAGGAATCAATTTTTGGCGTGGCATTTGAAAGAACGTTAAGCAGCGTGGATTTTCCCGCATTTGGAAAACCAACGAGTCCGACGTCCGCAATTGTCTTCAAAGTAAATACGTACTCCCCCTCCTTGCCAGGCATGCCCTCGGTAAATTGTCTGGGAGTTTGATTGGTGGAGGACTTGAAGGTTGCATTGCCCCGCCCTCCCTTTCCGCCCTCAAGGAGCAGTACCTGTTGTTCGTGATCCAATAATTCACAAATGATTTCGCCAGACTGTAGATCCCGAACCTCCGTACCGAGGGGAACCTTCAAAATGCAAGGATCTCCACCCCTGCCATTTTGATCGCTTCCTCTGCCGGGTTCTCCGTTTTTTGCCTTCCATTGTTTTTTGAAGTGAAAGGTTCTTAAATCCGAAACGTTTTCGTCCGCCAGCAATATGATTTCACCTCCGCGCCCTCCATTTCCTCCATTTGGGCCTCCATTTGGCATATATTTCTGGCGGAGGAACGACATACATCCATCCCCTCCCTTACCCGCCTTTAGGCTGACTTTGGTTTCATCAAAAAACATCTCTTTGAACTTATTGAGACCCAATGTTACACGAAGACGTTGATTATACAATCGTACAAAAAAGAAAAGCCCGCCGAAACCGACGGGCTAAACTCAAGTACCGTTCCGTTGTCAAACAGAACGGGTTAAGTAGAAATAATTAGTAACGGTAGTGCTCGGGTTTGTAAGGTCCGTCTGCAGGCACGCCAATGTAATCAGCTTGATCCTGGGAGAGCTTGGTTAATTTGGCGCCTAACTTGTCGAGGTGTAAACGCGCAACCTCCTCGTCAAGTTCCTTGCTAAGACGGGTGACCCCGATTTGACGATCCGGATTGTTGCGTATGTCAATCTGGGCAATCGTCTGATTGGTGAAACTGTTGGACATTACAAAACTCGGGTGCCCGGTGGCGCATCCAAGATTGATTAATCGACCTTCCGCAAGAAGGTAGATGCATCTGCCGTCAGGAAAGGTAAAACGACTTACGGGACCACCCGGTACGCTGTCTTCCTTAATGACTTCCTTGGTAACACCAGGCATCTTCTCCAATTCGGCAACCTGAATCTCATTGTCGAAATGACCAATATTGCACACGATCGCCTGGTCCTTCATCTTGCTCATATGCTCAGCAGTAATGATATCCTTGTTACCGGTAGTTGTGACAAAGATGTCTGCTGTCGCTAAGGCGTCTTCCACGGTGGTTACCTGATATCCTGCCATGCAGGCTTGCAAGGCGCATATCGGATCAATTTCAGAAACCATCACCCGGGCCTTTTCGTTGGCCAAAGAATCCGCCGAACCTTTCCCCACGTCACCATATCCGCATACCATAGCTACCTTGCCCGAGATCAGAACGTCCATCGCACGCTTGATTCCGTCAACGAGGGAATGACGGCAGCCATAATTGTTGTCGAATTTTGACTTGGTTACCGAATCGTTTACGTTGATTGCCTGGAAGAGAAGCTTTCCCTCCTCCTGCATTTGAATCAAGCGGTGAACCCCGGTTGTGGTTTCTTCGGAAACACCAACCACACCATCCGCAACCTTGGCCCAGTGCCCGGGTTTGTCTTCGAGCGTTTTCTTGAGGAGATTCTTTATGACCTGCTCTTCGTGATTTCCAGAAGGCGTGTTTACCCAGTCCGAACCATTTTCAAGTTCCACTCCCTTGTGGATGAGAAGAGTGGCGTCTCCTCCATCGTCAACAATTTGTTCGGGACCGGAACCATCAGGCCATGTCAAAGCGTTCCAGGTGCATTCCCAGTAATCCTCCAGTGACTCGCCTTTCCAAGCGAAAACGGGAATGCCAGCTGCCGCGATGGCCGCAGCCGCATGGTCTTGGGTCGAAAAGATATTGCATGAGCACCAACGCACGTCCGCGCCAAGCTCCACCAGGGTTTCAATCAATACGGCCGTCTGAATCGTCATGTGCAGGGAACCCATGATCTTTACTCCCGCCAGAGGTTTCGTAGGACCATACTTGGCCCGAGTGGCCATGAGTCCGGGCATTTCATGTTCGGCGATGGAAATCTCTTTCCGGCCGAATTCTGCAAGGGTGATGTCGGCAACTTTGTAATCTAGTGAGGCTGGGGTCAGTGTTTCTGTCATGGTAGTCATGGGTTAGATAACGATGGTCGGGTAAATTTGGATGACTTGAATGTTGTGAAAATAATCAGATGGCTTGCTTGAGTTTATCAACCTTGTTGACTTTCTCCCAAGGTAACCCTGACTTGCCAAAATGCCCGTAATGAGTGGTTTCACGGTATATCGGACGAAGAAGATCAAGCTGGGAAACGATATCGGCAGGCTTGAAGGAAAAAACTTCCTTCACCGCGTTTTCAATCTTTGCCTCCTCCTCTTTCTCGGTGCCGAAACAATCGAGAGTCACACTGGTGGGCTCGGGATGACCAATGGCATAGGCCACCTGAATTTCAACCCGATCAGCCAAGCCTGCAGCTACCACGTTTTTAGCAACCCAACGGCACATGTAAGCGGCAGAGCGATCCACTTTACTGGGATCCTTGCCCGAAAAAGCGCCACCTCCGTGACGTCCCCATCCCCCATAGGTGTCCACGATGATCTTTCTGCCCGTCAATCCGGAATCTCCCTGAGGCCCACCAATCACGAACCTGCCAGTCGGATTAATTAAATATTCCGTATTGGAAGAAAGCAATTCGGATGGCAAAGATGGTTTGATGACCTCTTCGGTTATAAAGGAACGAATGGTGGCGTTTTCGGCATCAGCGGAATGCTGGGTTGAGACAACAACGTTTTTTATACCCACCATCTTTCCATCTTCGTACTGTAAAGCCACCTGGGACTTGCAGTCTGGGCGAAGCCAGGGCGCCTGAACACCTGCATGGCGAATCTCGGCCATTTTCCGAAGAATCCGGTGGGCAAACATAACAGGAGCAGGCATGAGTTCCTCCGTCTCGTTACAGGCATACCCGAACATGATTCCCTGATCTCCAGCCCCCTGCTCGGCAGTTCCTTTGCCCTCGGCTGCCGCGGCATCCACACCTTGCCCGATGTCGCGGGATTGAGCGGTTAACTGATTGGTTACAAAGACTTGATCTGCGTGAAATATATCATCGTCGTTGACGTACCCGATAGCCCGTATCGCCTGCCTGACTACCTTTTCGTAATCAAAACTAGCAGCAGTGGTTATCTCTCCAGCAATGGTAACACAGTTGCTTTTGACGAGAGTTTCGCAAGCAACTCGGCTATGCGGGTCCTGCTCCAAGCAAGCATCGAGAATACTATCTGAAATGGAATCGGAAACCTTATCTGGATGCCCTTCTCCTACAGATTCAGATGAAAAGATAAATGATTTTGACATTCACTCATTCCATCAAAGCACCCTACTTTTTGCAAGGTTATTCATCAACGTATCATGATGCGTGTTTTTGGCTATTTTGATTTTTTTGTGTGTAAATCGGAGAGGTATTTTCCGTAGTTTGAGGAGCCATGCATCTGGGCCACTTTTCCAAGCTCTTCAAGGCTCAACCAACCTTTATAAAAACCTATTTCCTCTAAACAGGCGATCTTAAGACCCTGCCTTCTTTCGATCACTTTTACAAAATCAGTGGCCGAGGCTAAGCTGTCATGGTTGCCCGTATCCAGCCAAGCGGTTCCCCGCCCCATCACCTCGACAGAAAGTTCACCTGCATCTAGGTACACCCGGTTTAAATCGGTAATTTCCAGTTCGCCTCGCGGAGATGGTTGGAGTGCCTTGGCGCGGGCAGAGGCTTGCTCATCATAAAAGTATAAACCAGGAACGGCGTAATTTGATTTTGGCTCAGACGGCTTCTCTTCCAGAGTGATTGCTCTTCCTGACTGATCAAACTCAACCACCCCATAACTCGATGGATCGGAAACGTGGTAACCAAATATTGTGGCTCCCTTTTTCTTTCTCCCCGCTTCAGCAAGGATTTGTTCCAATTCATTACTATAAAAGATATTGTCTCCAAGTATGAGGGTTGAAGGAGAACCGTTCAAAAAACTCTCCGCGATGATCAGAGCCTGCGCCAACCCATCAGGACTGGGTTGTTCCTGGAAAGAAAAGGATACTCCAAAGCGAGAACCATCCCCGAGCAAATCCTTGAACATGGGAAGATCGCGCGGAGTTGAAATAATCAGTATTTCCCGAATGCCAGCAAGCATCAGAATGGAAATCGGATAATAGACCATCGGCTTGTCGTAGACTGGCATGAGCTGCTTGCTCACAGCCATGGTCAATGGGTAAAGGCGGGTACCGGAACCCCCGGCCAATACGATTCCCTTGCGATCGTTCATGCCGTGCCCAGCCTTTCCCTCTGGTACTTGCCACTCGTCACGTTTTCACACCATTGAGAATTTTCCAGATACCACTCGATGGTCTTCCTCAGCCCTTCCACAAACCCATATTTAGGAGACCACCCCAGTTCAGATTTTATTTTGGATCCATCAATCGCATATCTGCGGTCATGCCCAGGCCGATCCCTAACGAAAGTCTTCAAATTTTCATGGGGGGCGCCATTCGGTCTTAATTCGTCAAGTGTCCGGCAGATAGCATCCACAACCTCCAGATTCGTACGTTCGGAATTGCCTCCTATGCAATAAGTCTCCCCTACTCTTCCACGTTTCAAGACTTCCCAAATTGCCGAGCAATGATCCTCCACGTGCAACCAGTCCCGGATGTTTGCGCCATCACCGTATATGGGCAGGCTTTTTCCTTCGCTTGCATTGAGTATCATAAGGGGAATGAGTTTTTCAGGAAATTGATAAGGCCCGTAATTATTGGAGCAATTTGTCGTCAGAACAGGGAGACCGAAAGTATGATGGTAAGCGCGCGCCAAATGATCAGCCCCTGCTTTCGAAGCCGAGTAAGGACTGTTGGGAGCATAAGGTGTGGATTCGGAAAATGCGGGATCATCCGCACCCAAAGATCCGTAAACTTCATCCGTTGATACATGGAGAAAACGGAGGCTTGGTTTTCGCTCCATTGATTGATGAGAGTGATATGCCTTGAATGCTTCGAGTAATCGCAAGGTACCCACGACATTAGTATGCACAAATGGTTCAGGGCCATCAATCGAACGATCCACATGGCTCTCGGCAGCAAAGTTAACAAGTGCATCCGGTTGATACTGAGAGAATAAAGAGGAGACTATCTTAGCATCAGCTATGTCTCCTGCTGTGAAGACATATCGCGGATCATTCTCAAGATCTTCCAAATTCTCAGGGTTGCCCGCGTAAGTTTGCTTGTCCAGATTGATGACTCTTTCACAATCAGTTTTCTCTAAAAGCATCCTGATGAAATTCGCTCCAATAAATCCGAGACCGCCGGTAACCAAGACAATTTTCATACTTCATGTCTTTGTTTCATTTTTCTAATCGAGTCAATCATCGCCTCCTCGACCGGTCGCATTCCAATTCCTGCTTTTTCTGCCTTGGTGGCATCGAGCACACAATTGGAGCGGCGTGTTTTTGCCGCCTTTTCCATAAACTCATCTTCGGACTTAAAGAATTGGAATTTCTTGCTGGTTAATCCTTCTTGAGTCATCCATTCCGTAACCTGACTTGTGGTGATCGACCCTGGGTTGGTCATGTTATATACACCTGGTTCGATATCCTTGGTAATACAATCGATGCATTTCTTGCAAAATTCATCTAAATGAGAAACTGAGTTTTCTGCCTCAAGCAAATATTCATAGGAAAGTATTTTTCGTAAGTAGTTTCTTGGACTTGCTTCATGGTTGAACGGGATCCTCAACCGCCACACGAAACAATTTTCCGCCCCTTCCAAGACTTCCTCACCAAGTGCTTTTGTACCACTGTAAAAACTGCATGGCGGTGACCGGAACGAAAAATTGGGTACGTCATCCTCTTTCCAACCCTGACCATCGGGTCTTCTTCCGGAATAAATGCAACCGCTCGAAATATGACCCCAAGGAATTTTCAGATCCTCACAAACTTCTCGAATGATTCCAGGAAGAACAACATTACCTTGTAGGCACTCATATTTCGACAACTCACAGGCACAAACATTGGGCTTTCCTGTGAATCCGGCTGCATTAATAAGAAATTTTACCTTTTTCGACTGAAGAGTTTCTTTCAATGTCTTTGAGTTAGTGTAGTCGATGACAGATCGAGAAAACACATATACATCCCTTTCATTTTTTGTAAGAAAATGTAAAATTCTAGAGCCAACATACCCGGAATTACCTAGAATAAGGAACATTCCTATTGGTATCATAAACATAATCCCAAGGACAACCTGATTAAATTCAAGTAAGGAAAACTTTTTAGAAGATGCAATATACCCTTTGCACCGAAAATGTAACACAGTGTAACATTACAAGACGAAATACTACAATCACCTTGTTCATCATTTAAGAAGATGAAAAATGGATACATATCCAAAACATCCGTTTATTAAACTAATTCTGCATTTTAAACTACAATTCATGTTACTAATATTTAATCGTTCATTATT
>JAYOWQ010000010.1:9402-40438 GCA_038152055.1 Opitutales bacterium | reverse complement strand
TAACGGGCAGGGTGACCGCACCATCCTTGCGGTATAAATTACAAACTGGGTTATCTGACCACGCATAGCGTACTGCTACTGGAGATGATACAGAGTCCGACCATACCTCAACTTTATCTTGGCCGATCAATTTTGCTTCCGCCCAGACAAACTTTTGGTCAGCTCCACATATGGTAAAACCAACAGGAGACTTGGAATCAAAGCAGTACAAGCCACCACCAACATGGTCGAAGGCAATCTGGACTTTTCTGTCTTTAATTTCGATGGATTTGTATAGCGGGCTTTGATGGGGAATCTTGTGATCGTATTGATTGACTAGCGCATGCCTGAGTAAACGGTTGGCCACGATTTGTTTGTTGCGTGGATGAATGTCGCGACCTTCTCCAGTATCTATAATCACAGCTTCTCCCACATTTTTGAGTTTTTTGAGAGTAAGGGTCTGAGATTCTCTAAGCTCTGCCCAAGTCGAATCGCCTGGCACACTGACTTCGTTCTTAAAATCGGCAAGCTGACTCCAGTAAAAAGGGAAATCACCCTGGTTCCATGCCTGTCTCCATGACTGGATCATGAATGGAAAGATCTCACGATATGCGTGTGCCCTGCCTGCATTACTTTCTCCCTGGTACCAAATAGCACCCTTGATTCCATATCCGATTATAGGATGAAGTACTCCATTGTATAAATTTGCAGGACGGTGCTGGCCGGTCATTTGATTTCTAGGCTCTCTTGGTCGTTGCCCTTTTGCATGGCCGCTCTTTTGGTCAGCTTCCCACTTAGCCAGTCTATTTTTGTAATCTGCCAACAGGCTGTCATAGTCATAAGTTTTCTTTTTTGCCCGCCACTCCTCCAAATAGGGTTGTGCAAGTTTGCATTGCTGAAGACGATCCCTCGGTATCCATGCCTCGCAGGCTGAACCTCCCCAGGAATTGTTTATTAATCCTACAGGAACTTGAAGAATTTGATGTAAGCGGCGGCCAAAGAAAAAAGCCACGGCAGAAAAATTGGCTGATGTATGTGGAGTTGAAGCTTTCCATGAACCATTGAAATCATACTGAGGTTCCTGCGTGCCAACTTGCGGAATGGAAATTAGGCGGAGGTTGGGATAATGGGCGGACAGGCTTTCAATATCGCAATCATCCGATGATCTGACGCTCCATTGCATATTGGACTGACCCGAGCACAACCAGACTTCCCCCACTAAAATATTTTCGTAATGAATAGAACTGGAAATTTTGCTTTCATCGGAAGATTCCTCCGTAATGCTCATAATGAGAGGATTACTCGATGCAGGGTGTGGATCGAGGGTGACCCTCCAGTCTCCCTTTTCATTTGCCTTGGTTTGGTAGGTTTTACCCGCAAAGCTAAGCACTACGGATGACGCTGGATCAGCTTTTCCCCAAACTGGGCAGGCGTGGTTCTGCTGGAGCACCATATTGGAACCAAAGATTGATGGAGTTGAAATCTTGGCATAGAGGTTGGAATGGATGCCACCCAATAGGATAAGAGTTAGAACCTTTATTTTCATATACTGAAATCAATTACGAAAACATCATCGAGTAGAGGCTTGAGAATGTTCACAAAGGCTTGGTGCAAGGGATGGGGTAGGTAGGTTGTGCGGGCATCCTCGTTCTCAAAAGTGACGATAAAACAATGACTAAAGTCTTTATTGAGACCTTCCGGGCTATTATTTGTGCCCCATTCAATGGATACTATGCCTGGGATCGATTGCTGGAGAGCGGGAAACTTTTCCTCTATTTCCAATACTTCAATAGGGGATGCCTCATTCTTGAATTTTAGGCAGACGATGTGACGAATTTGATTTTTACCAGAGTTTGTCTCTGCGTTCTGATCGGGTGAAATCATCCTAGCAAAAATGCAAAAGTTAGAAGAGAGGGCGAGTTTAAGTTCGGTCATCTGGCTTTTATTTTTTTAAAGGCTCACCAAATCATATTGAAAGGCATGAAAATATTATGCACTTCAATCCGTCCTCCTTGACTTCAGCAATGATATTACCATCATGTATCCTATGACTAGTGAATTTGATTGGTTTATGGTGACCATGCCTGTTTTTGCGATTGTGGTGTATATAATCGTCATGATTGGATCGATGGAAAAGCAACCTAAGATACTGGAGTCGGAAGGCGTTAAGAAATTAACCAGCCTCCTTTTCGTTGGTCTTTTTGGTATAGGAATACTTGTTTCACTTTACTACATGATGGTTCGTTTCATCGATCTTCTCGCTAGTTACTAATTTCCTTGATGCCGATTTACGAATTCACCTGCTTGGATTGCCGAATGGATTCTGAAGTTTTGGTTCGTTCAAGTGATTGGCAAGATGAAGCGAAATGTCCGGAATGTGGTTCCTGCAAATTAGATAAAAAACTATCGGTTTTTTCGCCTGCTAATTCTGAATTCGGCTCCACCGATATTCCCCCTTGTTCTGGCATGCCCAGCAATTGCGGGCGTTGTTCGCTGGGTAATTAGGGCCGTTTATAAATTCTCTGCTTTTACCTCGGAATTATGGAGGCTTGGCAGACATTGGAGCACGTCTTGATCCGCTGTGGCGTGGCTTTGGTCTTGTTTTCCGTTTGGACATGGCGGGTCAAGATGCCCACTAAGTTTCGGGCAGGCTTATCCCGGAATATGTTCCAGGAATTTGAGGTTTATGGTTTGTCCCCCAAAATTATGTATCTAGTTTGGGTGCTCAAAATTACCATTTCCATCTGTTTTCTTTGTGGTCACTGGATACCCTTTGCCATACGCCCTGCTGCTATCCTTTTGGTTATTTTGATGTTCGTCGCTGTCTTGTATCATATAAAAGTTGACCGAACAAAGCCATGGAAGGCAGGTCCCGCCTACGTGGTGCTTTTCTTTGCCACTTACTTGGCGATTATGTAGTATATTGGCTTTCTTTCAATTTTCTGATCAAGTCCGTTTGACGAGTGACCGTCTTGTTATTTCGAACGGCCATTGCATATGCTGATGGATCTCCTACAAAAATGACTTTTTTCTTCGCCCGAGTAAGCCCGGTGTATATCAGGTTTCTTTGCAACATAAGAAAATGCTGTTTGAGTAATGGAAATATGACTACTGGGTATTCGCTTCCTTGGCTCTTGTGGACGGAAATGGCATAGGCGGGTTGCAGGTCCATTAATTCCATGCGCTCGTATTTCACCGCTCTTCCATCGAAATCAATTTCCAATACTCCGTTTATTGAATCCACCTTCAGGATGAGGCCGAGATCTCCGTTAAATACTTCCTTGTCGTAGTTGTTGCGGTTTTGAATGACCTTGTCTCCCTCACGGAAAAGCATGCTTCCCATCATAAGAGTGGCTCCGGTTGGATTAATTGCATCGCGAATCTGATCATTTAAGTTTCCAATACCTCCAATGCCCCGATGCAGGGGAGCCAGTACCTGCAAGTCTCTCTTGGGATCGATTCCAAAAGTCTTGGGTAATGTTTTTTGGCACAGTTCGCAAACCACACGAACGCAATCCTCGGGCGATTCGGCACGGATAAAATATACGTCATGATGCCGCGGTAGGGGGGCGTTCGATTCAAGCGGAGTTGGTGGACCCGATCTGCCGGAAAGAATCGAATGCGCCAAGCCAATAATGCCACTATCATCGGCTTGACGGAAGGTAACTTGCAGGCGAGTCACGGGGAGTTTTGCGCAATCAATCAAGTCTTTGAGTACGTTTCCCGCCCCCACGGAAGGTAATTGATCGGCGTCGCCCACGAAAAGCAAGTGTGCATTCGCTGGCAGGGCGCTGACTAGTGCTGCTGCCAGACGAACGTCGAGCATGCTCGATTCATCCATAATCATGTAATCACACATCAATGGGTTTCTTTCGTTCATACTAAAACCACCATGCGATGGGTCGAACTTTAACAATCGATGAACGGTCTGGGAAAAATGGGAAGCGCTTTCTGCCATTCTTTTGGCTGCTCTTCCAGTCGGTGCAGTTAAAAAGATCTTGGTCTTTTTAGCGTGCAGAATGGAGACTAAAGCCCTCAGAATGGTTGTTTTACCAGTGCCAGGACCTCCTGTGAGAATCGATACTTTGGATGAAAGGGCCTGCCGGACCCCCTCGATTTGTTCTTCAGCAAATGCAAACCCCGCCTTTTCCTGAGCCCATTCGATTGCTTTCTCGATCTGGATTGGGGGTAGACTGGATTTTCCCTTGAGCAAACAACCAAGTGAATTGGCAAGGACACGTTCCGCTCTTGCAGTAGTGGGCAACTGAATCCATGCCGGTTTCGATTCCAAGATATCGCCTGCGACCAACAAATTCTCGATTCGGTTTTCGACTTCGATTGATTGGGCCTGTAGCAGTTCGATTGCCTGTAGGGCAATGTCACGCCTTTCAAAATGCGTGTGACCATGGTCTTCGCATTCCTGCATTGTATGAAGTATGCCTGCATCAATCCTTGGAGGTCCGTTGCTAGCTAGTCCGAGGTTTAGGGCGATACGGTCGGCCGTTTTGAATCCGATCCCTTTTACTTCTCTGATAATTCGATAGGGATCCGTTTCCAGAATAGTTTTTGCTTCATTGCCATATTTTCTGACTAGGCGAAGGCAAAGCGAATCGGTTACTCCGTAGGTCTGCAAAAACATCATCACCTCGCGTACCGCTTTTTGCTCTTCCCATGCCTGTTTGATACTTTTTGCCCGCATCTTTCCAATACCTTCAATCTCACGTAATCTGGCTGATTCTTCAGATATAATTCTGAGGGTTTCAGCCCCGAAGTGGTCGACGATCTTCTTGGCGTAGGTCTTGCCTATTCCATGGATCAACCCACTGGCCAAATACTTCCGAATGCCATATGCGGACGCGGGTAACTTGCTTTCGAACTTATCGAAGCAGAATTGTTTGCCATGCTTGGGGTGCATGGACCAATTTCCGTAGAGCGCCAAGGTCTCTCCGCATTGGACTTTCGGAGCCTTGCCCACCACCGCAACCTCCTCTTTGACTTCGTTACCCTTTAATTTTCCAATGAGAAAACCATTTTCCTCGTTGTAAAAAGTTATGCGTTCAAGGACACCTTCTATCAGCTTGGAACCCTTAATATTGCCGCCATTACCCATAACCACTCACATTCTCATACTGGAGGGGCTTTATTCAGAAAAGCTTAATATTGAACGGCCACCTGAAAGCCTATCTGGCTAATCAGATGACTGCTGTAGTTTCCGGTCTCGTTAATTCCGTCGATTCGGTAAAAGATCATACCTTTGTAAGATTCGCCGATATTCATCACCGGCCCAATCATGAAGCCGTAGTAAAAGGAAGAGTCGAAGGAATCCCCTGTGTTGCCAAAGGCACCCTTCAAGTTACGTTTGGATAAGGAATATCCCAGATCCACTTCGGAGGTGATAAAGAAGGTCTCTGAGATCTGGAATTCGTAACCCATGGAGAAAAATGGAGAAATCAAGGAATGATTCCCCTTGACGGAATTTGATCCTGTTCCAGGCAATCTCATTTGCTCCGCACTGAAAAACTTTGTGTCGACTCCAAGACCCCAGAATATCTTTTCATAGGACCGTTGATAGGTTGTCCGAAGATTCAGACCGGTTGAATATTCGAGTTCCAAGAAGTCGGTTGAGTTTTGAATATAGCTGTTGTCGTGAGGGAAGCACGGGCCCAAGTAGAATCCGATGCGATTGATGGGAGGTGGGCCAAAATTCGGGTTTTGTAAAGGCACTTTTTCTTCCAAGGGAAGGGGAGTTATTGGTTTACTGGGAGGCATCTGGTCGATTATTGGAGAAAAAACCGGCAGTGAATCGAGGTTGATGCCCCTCTTGGAGTATTCCTCCTGCACGACTCTATTCTTTTCGCGGAGCGAAGAAAAGTTCTTACGTATGGTTTCAAGAGACAATTGGCGGTCCGTTATTGGTTGCTCTTTAGAAGATTTCGAGAACACTTTTCCAATAAGCAGCAAGCAAAATACAGCAATGCAAAGGGTTTTCATGATTATAGACCGAATAGGATAACTTTAGCTACCTCGTTGACTTTTTCTTCGGTGGAAAGATCTGATTCCTTGATTTTGTTGATTTTGTAAGCAGTCAATTCTTCGGGGCTAAGTTTGGAAAGATCGATTGGTTCGATGGAAACAAATTCAGTCCATTGCTTCCAGGACTGTCTATGATAGTCAAAGCAGTTCACCTCGTGATTGCCGGAAAATTTCAGGTAAATCCAATCTTCCAAGTCTTTGCAATAAAGATAGGGATAAGCATCACGGTTGGTCCATAGCCATCCCGAACGTTCAGTCCAAAACCAATGAGAAGTGTTATCGGTGGAAGGATGGGAATAAACCCAACCCAGCCAAAAATGGTAAATCCAATTCCTTGAGGAATCATGGAAGGCTCCGAACCACGGAGAAGTGAACCAATTATATCCTTCTACGGAAACGGGAAATCCAGTGGAGGCACTTGCAGTCATGGAAACGTTGGTGAAGAATTCACTCAAGCCATGGTATTCATCATCAAGATATCTGATTGATTCAGCGATCGAACGGGCAACGACGAAGTTTTGATCACCAGATTGTTCTTTGCTTCCACTGAAATGAGCGAATAGCCATTCTTGCGATTCATTTCCAATCCTCTGTTTCCAGGCTTCATTTGTCAAATCCACTCCAATCTCATAGGATGTCTCACCCATGGAGGTTTTTCTTAGGATGGCTATGCCAGACAGACCATCGTCGGTTTCAAATTTTTCCGTCTGCAGGGAGGAAGTATTTTCGCTAACATTCCACGAATGATTGATCGTAGACGCCCAATGTTCCAGATCCTTGTATGCGGACTTTCTCTCGATGGAAAGCGAGATTGGAGAGTCAGTGTCGGGGTTGATGATTGAGTAACCGGAGAGAATATTCTCCGTTCCCTCGAAGTAACAGTCCTTGATTTCAACAAGCAAATCAGATTTACGGAAAAAAAGAATGGGACCATCCTTGAAACTATCGGAGTACCGGTAAACATCGAATCGATTTTCTGGAACGATTTCTTCAATAGCGGGAAGATCCTCGAGTTCTTCCTTTCCCAGATACAAGGAGCGAGCAATGCCAAGCCCAAGCGCGTGACTGGATCCTGCCTCCGAATCACCATGGCCGGTGACCAAGGCAAGTAACCATCCTGATGGGTGATGTTGTCGCCACTGCTCGTTTGTCAGATCGACGGCAATCTTGTATTCGTAAAGCATGGACCCGTCGAAAAGTTTTTTTTCTCGAAGAATTGCAATGGTCTGATATCCAAAACGTGTTGTTGTCTTTTGTGCAAACAACACCTCTGACTCATCTGACGCATTCCATGAGTTTTCGACGTTTTCACCCCAATCATCCAAATTTTCAAATCCCGTCTCCTTTTTTATTAGTAGTCTTGAATGAAATGTAAAATCCTCGTCCGGGTTGTTGGTTATGGAAAAGGAGCCTTGGCTGGTTTGTTCGTCCGCTGTAAAGTTTTCGTTTACCTCCACTATGCTGTTTGGCGTGACTGAGAAGGAGAGTCCGCCAGAGGTGAAATCTCTTTCCAGTATTGGTGTCGTAATTGGATTTGCTGGAAGAATTTCATTAAATCCTTCCAATTCGAGGAATGGTATTTCCTGATGGTTGAAGCTTTGGGCAATCGCCCACGCGGTTGCTTGCATGTCCTGTTTTGATGAACGCAAGGCAAGTGTGGCGAGAAGTATACCGTGGGCGCTCATGTGGTCGGAGGTGGAAAATCTTCCTTTCCAAAGATTATTGGATAGATCCAGTCCAATAATCATTTCAGATTCATTTTCTAAATTCCTTTGCAGCATGATTCCGGTGAATCCGGCGGCATTTATGAATCTCTCTGCATGGATCAGTTCTCCGGTTTCAGAAAAGAGCCAGTTTTCCTTTTTGCGATTAGCCCATTCCTCCAAACTTTTGTGATGAGTGATTGCCTGGAGCGAAAATGAGATAGTTTCATCCGATAGCCCGAGGAAGAGCTGATGCGAAGCGCCGATTACAAACGCACTATCGGTGAGGGATTGAATGACTTCAATTTTTGCACTTGAGGGAATAGAGTAGCTAATAGGGCCCTCGGTTATCTATTTCTCCAATAATATGGTCGAGGTTTCAAATTCCGAAGCATGCGAGGAATTGGCACTCGAATATGAAAGCGGGAAAAATAAAAATAAGGCAATTCTTGGGATTTGTTTTAAAGTCGCCATGCCTTAATCAAAACGTGGCAATGGTTTCCTCGTCCTTGCAATTTTTTTATCCATGTAAACGATTGTAAGAACTGACTAAAGCGAGGATACCGCTTTTTTCAATACTTGCATGGATGCCACATCCGTAAGCAACGCGACCGACTTTGGTTTGTAACTGAATGAATGCGGCGGATTCGGTTGCGGAGCCTGCGCCGATTGAATGCTGACGGTAGTCCGTTAGCTTGAAGTCCTTCAGTCCGGCTTTTTCAAGTGCATGCACGAAAGCATTGATCGGTCCGTTTCCATGGCCTGAGATTTCCATTTTCTTGCCATTAAGTTGAAGGATTCCGCTGCAAATGATTTCATCTGCCGACACTTTTTGCGTTTCATAGGAGACCAATTGCAGTGGGGTTTGTTTTTCAAGATACTCCAACTTGAAAGTTTCATAAATCTCTTCAGCTGCAAGTTCTCGGGATTCTGAGTCCGCTTTCTCGTTCATGATCCTGCCGACCTCAGGATGCATGGCCTTGGGAAGTTCGAGTCCGAATTCCCGCGACAATACATAGGCAACCCCTCCCTTGCCACTTTGGCTGTTGATTCTTATAATCGCTTCGTAAGACCGCCCGATATCTCTTGGGTCGATCGATAGGTAGGGGACTTGCCAATGCAAGTTGTCTGAGTCTCCGTCAGAATTTCTAAGGTCCATGCCCTTCTTGATTGCATCCTGATGAGAACCGGAAAAGGCCGTAAATACGAGATCTCCGGCATAAGGGTGGCGATCGTGAACCTGCATGCCAGTGGTGCGTTCGTAAATTGCTCGAATACCTTCTATGTCACTGAAATTTAATTCCGGATGAAGACCTTGACTGTACATATTTAGGGCAACGGTCACGATATCAAGATTTCCGGTTCTCTCACCATTT
Organism: Opitutales bacterium; assembly: GCA_038152055.1. Lineage (GTDB taxonomy): Bacteria > Verrucomicrobiota > Verrucomicrobiia > Opitutales > Seribacteraceae > Chordibacter. Next base: position 31,347 of record JAYOWQ010000010.1, on the reverse strand, counting down.
CCAAAAAGCGTGCCTTCCACACGATCGGCACCCGCAAGAAGACCTAGTTCCGTGGCTGCCGTGCCAGTACCCCTGTCGTTGTGGGTGTGAAGACTGATAACCGCCTTTTCCCGTTCCTTTAGATTGCTGCAGAACCATTCTATTTGATCTGCGTGAACGTTTGGAGTGAACAGTTCGACGGTTGCCGGAAGGTTGAGAATGATAGGATTTTGAACAGTCGGTTCCCACGCGTCCATAACGGCTTGACAGACTTCCAGGGCATAATCGACTTCCGTGTCTGAAAAACTTTCAGGAGAGTATTCGAGTTGAACTTCGGTCTCAGGAAGTTCGGGGAGCAAAGCTTTAACGAGTTGCACGCCCTCGACTGCAATGGTTTTGATTTGCTCTTTCGACATTCCAAAAGTCACCTTTCGTTGCAAAGGAGAGGTTGAGTTGTAAAGGTGAACGATTGCTTTGCAGGCACCCTTCAGACTCTGGAAACTTCTGCGAATGAGGTGTTCGCGGGCTTGGGTGAGTACCTGCAAGGTCACACCATCAGGAACAAGATTTTCATTGATCAATTTGCGAGCAAAATCAAATTCCGTCTGTGCGGCCGAAGGGAATCCAATCTCTATCTGTTTGAATCCAATCTTGCATAACAGGTTAAAAAGTTCGAGTTTTTCCCTGACTCCCATAGGTATGGGCAGGGCCTGATTTCCGTCCCGTAAGTCGACACTGCACCATTGAGGGACACGATCGATGGTTTGATCCGGCCACTTTCGATTAGGCAGATCTATTACGCCCCATGGCTTGTATTTTGTTATTGGAGACTTTTGCATGAACTACCTCTTTTACTATTATTTTTGTCGGAGTTTGGAAAGAGTTAATCCAGAGAGGTCGGGCTCGACTCTTTAAATCTTGGTTGTGAGTTACTTCGAATGATGTAGAGTAGACGTGTGTCAATGATTCAAGAATCCAGTAGTGCTTGTACTTTTTCGGGGAAAGTTGTGGTCCTCGGTGTTTCCGGGTCGATCGCGGCTTACAAGGCAGCGGATTTGGCCGGTGAAATTCGCAAGGCAGGAGCCGAGGTGTTTGTCGTAATGACAGATTCCGCAACTCGATTCATTACCCCCTTGACAATGGCTACTTTGTCTCGAAATCCAGTAACCCTATCCTTGTGGGATGAAGAAAATGAATGGCATCCCTCGCACATTGACCTTGCGGACCGCGCAGATTTGCTTCTGGTTGCGCCGGCGACTGCAAATCAGTTGGCGAATTTTGCTCATGGATCATGCCCTGACGTTCTTTCTTCGATTTATTTGGCGACCAAGGCACCCGTCGTAATTGCCCCAGCGATGAACGGAAAGATGTACGAGCACGACGCTACTTCGGCAAATATGAGAAAACTCTCGAAGAGGGGCGTGATTTTTGTTCCACCAGTGTCCGGCGAATTGGCATGCGGATACCATGGTGTTGGTAAGATGGCTCCCTTGCCCGATATTCTGGAAAAAGCCCTCCTGGCACTCAGGTAAGAATGAATAATAAAAAAGCCTCCGTTTCCGGAGGCTTTTAATGAGATTGCAGGACGCTTCCTAGGCAGCGTTGGGTAATACCTGCAGGGAAGTTTGCTTTCGCTTGACCTTTCTCAAGCGCGATCTCCGACGAAGACCCCGATCCAGTTTGTCCACCAGTTCGTCGATGGATTTGAATATATTATCTGATGCTGAGGAAATAGTTATGGTAGCGCCCTTGAGTTCAAGGTGTCCCTTGGCCACGAATTCGTTTTCGTGAGATGAAGACTTGGCGGATCTTTCCAACTCAATTCGCGCACGAATGATTTTTTCCTCATGCTTGAAAATTTTCTCCATTTTGGAAGCAACCACTTCCTTGTGGGTATCGGAGAGAGTAAGATGAAGCCCGGACAGAATCAGATTATTCTTCATATATGCGTTAATGTAATTATGGTTATTATTTCGTGGGTTAAACACGTGACTAAGCTTTACCCAACCACAACATTCCCAAATTTTCCAATTTAATTTCAAATTTTTTCCGAACTTGGAAGAGCAAGACGACATAGGTACTCTTGAAATCGCGCCTCAGGTTGATGAAGGGGAGTTTCTTACCTGGATACTGCATGAAGACGAAGATTTGTTGGTTTTGAACAAACCTGGTTGGCTAGTTTGTCACCCATCCAAAAACGGGCCGTTGTCGAGCCTGGTCGGAGCATCCAAGAATTACCTTGGCTTGGATTCCATTCATTTGGCTAGTCGTTTGGACCGTGAAACGAGCGGAGTTGTTCTTCTTGCTAAAAATAGAAAAACGGCGAGTCATTGGCAAAAAGGGATAGAGAGGAAATTCGTTCGTCGTGCTTATCTGGCAATTTTGGACGGCGTGCTGGTAAAGGAGGAAACCGTTTCGGGTTTGCTTGGTAATGATCCTAACAGTGAAGTTTTCGTCAAGCAACGCGTTGTAACAAATGGCCGCAAGGCAAGGTTTGCCCAAACGACTTTCTCGCCCTTGATTTATGGGGAAAGTCATACTTTGTGCCTTGTGAGAACTCTTACAGGCAGAAAGCACCAAATCCGAGTGCATGCCCAATATCTTGGATTTCCCCTGGTTGGAGAAAAGTTGTACGGCAAGGATGAACGAATATACTTGAGATTCTGCAAGCAGGGATGGAGGGAGGAGTGGTTGGATCAAATTGGAATGCCACGGCAGGCATTGCACGCCAGATTTCTTTTGGATACTTGCTCCGGGGTGGGTTTTCGGGCTCCATTGCCCGATGACCTCATGAGTTTCTTATTAAAGAACTTCGAACTTAAGGCTGACTTGATTGATGAATTGATTGACCAAGCGGACAAAATCTTCAGTGAGGAATCGAAGAATTTACAGAATTGAGTTGTGCTTGCTGCACCCACAAACAAGATAATCCCCCCATGTCATCACCGCCGACTCCCGCATCTCCCTTTGAGGCCTTGAAGTCAGGTTTCAGGCGTGCCTGTGTTCGCAAATTAGTTGGAGATGAAAATGCGGCTATTGTAATTCTTCGTGATGAAATTCCCGGGCTTGTCGCCAACTGGGCGAAAGCCAGTGATTTGTCTGCAGCCGAAAAAAAAGCCAAGTTGAAGGAGATTTTTGATGACGAGTCGGCAAGAGCCGATGAGCTTGCGACCGCGTTTGATCTTTTTGCGTCCAGGTTTGAGGTCCGAGTTGCCGAACTTGTGCGGCGAGAACTTTCCACGGTTGTTCAAAAAGTTAATGATTCCATCAATGCCTTGATAGAAAATTTCGAATTTATGAGGGAAATCGTTACGAAACTCTCATCATCCAACCTGTGTGACTCCAAGGAACCGGGTGCTATTTCCTCCGGTTTGTACAAGGAAAACGTCTCTGCGATTCCCGACTCTGGCAGGCCTATGGAAATTGAGTTATCAGATGGACTGCTGCCAGTTTCCAGTGACGAAGACCCTTCTCTGCCAGATATCGATAATGCTGAAAATGAGGTTTTATCCAAAGATGTAGATTTGATTGTTAAATCAGCCGGCGTTCATGCATCCGATCACTCTCACGATGAAGAGGGCAAGATGGTTGGATTGGGTTTGAGGTTTGACGAGATTGAAGAAATGATTGATGAAATTTTGTCTTCACCCACTCAATGATTTCTAAATTTTCTCTAGTATTTCTTCTATGAATGATGGCAACGAGGATTCGTTAATCGAAACATCTGGCGATTCCAGTCCAGAATTCGTCGAAAAAAAGGGGGAATTGTTACTTGGCCTCGATCTCGGTACGCTGGAGTCTTGCATAATAAGCAAATTGGCAAAACCGGGGACTGGCGAACACCATGGTATCATCGTGCCAACGGTGGTTGGTTACCCTGATGAAGGAATTTTGGCTGGAATTCTTCCGGGAAATGCAGAAATGCTTCATGGACAGAATGCACTGGACAACGAATTGCATTTACGATTGACCCAACCTTTGGGCGACGGAGTTATTCAAGATCTTGAAGGCGCCACTTCATTCCTGAAACATCTTCGTGGTCTGGTTGATCCAGAGTTAAAAAAAGAGGCGCTTTGTGTGATTGGAATCCCCGCAGTCGCGGATGATCAATCAAAAACAAACCTGAAACAGGCTGCCTTGAGCGCTTTTGACGGCATACTTCTCATACCTGAACCCTTTCTTGCGGCCTTGGGCATGCGTGACGAGAGCAGGTTGCAAGACGAGGATTACGTTGATCCCGTAAGCAATTCCCTTTTTGTCGACATTGGGGCAGGAACTACGGACTTTTGCATCGTTCAAGGATACTTCCCTAAAGCCGAAGATCTGTTCAGTATTCCATTTGCTGGAAATGAAGTGGACGTAATCCTCGACCAACTTATTCGCGAGGCATATCCTGAAGTTAATTTACCGATTTCAATGATTCGACGATTCAAGGAAGAGTTTTCTTACTGCGGTGAGCCTGAAGCTGGGGTTCGGGTCAAGATTCCCGTTGATGGAAAGCCCCGCAAAATCGAAATCGGCAAGCAAATTGGTGAGTCCTGCAACCGATTGCTCGATGAAGTATTGAGCACTATGAAAGAAGTGATCTCTTCAGCTTCCCCACAATCGGTTTTCTCTCTTCTCAAAAACATAATTCTCACAGGTGGTGGAAGCCTGATTCGAAATGTAGACAAGGAACTACAGGAGAGATTGATAGAAGAAGGGTATGAAGAGCCTGCGGTCAGGCTTTCTCAAAAGGAATTCGCTCCCTTAGTCGCCATAGGTGCCCTTAAGGTTGCCAAGGCCGCTCGATTGGATCAATGGATTCGAAAATAATCCTATCCAATCCTACGTTACAATATGCCGTTGAGTGTTTGATCCAGTCTTTCAGCGCATTGATTAAGCTTAATTTCAATCTCTTCTGGATTTTCAAGATCATCGAACAATAATTTCCAGCCAGAAAGTTCCCTGTGGGATCCCGCTTTGGGTACTGGAAAATTAGCTAGCCCGGTAAAGCCAAGTTCTGAAATAAATCTATCCGAAACCTGGATTGCGGCAGCAAGTTTTGTACTTTCCTTGGAATTTTCCGGTTCATTATGCCAGTGAATGGCGTCGACAATCTCATCCGCGATATGATGATTCCATAAATAATATGCACCGATCTTGGCATGATCCCAACCAACGGTTTTAGACTCCTCGACAAGAATGGAATCAGGATTCCTGAAGGTTTGCTGATAAATCTGCTGGAAGTATTCGGGAAAGGTGATCGCGAGTATAAGAATACCCAGATTGTGGAGTAATCCTGCAACATAGTCTGCTTCTTCTTCGTAACTCTCATCGAGAACCGCAAGAATTTCTCGGGTCATGATTGCGGTACCAATGCTGTGTTTCCAAAAATCTTCCCAGGAGAAAGCATGTGTTTCCCTGCCTAATTCGAAGATTTCCTCTATTACGGGGGTAGCGACTAGAAGTTCTCGTATGCGATTGAGACCTAGAAAGATCGAAGCTTCTTAAACTCCGGTGATTAGTATGTTATCCTTGCTGCCAAAAAAAATCGAATACACCAAATCGAGGACACGGGTGGTAAGGGAAGGGTCCAACCGTATGACTTCTGCAATTTGGGCTAAGAAACTATCCTCCGAATCAATCAATGATCGCAGTGTATCATTAATGCTTCTCAGTGAAGCTAGTTTCGGACACTGGTTTATCCTCTCTATCAGAAGGAAGTCCGAAGGAGGGCGCATCACGAGGAATCAGGCAATGAGAGTAACGGAACCGGGTCGGTCTTTTGACAGTCTTACGCCTTCACTCTGGCAAGCATGATAATACTTGCGGGCTAGGGTGCAGAGTTCGGAACTATGGTCGAGCGTGATAAAGTCACCCGAAGAGGAAGATATTTTCATGGAACCGTCCGCTAATTGATCCAAGGTAATAACACAATCCCGATTTTGTTTGAGAAAATTGGAAATAGCTGGACTGTCAAGAATGTCGCGTTGAATTTCCTCGATATTCTCCTTGGGATCCAATGATTGAGCCACAGCCAACTGCTTGGAGAACAGTTTGGGGTTTGCGGGCGGTTGATTGGTTCGAGACAGTGATTCGATCCCGCGACTCAAGAGGGATGATCCGAGGTGTGTAATTTCAGAAATAACGGATGGATGCATGCATCACATAAGCATCTTCTTTGCCAATTCAATCATTTAATATATCGAATACATTTACGATCGATCATGGACTCCGCAATTTGGATGGCATTGAGAGCGGCACCTTTCCACAACTGATCCCCTACAACCCAAAATGCCAAACCATTGTCAAGTGCATGATCGAGTCTCAGCCTGCCAACTTGGCAATTTTCCCTTTCAGAGCAGTTGATAGGCATGGGGTAGGACTTGCTGGCTGGGTCGTCGATGAAGTCCAAACCATTGAAAGCCTTCAAGGCTTGTCTTGCATCAGGTACGTTGACGCTTTTGGAAAACTCGGCGTTGATTGAGATTGAGTGAGCCCGGTAAACAGGAACACGAACGCAGGTGCAGGATACGTTCAATTCGTCAATACCCAATATTTTGCGTGACTCATTCTTCATCTTCAGTTCTTCCTTGGTGTAGCCATCCTCCCTGAATTCATCAATGTGGGGAATCAAGTTGAACGCTATTGGATGAGCGAATACCGAATCCTGAGGGTAATCATGAACGTTGCCACCGATTTTCTCACTTATTTCACGATCAAGGCAAACGGGTCCCATCGCTCCTGCACCAGAAACCGCTTGATAGGTGGATGCAATAAACCGCTTTAATCCAAATCTCTTGTGCAATGGATAGAGCGCCATCAAAGCGACTGCACTTGAGCAATTCGGGTTGGCGATAATACCCTGATGGCCCTCAAGGGCATCGCCATTGATTTCCGGTATCACCAGGGGAACCGTTCGGTCCATGCGAAATGCGGAACTATTGTCAATTGCCACGCAACCTCTTTTAACCGCTTGTGGAGCAAAGTTGAGAGAGTTCTCCGACCCCGCGCTGAAGATAGCCATATCCAATCCATCGAACGATTCAGGTTTTGTTTCTATAACTTTTAAACCTGATCCTTGTACCTCGAGTATCCGCCCGGCTGATCGCGCGGATGCAAGAAGTCTAATTTCCGATGAAGGAAATTCCCTTTTCTCGAGAAGTTTTATAATTTCTTGGCCAACTGCTCCAGTTGCCCCTACAATTCCTATACGATATTTTTTCAATGGATGAATCCCTTGTGCGATAGTTACCAAAAAACAATTTCTAAACTGGGCATTGAACCAAGTGCAATGCGATTACTCGTTTCAATTCCCGACCAGCGTATGTATCTTTACGAAGGGAGTCGTCGTGTCAAAACATATGTCGTATCAACATCGCGGAACCCCCCCTGCTGCAAGAAAGACTCTTTAGGAACGCCGTGGGGATTGCATAAGATTTCCGAAGTTATAGGTGTAGGGGTTGAGGCAGGCATGGTCTTCAAGGGGCGAGTGGCGACGGGTAAAAGGTTTTGGGAATGTTCTCCGGAGGAAAGACAAGCGAATTTGATTACTTCAAGAATTCTTCGCCTGGATGGAATGGAGGAGGGAATTAATCTGGGTGGAGAGTTGGATACTCGAAACAGGTACGTTTACATACATGGAACAAACCGAGAGTGGGACTTGGGGATTCCCTCAAGTTCGGGATGTGTGCAAATGAGAAACGATGAAATCATAGACTTGGCCGAACTAGTATCGGTCTGGAGTCACGTTTACATAAACGTCTGAAATTTCAGGGTTCGTTGCGTTTAATCATTTTTGTTCGTTCGGATGCTGGCGATTGCTTGCCTGAGGAATTCCTCGGGAGGCGAATTCAACGAAGATAGCATTCTATCCCTGAGTCCGGACCTTGCAATGGAGTCGTGGTTAGACAATGCTCGCTGATGAATGGAACCGCTAGGATTGGGGGGGGCGAGGTCGAGTTCCATGACGGACTCTTCGAACTTTTCTGAGGCTGCGATCTTAAGGCAGAGAGAATGAGTTTTTTGAGTTATCGCTTCCCATGATCTTTCCCAGTTTTCGGATACCAGAACCATGGTTTCGAAGGGCTTTTCTCGTCTTTTTTCCAAGAGTTGATCGAAGTCTTCGATACTGCATCTCGCCGGGCACTTTTCAAAAATGCAAAAATCGGCAACCTTATGAAGTCTTCTTTGAAAGAATTCACTCGTCGAGGAACATTCGAATATTCGATCCACTTGTCTTGGCAAAGCTTTCGCAAGACCCGAGGGGAAGGTTGATTTGGACAAATAAACCAAGTCGATTCGGATATTCTTGGAGAATTTCTTAATTTCATCAATCATGGCAATAACATCCAAGGAGTCGTAGGATTGGTCTTGATTGGAAGAAGATTGAGGTGGGGTAACAATTTTCATCACTACGGATGCTTCGGGTTATTCAACCATAGAGGTTGAAGTTGCGAACGTCAAATCGAAGCGTTTTCAATCACTCGCCAATATCAAATTCCTCAATCACAGCAATTTTTAGATCTCGAAGGTTTTCAAAAACGTTTTGCGGTCCGGCAAATTCCTCAAGTTCTTCTTTCTTATGAGTGCCTGTGCTAACTAACTTACAGGGCATGCCAGCATTTTCTGCAGTTTCAAAATCATAAGGCGAGTCGCCAACGTAAAGACAGGTGGATGATGTCGCCCCTAATGCATTCAGCGCAAATTTAGTAACGAGTGGATGGGGTTTCTTCCAATTGGTGTCATCCGCTCCGATAACCAATTTAAGGAGGTTCGAAAGATTCAGGTGTTCGCAGGCCGCTCGCGCATGGGGGCCAAACTTATTGGTCAGAACACCACAGATAATTCCCGCTTGATTAAATTCTTTCAGTACCGTTAAGGCATGGGGGAGGGGCTTCAGCCCGACGAGCATTTCCTTTTCGAAAATAGGACGAAGCATTTCAACAGCCTCCTTCGCTCTTTCTGGTCCGATTAACTTACTCATGGTTTCTTCGGAACCCCCTCCCACCGCTCGTTTGATTTCATTGAAAGAAGGAGTTTTTAAACCCAAAAATGCGATCGTCTTGGAAAAGGCCTTGTGAATGGCATCGAATTGATCGATGAGAGTACCATCCAAGTCAAAGAGTATTGCTCGAAGTGACATTGTAGTTACAATCTAGAAATGAATAATAAACCTAATTACATAGCAGACGGCATCGTTCATAGGTGCATTCGTTTTTCATGATTTACGGTTCTTGTCAATTGGAGTTGGCGTACGAGCGCGAAAGGGTTTTATGCAAATTGACTGGAACTTGGACGATCAAGCACTCCAAATCCTCCTGCTTCAAACGATGGCGTGAGTTTATCTCATCTTCGGAGGCACAGGGATGCCCTTCCTTTCATTTTGATTTGGATGACCTATCCTCATGGGATTCTTCTCTAATTGTTTTTTTGATTCTGGCAAAAGATGATCTGAGCAAGAAAGGTATTCGATTTAACGAGGAAGAACTCCCTGATAGGATCAGTAAGTTACTTCAATTTTGCCAGGCCTCAAAATCCAAAAAATCAGACAAGGAACCGCTCTTGGGTCGGGTTTCTTCGAATATCTTTTCCAGATGCATTTCCTGGTTTGTTCCGTTGTTTGAATTTTGGGGGAAATGGTTGGTTGCTATTTTTCAACTGTTGCGGGGTAAATCATACATGCAGGTTGGAGATTTTATTCGATGCTGTAGAGATTGTGGAGCAACGGCTTTACCTATCGTTACCTTGATTTCATTTCTGACCGGTTTGACCATGGCCTTCGTGGGTAGCGTGCAACTCGAGAAATTCAACGCTGTGATATATGTGGCGGATCTTGTGTCTCTTGCCATGGTTCGTGAAATGGGTGCGTTGATGGTTGCGATTGTCATGGCTGGTAGGACGGGAGCATCCTTCGCCGCAGAGATTGGTTCCATGAAATTAAATGAGGAAGTTGATTCACTCAGAACCTTTGGAATCCCGGCAATGGAATTTCTCGTTCTTCCCAGGACCTTGGCTCTTTTCATCATGACACCGTTCCTCACTCTGTATGCCGACGTTATCGGCATACTTGGTGGACTTACCGTTGGAACCCAAGTAATGGGATTTTCCTCCCTCCACTTCATTGAGCAAACACAATCCGCCCTTGCAAATATGTGGGAGATTTATTCGGGTTTGATCAAAAGCCTTGGATTTGGTCTGATCGTTGGTTTGGTGGGATGCTTCAAAGGCATGAACGCCGGGGGGAGTTCGGCGGCTTTAGGTCGGTCCGTTACCTCCTCGGTTGTCGTTTCGATTACCTTAATCGTAGTATGCGATGCCGCTTTTGAAATTCTTTTCAGTTACTTGGACTTGAGATGATGAGCGAATCAGAAAATCCCGTAGTTCTGCGCGTCAATGACCTCATGGTCGGATACGGGGGCAGCGCGATCTTGAAAGAGGTTAATTTTAATCTCCGCAAGAGTTCTTGTCTCGTAATCATGGGAGAGAGTGGGTGTGGGAAAAGTACTTTGCTCAAGACGATGATTGGCTTGCTACGCCCCCAGTTGGGAAGCGTTAATATTTTGGGCAAGGATTTATGGGGGGATTCCTTCGAGCCCGATCGGAATCTGCTCCTTCAAATAGGAGTTCTCTTCCAAGGTAGCGCCCTTTGGAGTTCCATGACCCTTGAGGAAAACGTATCCTTGCCATTACAAATTTTCACGAACTTGAGTTCGTCTGAAATTAGTGACTTGGTTCAATATAAATTAAGTTTGGTCGGTTTGTCTGACTTTGAAAAATTCTATCCTTCGGAACTGAGCGGTGGAATGAGGAAGCGTGCTGGATTGGCCAGGGCAATGGCTCTTGATCCTCAAATACTTTTTTTTGACGAACCCTCGGCAGGTTTGGATCCAACCAGTTCCAGGAAACTCGATGAACTGATCATAGAACTCAAAGAAAGTCTTGATTTAACTTTCGTGGTGATCAGTCACGAACTCCCCAGCATATTTTCAATTGCCGATGATTCCATTTATCTGGGAGGGAGTGAGTTTTCAATCATTGACAGAGGTTGTCCGCGTTGGCTTCTGGATAATTCGACCCACGCTGAAGTAAGATCTTTTCTCTCCAGAACCAATCATCATGAGTTGTGAAACCAATAATCTTTGGTTGCGGAAGTTTTGACTTTGCGAGTATAAAATTGAATCATCAATGAAAACGATCTCAAATAGTTTACTCGTAGGCTTTTTTTCTGTCGGCGCTTTCCTTGTATTTCTTGGCTTCCTTGTATTTACCGGTAATCTTTCACGATGGGGAGAGAGCAATGAAAGATTCGTTCTAGTTTTCGATGAAAACGTGTTCGGTTTGAACGAAGGTGGCAAAGTTACGCTTAATGGTGTCAGAATCGGCCGGGTGGAAAGATTTTTTCTTGGAGACGACCTAGAGCAGGGGCCTGTGCCCGTACTCGTTGAAATCAATAAGAAACTCGTTCATCGTCATCGCGTCGCAGTGGGAAACGAGCTTTTCGACGCGGACGGCGATTTCAAGGAGGACGTCATTCCCCGTCTAGTTGGTCAGCTTGTACAAGAAAGTTTTGTCACTGGCATCCTTTACCTAAATCTTACTACCGAGGTCGATAACGGTGATCTCGATAAAAGTGTTACCGAGCTTTACGGGTATCGAATGTTACGGAGCAAGAATTCAATCTTTGCTGAATTAACCGAGAGTATAAATTTGGAAAAGCTTGGTAAGCAAATGAGTGAATTTGTCGATATTGCCACTCGACAGCTTGAAGGTTTGGATTTGAAGGCTTTAAGTGATAGTTACGTCGTCTTGGCTCAAGACTTGGATCATCTTGTTAACGCTTTTTCTCAGAATTATTCAGGGCTCGGTCCGAGTTTGCTTCAAACCTCGGAGGCTGCCCGTGTTTCCTTCGGCAAGATATCCGCCCTGAATGCCAAAGTTCAGGAAATTCTTTCCCCTGAAAGTGATCTTCGCTTCGGGGCTGTCTCCGCATTGCGAGACGTCTCCGCAATGGCCAAATCCCTTAAAAGCCTGGCCGATCTTTTGGAAAGAAACCCGCAAGCTCTTCTTCGAGGTAAAATTATTGCAGAGGATTGATATGAGAGAAAGTAAGATATTCGTATTTTTGACACCGCTCCTTTTATTTTCATGCGTGCTCCCTGAATCCACTCACGTTGCCCCGGACTTTTTCCTTCTCTCTTCGATTGGTACCGAGAACGATGACAATTTTTCTGGTTCCAATATGAATCATTCCTTTTACTTGAAAGAGGTCGAAGTTCCTGAGTATCTTAAGGAATCGCGCATGGTTAGTCGCCCGGATTCCGTCTCCATAGAATTTAGGGAACTGCAAAGATGGGGTGAGCCAATTGCTGATGGTATAGGCCGAGTTCTTTCCTTGAATCTTTCCCGAAATCTTGACACCTATTACTTTTCAATCTTCCCAAATAGAAGAAAAAAGGACGTCGTATGGGAAATTGCAGTTTCTATGGTCAGGTTCGAACGTTTTCAGGAGAACAAGGTTCGCATCGAGGCGCTCTGGGACATCTCGGACGGCGGGCACGTCAAAAAACACGGAGTTTTTCGTTCCGAACTTCTTATCGATAAATCTGCTGGTTATTCTGTCCGATCCGAGGTTCGGGCATTGGATGCTTGCCTGGAAGGTTTTGCCAAGGAGTTGAGTGCCGTAATCTCAGCGCAAGATTCTGGGAATTTGGAGCGATAGTGCCTTGGGCGGAATCATCTTATCTATTGTCCTTGTTATCGTTGCCATGGGCATAATTTTTTGGATACGCCAGAAGTCCAAAGTTTCTGATACACAATCTTTGGAGGAAGAAATTTCAAGTGACTTTATCGATGAATTCGGTGTGGATGAGCGTGTTGGTGAGTCTCTGGTTGAGTGGTTGGAGGAGGACCAAGCTGTAAATCGTTCACGCTAAGAGTTATGGATACTCGCCTTTTTGTTGATTTTCAGTTCAGTATTCTACAAAGGTAAGCCATGCCAAGTTCTCAGCTTTCGATTGCATTTTCAATTATTTTTCTTCTGAAGGCTACAAATGTTCATGCTGCCTCTTCATGGCCTCATTGGAGAGGACCTGATTTTAACGGAGCAAATGTAGACGGATTGAAATACCCTGCTAAATTCTCCAAGCAAGACAGAGTGAGGTGGAAGTTACGTGTGCCGGGGGCATCCGCTGCAACACCTATTGTATCCTTTGATCGGGTTTTTCTTTCCTCCATCATTGACCCAAGCGAAATGAAGGAATTTCCATCCCGCTTGGCTGCCATTTGCCTGGATAAGGAATCCGGGCGTCTTTTATGGATGAAGCCAGCTGGGAGCGGTTATCTGCCTGAAAATGATGGAAATGAATATCAATTGGACTCGAAGTCAAACTATGCCAGCCCCTCTCCAGTATTATCTCAGGATAGGGTTGTATTCTTTTACGGCAATGGGGATATCGTTTGTTTTGATTTCGAGGGGACGGAGCAGTGGCGAAGAAACTTGCAAAAAGATTATGGAGACTTTTGTTTTCAGTGGACTTTCTCCGCCAGTCCGACAATTGTGGGCGACTTTGTTTACCTTCCTGTTTTACAACGAAATGAGAAGGTTCACGGCCGTGGCAAAGAAGGCGCTCAATCTTTTTTGATCTGTCTTAATCTTTCAGACGGTTCTACGAATTGGAAGGTGCTTCGAGATACTCCTGCACGAATGGAATCCAGAGAATCTTTTGCTACTATCATTCCATTCCAGAATAAGCTTTTGGTTGCAGGGGGCGATTTCTTATCAAGTCATGATCCTCTTACTGGTAAGGAAATATGGAGATGGGGTACTTGGAATCCTGAGCACAAGCAGGAATGGTGGCGACTGGTGCCATCTCCGGTAGCAGGCCATGGCAAGATCATTGTCTGTGCTCCAAAGGGAGCTCCTGTGTTTGCTATTGAAACTCCGAGGCCAAACGACCCGCAATTATCATGGAGTTCGGTAGCTTACAAACAATTGACTTCAGACGTACCTACTCCCTTGTTTTACGATGATCATTTTTACATTCTTAGCGATCTCCGAAAGACTATTTCCAAAGTTTCACCTTTGGACGGGACTCCGGTTTGGCAAGTTCAGTTACCAGGTAAATACAAGTGGCGTTCTTCCCCCACTGCAGCCGATGGTAAAATCTTTCTTATGAATCATAATGCGAACGTTTACGTGTTGTCGGCAATCGATGGATCTATCATCCATTCCGCGTTGATGGGGGATGAGTATGACGATTCGACCAGATCCTCGATTGCCTTGTCTTCAGGTAGAATATACGTGAGGACCAATAAAATTTTGTATTGCATTGAATAATAATTGCCTGCAGTGTGAATAACTTTATTTCCCATCCACCACACCCGCGCCGGGCGGTTCCCGCCAATCTACCGCCCGGCGCTTTTTTTATCATTTCCTTGTGGTTTGTGTTTCGCTCTTGTCGCGTTTTTCCTCTCCTTGTTTTTCTTTCCTTTTTTTCAATAGGCTCTGCACAGGAAGATAAACTTAACCAAGGGACTTTCTCCGATCGTATAGCTTCTCTTCGGATAAAATCAAAAGCACATTCCCGTTATGTGTCAGAATTGTTGGCGACTAGCTACCAGATCGAAGAGAAGATAGGTTTGACTGGATCTATCGACTCCCAAGAGTTCCCTTCTTCCGATGAGATTCCACCAATGAATTCAAATGATCAGGGTGCAGTTACGGCAACTCCTGTTAATCCTTCAGTCGTTGAAGAACCAGATCGACCTTCAGTTTTTCTGGATGATTTTACGGTGGATTCGATCGATGAATCCACTGCATCTTCTGGTTCTACGGCTGAAACCAAGGACCAATTGTCGTATGATGACATTTATGTGCCAAGTGTGGTAACCCGAAGTTCCGGTTATTATTTTGGTCCGCTAGCGGGTCTTTCCCACAACCGCGACAGTTCGGTGCGCGGATCCTCTCCTGATAACGGATACGATGCGGATTCCGGCTATTTTTTAGGCTTTAGATTAGGAAATGATTTTGGTTACACGCGTCTGGAGGCGGATTATAGTTTCCTGAATTATGACATATCAAATTCCAGTTCTAATGGCGAGGTAAGCGTGCATGGTCTTACTGGGCGTTTCCTTGTCGAGAAAGAACTTGGTGATCGTTTTGATTTGCGTGCCGGCTTGGGGCTTGGCATTTCCATGATCGAAAAGAATTTTCATGGTCGTGACTATGAAGGCACCGGTTTTAGCTATGACTTTCTCCTAGGCTTTTCCGTCAGAATAAAGGACAACTGGAGCCTGGCGATGGATTATCGCTACTATTTGACCGCGGCTCACAAGAATTACGATCGTTTACAAAGTCATTTATTAGAATTGTCGGCCAACTTCGATTTGTAGTAAACCCGCGGATTTTCTCGATTAAGCGAGAATTCTTATAAAGTCTCGAGGTATTGCCGATTCGATCTCCCAAGCTAAATTTTCTTCCCCATCATTTTGCATGTCGATTTTCAAGGCGGTTGCGTGCAAGAAAAGACGATCTATCTTGGTCCTTCGCGAAAGATTACGATTGAATGAAAAATCTCCGTAGGTCCGGTCACCAAGAATCGGTAGCCCTCTGATCGCGCATTGA
Organism: Opitutales bacterium; assembly: GCA_038152055.1. Lineage (GTDB taxonomy): Bacteria > Verrucomicrobiota > Verrucomicrobiia > Opitutales > Seribacteraceae > Chordibacter. Next base: position 15,761 of record JAYOWQ010000010.1, on the reverse strand, counting down.
ACGCGCAACTGATGAGTTCGCCCGGTTTTTGGCCTCAGGGTTAGCATAGCTAATGGAAAGGAACTTTGCTTGGAATGTCTTTCCAAAGCGGCATGGGTCAAAGATACTTCACCTTTATCACTTTTTCTTACTCGAATTGATCCATTCTTTTTTTCTTTAACGAGACGATCTTCCCATATTCCAAAGCGTGTCCTTGAAGACATCTTAACAATCGCATGATAGGTTTTTTGGATTTTTCTTTTTTGAAACAATCGTTTCAGTCGGATCGCCCACTCGGGGTCCGTTGTGGCAAGGAGTACTCCGGAAGTGGCCGAGTCTAGTCGGTGTGCGAGAAAAAGCTGCTTTTTTTCCCCTTTTTCTTCCCAGACGTACTTTTCATCTTCATGATGATACTCGGCATGCAATAATGTACGCCCTTCGCGTTTGTGGGATGTTGAAGAGGGGTGACTCTGAACGCCGATTGCTTTTTCTAAAGCTAGAATTTCCAGTTTTTTGTGTAGCGCCAGAACCTTGCACTTGTTATTCAATGGAAGTCCATGACTGGGGAAGAGCATCTCATTCATTGGTATTCGAATATAATTGTAATTTGATCGGAATTTCCGAATTCCTGAATCATTTCATCCGTCCATTCGCCGAAAGGAGCCCTCGATGCAATTGATTGCCTGCAGAGTTCTGCACCCAAGGATTCCGATAATTCGTGAGAGTCGATGGTTAGATCTTCAATTAATCCTTTTTCCGTGATCTTGAATCGGTATACGAAGGTTTGTGGTTTTGTCATCGATTGAAGGTAAATAAATGAACTTTGAATCAGTAACTGCCATTGCCGGTCAATAGACTTCATCATTTTTTGGACATACACACCATAAGGGTGCATTTTGCACTCTAACGAGATTTTTCCCTGCCTGGGTGCGGTTAGATTGTTTTTTAGAATTGGACCGCTTAAGATTTCAGTAGATAACTTCGGTCGCGGTTTGGCACGAGTTCGACCCGAGGTATGTAAATTCAGTTTATTGGTATTGATATGATTTCGAAGTGCAATTGTTCGAGAGGGTTCACTCCCATCCATCAATTCGATGCCATTACCATTCGAAAATTGTTTAGCTTTATTTATTGATTCATTGATGGTGTCAGCAAAAATTGTATCCGTTCGTACAGCAAAAGACTGTGGAGTAGTGTCATGGTCTGCGATGGCTTTTTCCTGCTCAGATAGTTTTAAGACTTTGGCTGTATCGGTCGAACCAGATGAAAACGGAAGAATTCGTTCGGATGGAATGAGTGGAACTTCAGGCTGGGCGGCTTGCTGATCCTGAAAAGAGAAAAAAGGAGTTTTGTCAGGTGGATTTGGGATGGCATCATCGTTTGCTTCCGCAAAAGTTTTTTCCAGATTCCACTCAATCTTTTCGTTCGTTTGCCATGTAATTTCAACGTTTTCATGCAAGGATTTTACGAATGAACGAAACAAAAGCTCAAGGGGGTTGAGCAACCTAAACAGCCAGAAAGCAATCAGGCAAATGAACATGGCAAAACCAAATGAAAAAAAACCACCGGATTTAGGATGAATCTCTGGACCAATGGATGGCATGTCCGCGAACAGTGACTAGAGTTGAATGAAACTGGAAATTTCTTTAACCGCTTGCTTGGCCCCATTGGCTAGCGGGAGTTTCCCCGTGGGTTTTTTCAGAGTATGGATTTTTTGCATCCATTTACCTGTTTCCAATTCGCTGTTAGCTGTTTCTTCATGAATGAGGTAAGATTGAACAAAATCCTTAAGGATAGAGGACTCACGGAATTCCTTCCGATAGGTGGCGATCAATGGTGTTGAGGTCGCCAAACACTCGCAAATCGTTCCGTAACCTGCTTTCCCCGCTACGCATAAGGATGCATTGACTAAATCCGGGAAATGAACTTGCCAGTCCATTGGCACGAAGATCAAGTTGTTCTTTTGTTCCAACTTCTTGCACTTGGTGGGTATTACGACCTTAGTCGGGCAGCGCAGACCAATAAAGCTCTCCACGGGTAAGGATATACCTCCGGTCGTAAGTAAAACAAATTTTTCCTCGAAAGGTAGGTTTAGTTTGGAATAAGTCTGCTGAATTGAATCTTTGCATTCGCGGTAAACTGGATTTACCTGTACTGCATTATGCACAGGTTTACAAACAGGGTTGCATTGAATTCTCAAATCTACCTTGTCGTAAATCACGGACATTTTATCAGCGTGATATCGAAATTCATCAATTTGATTGAAGTATTCTTCATATATCCAATCCCAGGTGAAGTTTTCAACTAATACAGTTGGTATTTTCAATTGATTTCCTAATGCCACGCCTAGCGCCGATACGTCCGCAATGATCAGGTCGGTTTTCTCCTTGCTCAAGAAAGTGAGGTTTTGTGAAAAATGGTTTGCGGAGAAGTCCAATAAATTACGCAGTTCCTCATTGGTTCGTCGCAAATCGTGCTCAAAGGGTCCTTTTTGAATGAGACCGACGTCAGTGATCGATTCGTATTCTTTATATTTGCAGGTGCTGGGTAAGTTAAGTTTCCAAAACCATGAGGGAGTTAATCCATAAATTGAGAATTCGATCGATGGATCCAATAGATGCAAGGCATGGATTACTGCAGTCGCCCGCGAGGCATGGCCAAGTCCATGCGGAGATACGAAATATCCGATTCGGAAGGATCTTTTCATCTAATCAGTCTATGAAAAGGATTTCCAGGCAAGCATTCAAAAGTTCGGAAGGTGCGAGTTTGCCGTTCTTAAGTACAACTAATTTTCGGCAGCGGCCAATCTCCAGGGATTGATTGTATTCAAGAATTTTGATTTGAGGGCAATGTGTGCCCGAAGGTGTTAACTTCAAGGGGATACCATTGCTTCCGAAGGAGCAAATCCAAGATGAGATGGAGGCACGGGGATCAAAAGAGGGCGAGAGCCCAGGATTTCGCAAGATCAGATCAGGCGTTTGACGATGAGGCACTTGAACTTTGGTTATTTCCCCTAGAGATCGAATATAATCCATGGGAGAGGCGAATCTTGAATTCTTGTAAGCGGAATAAAACTTGAGTGGGTCTAGTCCGACCAGATTGTATCCATTGTAATTACCGTGTTTGTTTTGAGTTTTGAAAGGTTGTCGTTCGTACCATTTTTGAAAGTTGTCGCTCAAGCGAATACCAATTTCAAAATGAAGGTGAGAACGATTGAGGGGAATACTGAAGGAAGCAGTATTACCCATTCTGCCTAACCTTTGTGCAGTATTTACAAATCGATCTTCTTCGATCATCGGATCGATAGAGTCCAAGTGACCATAAAGAGAATATAGAATGGGATTGAAATCAGTGTGCTCCAATACGACGTACTTTCCAAATGCGCTATCCGATGGTTTGTCATTGATATGGCGCACGATTCCGCTCATGGCAGAGAAAACACTGTCTTCCGCCCTTCCATTGAGAGCGGTTTGGACGGGGGATAGGTCAATGCCTTCATGGAATTTGTATCCGTTGTTACGAACGCAACCATATGAACCAGATTCGAATTCCTTGTCCGGTCCCGTTTTTTGGAGAAAGGTATGGTAGCCAAGTCCTTTTGCAAAAGAAGGATTGGGGGTAGGCCAAGCCAAATAGAGGGAACCTGGTTGTGCCGGATACGGATTATTTGCCTTACCTTGAAGCCCCAGTAGGAAAAAATAAAAAAATAAAAAAATAAATTTCAATCCTTTTGGCGTCTAAGTTCAACTTGTATTTGTTCGATGGAGGTTTTGAGTTGGGCGTAAAAACTCATGGCCTCCTCTTCCGTGACTTTGTTTGTGAAAAGGAATGGGATGATGCCATTGGAAATCGTTCTTTCGACTGGATGAAATCCAATAACGTTCCCACCTATTACAAGGTGTAGATTTCTACCAGGGTTTCGAGCGGTTTCTCGCTGTAGAGTTATGGCGGCTCTGCGATCCAGGGAAAGCCAGAGCCCAAATACACGGTCCTGTTCGTTTGCACTTAGAATATCCGCGAAGGAGCCGATTTGCACGCCTCCGACATCATATTCGTCAATAATCGGGACGGGAGCTGCGCCCTCGATGAAAATTCTTGGACGCATGGTAATCTTTGACGGCTCATACTTTTCCCTGGAGCAACCGAGTTGAGAGAAAATCATAACCAAAAAAAGAAATCTTGATAATGTAAAAATCGTGCTTGCCCGCTTTTGCGTTGGTGAATTACTCATGTTGAGGTTCTTATTAAAACAAATTTTGGAATATGACGATACCCGTTTCTAGCTTGTACTCAGAAAAAGAAAAGCTGGAAGGCATGTTGCTTGCTATTATGGACATGCAGCCATCCTTGCTCAAGAGTATGTCCAATGCAGAGGGTTTGGTGGAATCCAACAAGATACTTGCCTGTGCAAGTGACTTGCTGCAAATCCCATATGCTTTCACCGAGCAAGCTCCTGACAAACTCGGTTCGACGACAAGTTCCTTGCAACCTTTTCTTAATAAGGGGAAGGTAATTTCCAAGAATTCATTTTCAGCCTTTGGTTCGCAAGAGTTTTCTGAACTAATCGATGATAAAGGTTGCAAGCATTTGTTGCTCTCTGGCGTGGAAACATCCATCTGCATTTATCTCACTGCTCTCGATGCTCTCGATCGAAATTTAAATGTATCCGTTCTGGTGGACTGCGTCGGTTGCCGTCGCCTTGAAGATGGTCGTTTTGCTCTAGAGAATCTGCATTCATTGGGCGTACGCCTTATTGCAATGGAGACATTTCTTTTTTCGGTCTTGGGTAGCTCCACACATGCAAGATTTCGAGATATTTCGGGCATGATCAGGCAAAGAGGACGTTCTGAAAGTTCAGATTGATGCTTGCCGGAACAAGATCCGCTACCCTCGTTGGTATCGTCGCAGTTCCTGTAACGGTTGAAGCAAATGACGGTGAAAGAGGTGATCCAAGATTAATTTTGGTGGGATTGCCTGACTCGGCAGTGCGAGAATCCATAGATCGAGTGCAATCGAGTTTGTCGAATTGCGGATTCTCATTACCTCGTACCCACACTACCATAAATCTTGCACCCGGAGATTTACGGAAGGAAGGATCGGCGTTTGACTTGCCAATTGCTCTCAGCCTTTTGGCGGCAACCAAACAGATGAACGGATCCGTTCTGAATGATTATCTTGTTGCCGGAGAATTAGGCCTTTCGGGCCAGGTTCGTTCTATTAAGGGAGGTTTATCCATGGCAATTTTGGCAAAGAAAATGAATCTTTCCGGTATTTTATTACCTCGTGATTCTGCCAAAGAGGCTTCGTTTGTTGGTGATTTTCCTGTTTATTCAGTTGATTCGCTTTCGGAGGCCGTGGATTTTTTTAACTGCGGTCAAGGTCTCCCAAGACTTGAGCAAATGAATTTTGACCAAAGTAGTTCTGGCAGACCAGTGGGCGATTTCTTGGAAGTCAAGGGGCAACAAAATCTAAGAAGGGCAGTGGAGGTAGCTGTGTCTGGTGGCCATAATTTGATTATAATAGGACCACCTGGATCCGGTAAATCAATGATAGCCAAGCGTATACCTGGCATCCTGCCTCCTCCTTCACCGGATGAATTTTTAGAAATCATGCAAATTTATTCCGCATCCGGCGGAATGGGGGAATTCGATCCCTTGACTAGGGCGCGGCCGTTTCGTTCCCCTCATCATACGATCAGTGACGTTGGATTGATCGGCGGAGGATCGTTTCCCGGTCCGGGGGAAATATCGCTCGCGCACAATGGCGTCCTTTTTCTCGATGAACTTCCTGAATTCAAGAGAAGTTCACTCGAAGTCCTTCGGCAACCCATGGAGGACGGAGAAGTGACGATATCGCGAAGTGCCGCTAAAATCACTCTTCCCAGCCGTTTCATGTTACTTGCTGCGATGAACCCATGCCCTTGTGGATTCCTTTCTGATCCTAAGCAATCCTGTCGGTGCTCGATTCCTCAAATACAAAAGTATCGTGCCAAAATAAGCGGTCCCTTGTTGGATCGTATCGATATACAAGTTGATGCACCTGCCGTTGATGTTGAGGAACTTCCGAAAAGTACTCTTGCAGAAAGTTCCCATGATATTCGTATGCGTGTAGTCGATTGCAGAAATATTCAAAATCAAAGATTTGCCCAAAGTGCTACTCACTCAAATGCAACGATGACTAATTATGAAATTGGAAAATTTTGTAAGCTTACGAATGCAAACACAGACCTTCTCACGAGTGCGATGAAAAACTTGAATTTATCCGCTCGTGCGTATGATCGAATTCTAAAAGTATCCCGTACAATTGCTGATTTGGATCATTCGAATGATATAGAAAAAAAGCATTTACTGGAAGCTTTACAGTATAGAAGTCTGGACCGT
>JAYOWQ010000010.1:0-9392 GCA_038152055.1 Opitutales bacterium | reverse complement strand
CTTCCAAGAATTTGACCTAATAGTAGAAAAAAAACTATTACATTGCCATGGATCTAAATCATATAAATGACGTCAAAGAGTTAAAGGCTTTAAAAGCCAAAATCGAACGCAAAATTAAATCATCTAAGCGTAAACCTAAAAAGAGTAATCTTCCCAACCTCTATGCATTAATCAAGGATGATCACAAGAAGCATTTGCGTCCTGATGGGAGAAAATTATTCCGTTCCGTTGCAGATTATCTTGAATGCTATGTCAAAGGGTTGCCTCCCATTGCCAAGGCTGAGTTTTCCAAAAGATTCGGAATAGCCAGTAGCCGTGCTAAAATTACTCCCGAATTGATATCCAAGGCAAAGGAACTTTTAAACGATGGTGGATCCTTGCAATCTGTTGCAGATGCCTGTGGCATATCCATCGCCTCATGCCAGAAGATAAGGAGTGGAGGGTACGATACCTGAGTCTCTGATTTTTTTGCTCAAATTTAAAACCGCATTGATATGCGGTTTTTTTGTATCCTGATGATACGAAAAATAAAAAATTCATATTACTTAAACCGAGTTGATGCCATAGAGTACTTGATTCATGCATACGATTTGAAATGGTGCATGACTCGTTGGAACGGTAACTTGATATCAATTAACTTTCAAACAAAGACAAATTCTAGAAAAAACGTCAAAGTTCTTGCTTACTTTTTGAAGCCTAGCAAGCAGGCATGGTTGTCAAAGCGCGATTTGGACTTGGAAATGCTTAAAATATGCAACAAATAAACTTCCTGGTAAGTTAAAACTCTTCCTCTTCCGGAATATCCAATTTGTGCATGGTTGTCTCCTCACCCTTGGAATCCACTGTAATGACCTTCATGATCTTACAATCCTTTCCTTGAGCTTGGAACCTTTTAGGTTCTCCATCCGGTCCCATGATCTGAAGTAAGCCTGGTTTTTTGTCAATTTCCACGCACTCAAGCAAGTCCTTTCCATTATATCCCTCTTCGTGTGAGGTGGAATAAAGACCGTCGGGGTGTACGAAGCAAACGATTCTGCCATACCTTACGGTACTGCCACGCTTATGTTGAACAACATCGCCTTTTTCAAAAGTCTTTTTAGTGAACAACTGCTTTCTGGGCGTGTAATGTTTTAACTTCGATCTTTTGGTCTTGAACATCTGTATTCCATCCGAACCCTTCTCCAGAGGGGTAAGATCGTCCGGGTTTACTTCCATGCATTCACAGGTCGGATCTCCTGGGTCGTCTTGGAGAATCATCAATACCTCGCCGCATCGTTTCTTGCCACCCTTGACCGCGACTATTTCTTTAACGTGATCACCGATTTCGATGGTCTTTTTCTTTTTTTTCTTGGTATCCATAGGTTTAAATCAATTCAAGGATTTACTCATACATTCTTTTCATGTCGAATAATTTTTCATCTTTGATGACAACCTATCTTTTAGAAGATTTAAATCATCAATCATTTCTATACCTGATTTCCAATTGAATGTATGTCATTTGTGGTTTCTTGTTTCGCATATCCTCTTTATTTGTTAGGAAAAGGTTATGGTCTGTCGATCTTTGACTCAGTTGATAAGAATTGTAAACATCGGGTTATTCTTTGGATTGGCAACAACTGCATTTTTTGGTGCTTACTTTCTCGTCCTTCCCTTTTGTATAATTGGTTTTCTTCTGAATGTTGGTTTTGCAGGATCGGACATCAGAAAAGATTCGTCATTGAGTGGGCCTAAGGAAGCAGTTTCACTCCAGGTGCCTGTTGATGGCGATGCCATCATGGAGGATTTGGGTCGTGAAGCTGAACGTCGTCGGGTAGTCGAGAAATTTGAGCGAAACTAATTGAATAGCCAATACCGCGACTTGCCCATCGATACAAGGGAGGTTCCTCCGGGGATTCCATTTATTATAGGTAACGAGTTGGCCGAGCGTTTTTCCTTTTATGGCATGCGTTCAATTCTCTTGGCCTACATGACCGTTCATCTGGCACAACCAGATGGCGCCCTTGACATATTTGAAGCCAAGGAGGCCGAAGCATGGATTCATTTATTCGTGGGCTCTGCTTATCTCTTTCCTATACTTGGTGGGTTGTTGGCGGATGCCTTCTTGGGGAAATACAAAACGATTCTTATTCTCTCCTTCGTGTACTGTTTGGGTCATGGGTGTTTGGCTTGCATGGGTTGGTTTGGTGATTCAAGGATTATGCTTTTACTTGGGTTGGGACTTGTTGCCATTGGGGCAGGTGGAATCAAGCCATGCGTTTCCGCTCATGTCGGAGATCAGTTCGGTAAATCGAATCAAAATTTGCTTGGTCGAATATTTGGATGGTTTTATTTATCCATCAACCTCGGGGCTTTTTTCTCCGGACTGCTTACACCCTTCTTACTGGAAGCACGCCTGAATCCTGGAACTTTGGGATTTGAAGTTTATCCTTACTTTAAATGGTTAATTGGGCACAAACAGGGTGGGGATGTGCTCTTTGGTCATCATTACGCATTTGGTTTGCCAGGCATCTTGATGGCCATAGCTACTTTGCTTTTTTTTGCGGGCCGAAAAAAGTTCGTCCACATCCCTCCTCGCGGAAAATCTTATTTTTCCGATCTTTTTTTATCTGCCAATCTTAGATCTCTAGCCAAGCTTTGGCTGATTTTTTCCTTCGTGGTACTTTTTTGGGCTCTCTTCGATCAGATTGGCACCCTCTGGCAATTGCAATGTCGAGAGTTGGATCGGGTAATTCCCACTTGGTTACCGATTTTCGGAGGGTTGGAATTGTTACCTGCTCAAGTCTCCGCTGTTTTTAATCCTCTCTTCATTTTGCTATTGGTTCCAATCTTTTCACGATTCATTTACCCTATTTTAGGAAAATTCTTTTACATAACACCACTTAGGAAAATGGGAGTTGGATTATGGATGATGGTTTTGGCTTTCACGGTTGCCGCTTTGATTCAGGAAGAAGTTGAGGATGGACAACTCGTCAGCGTTGGTTGGCAAATCCTTGCCTGTTTCATTCTCACCGCATCAGAGATAATGGTATCGATAACCTGTTTGGAATTTGCCTACACTGAAGCGCCGAAGTCCATGAAATCTCTGGTTATGGCACTTTTTCTACTGACGGTCTCTCTGGGTAACTACCTGACTTCGGCAATCAAATTTATCCTGGCTGATGAAAGTGGCGATCTAAGATTTCAGGGTGCAGGGGAATTTTGGTTTTGGACGATCCTTATGGGAGCAGGCGCTACCCTCTACGTCTTGGTTTCCTCCAAATACGTTGTAAATAACAATCTGGAGGACTGCCTGATTGAAAAGACTGTGTGAAATCAATATATCCTAAGTTCATTGATCGATCCACAACCCTTAAGTTTGTTCAAGGCCTTTAGGATGATAGATCTTCGGAATCCAATCTCTTGTTTGATCGTACTGCTTGAAGCGCGGATATGCAGGGATTTGCCGTCCTTGGATAGGCTTACCGGGGCACATTTTCCTGATAATTTTCTACCTACGATCTTTTGCCAATTCCCGGAAATGGTGCTTTCCTTGGTTTCCTCTTCACCGATTCCCCAGTCTTCCCAGACTTTATCGACCAAGTCTTCGATGGAGAGGGGAGGTCGAACCGTTTTCTGGTAAAGATCAAAGGGCAAACCCATGAAATTCGAAATAAGTTCATGCTCGTCGACAAACCGGTCCTTCGCTTTGGTCATGCGTGAGTTTTTCAATGAATTGAGCTTTCTTAAAAAGTAATAAGTTGATAGTACATCTTTAAATGACTCACACCACCTTGAATGTTCGAACCGCTATTGCAAGAATATGATCATTAAGCCAAGAATCAAAGGTTTCGTTTGCATAACCTCACATCCTGCCGGATGCATGGAAAACGTTCGGCAGCAAGTTAAACTTGCTCAGGATCTCAAATTGAGCAATGGGAGGACTCCGAAGCGCGTTCTTGTAATCGGCGCATCTACCGGATACGGACTAGCATCGCGCATAACTGCTGCGTTTGCCACGGGAGCTGATACCCTAGGGGTTTCGTTTGAAAGAGCGCCTCAGGAAGGTAAGCCTGGTAGTGCCGGACACTACAATGTCGAAGCATTCCAAAAGATGACGCTTTCTCATGGTTTGACTGCGGTGGATATTAATGGTGACGCTTTCTCTAGCGATTGTAAGGACGAGACGATTCGGAAAGCCAAGGAGATGGGGGGGGAGTTCGATCTTGTTATCTACAGTCTTGCTTCACCCCGTCGTACTGATCCAACAAATGGTCAGGTGTACCGAGCCTGCCTCAAGCCAGTTGGCATGATTTACAAAAACAAAACCCTTGATACTGACCGTGAGGAAGTTAAGGAAGTCTCTATAGATCCTGCTAATGACGATGAGATTTTGCAGACTGAAAAAGTAATGGGTGGAGAAGACTGGGAATTATGGACCAGACGTTTACTCGAAGAAGATTTGCTTTCCAGTGGTTGCCTCAATCTTGCTTATTCTTACGTCGGTCCGGAAGTTACATGGCCCATTTATCGTAATGGAACGATTGGACGGGCAAAGGCGCATCTTGAGAAAGTTGCTCGTACCTTGAACGATTGCATGCTGGAAACTTGCGGGGGTCGTGCATACGTTTCTGTAAATAAAGCCGTTGTTACCCAAGCGAGTTCGGCTATACCTGTGGTCCCGCTCTACTTATCGATGCTTTTCAAGGTCATGCGTGGGATTGGTTCTCACGAAGGTTGTATCGAGCAAACGAATAGATTGTTTCACGATCGTCTCTACGGAGAGAACGCTTCTCTGGATCTTGATGATGAGGGCAGAATTCGTTTGGATGATTGGGAAATGGCTTTAGATGTCCAACAGAAGATCAAAGAGTTATGGCCTTCCGTGAATACGAGCAATCTTCGAGATCTGACTAATTTTGAGGAATATCAGCAGGAATTCCTTCGTCTTTTTGGATTCGGCTTGGATGGAGTCGATTACGATGCGGAAATAGACCCACTAAACCCTTTTTAAATCCTTTCAATCAAAATCAGAATAGGTGAGCTTGGGTTTTGATTCCCTTCAAGGGTTTCAAATTTCCATTTTTTAATTTCACACAATTTAAAAACTTCCATTGCCTCTTCCGTACCTCCCTCGTGCCCCCGGTAGCAAAGCACGGAGATGATGCCACCGACCCTTATCTTTTGATAAATCTCCGATATAGCTTGTGAAGTTGTCTCGGCAGTGGTTGCGATTCCATGATCTCCGCCAGGCAGATATCCAAGATTAAACATAGCTGCGGTGACACTGCCCGCCTCAACTTCCCTAAGGTGCTTTTTCATTTCAGCATGTGAACCGTGTATGGTCTGAAGAAGATTGGAAAAACCATGGTGCTCCAATTTATGTTCAGTTTTCCTCAAGGCGCATTCTTGAATATCAACGGCCAATACCTTTCCGTCAGGTTCGACCTGTCTTGCTAAAAATAAAGTATCATTTCCATTTCCTGCCGTTGCATCGATGCAGTAATCTCCACTCCTCAATATTTCCTGAATTTTTGTATGGGCGAGCTCAACTAATCTCATATTACTTTGCTAAAGAAATCTTCTGATATCCTTGTGAAGAGGGAGAGCAATTCCATGGATCAAATAGGCAGTGAACTGCTTCGCTGATAAAGTTATTGTAGTGCAACCCCTGGATCCAAACCCATTGAATATATGGTATTTTGCAATTTCCGGATGAGAACCAAGAATGGGCTGTCGGTCAATCGTGCCACAGCGTACTCCACTCCTGTGGTTGAGTATGCTCGCTTTCTTCAAACTTGGTAAAAAGTCGATCGAGTCAAGGATTTGCTCGCGCCCCAAAGAGGTTGGACCGGATTCAATGTCATCGTGCTTCCAAGTAGATCCAATTCTGGCAATCCCCTGGTCATTTTCAACTAGATGCCAATATCCGTTACTGGCATTGAGGTTGTGGGTTGACTCGATTCTCAAAACTTCTCCTTGAGCAGGTCGCCAGGGAAGATGAGCGAACCATTTATTCGATGCGGAACGGTAACCATCGCAGAAAACTATCTGATGGTCTTTCCATTTATCGGCATTAAAGGTTTCAACCAAGTATTTTCCATGGGAACGAAGTGTATCTCGAGAATATTTAATGAACTCGAGTGTATTGAATTTCCATGCACTTGTTTTTCCTGCTCCATATTCAGTAACCAATCCTTGTTGCATGGAATCGTATGCGGACAGAGTGCGCATCTGGTAAATTTCATGCTTGGTATCCCATCTTGTTTTTTGCTCATTCGATAGAAAGACCCTGTACAAATCAATTGATTCAAGGAAACATCTATTACTTTTCATCCTTATTTTTTCAAAAAAGCTGAGATTTTCTGACATGCAGGCTGAAAATTCGCCAGGAAGGTTCAGTTTTGGGCCAATGAAAGGATTGATCAAGCCGGCGGATACCTTTGTGGCAGAGTGTTTCAACCCTCCATCGATCACCACGACATCCTGTAACTGATCGATCAAATAATGAGCAAGTATGGAGCCCGCAAGTCCGTGTCCAACGATGACGAATTTTTTTTTCAAGAAATCAATTCCATGGTTCAAAGTGGTTGCGGGCAACCATAATTACCTCAAAGTTATCAATCATGACCCGATCTCGATTACTGCTTCTTTGCGTGATTCTGGTGAGTGTGGGGATTTCATTTCACTGGATGAAAAAGAACCAGTCGGTCTCTGTTCCCATATCTTCCTCTATTCCAGTGGACTCGAGCTTATCTCAGGTTTTCAGCCAACAGGATAATGTCTCATCTTTATTTATGAACGAAGGGCAAGTTGAATTTAAGCACTCTAATGAAGTGGCAATCGATCATTTTTCCCTAGAGGCAAATCCTCAAAATGATTGGCTCCTTAGCTTGAATAAGGAGGAAAGAAAAGGAATAACGGGCATACAGAAACGCATTGGTCTTCAAGTGAAGGATCAAATACCCGAACTCGGAATAGTTCGTGTCTCCGTCCTTGATTACAACAAGGCTTTGCCGATTCTTAAAGAATTTAGCAAGGATGAGAAACTTGGATTCAATTTTCCACTCAGACAACCGGTTCCTCCCAGAAAAGAGGTGACGTCTGATGTCGCTGAGTTTTCAAATTCATTCATCGAGTGGATGGGGGGAAATGCGCGCAGAGACGAATTTGGCAATGGAGTCAAGATCGCACTTTTAGATTCAGGGGTAGATTCATCTCATCCTCTTTTAAATGGAGTCGTTATCAGGCAAAAAGACTTTCTTCCCAAACTGCAAGATAGTACTAGTCGAAAAGTAAACGCTCATGGAACAGCAAATGGATCAGTCGTTTGTTGGATAGCGAGTTCTTACTCGGGGATTGCCCCGGGAAGTGAAATTCTTTCCTATCGGGTAATTGATGAATTGGGTAAAACTGATTCTTTCACGGTTGCATCCGCTATTGTGTCGGCGGTTCAGGATGGAGCTGACGTGATCAATTTAAGTCTTGGTGGCGAGCATGGCAGTGAGGTTCTTAAGCAGGCTGTTCACTATGCACTTGAAAATGGTGTTCCCTTGGTAGCCTCGGTTGGAAACGAAGGTGTTGGGCTTGTAAATTATCCAGCCGCATACGATGGTGTGATTGGCGTGACTTCGCTCAGTCCTAACGGTCGAGTGACCAGTTTTTCAAATTTTGGACAAGGCGTTGACCTTGCGGCTCCGGGTAGTGGAGTTCTTACTGCTTGGGAATCATCTGAAATGGTGCATTTCAGCGGGACCTCGATTTCAGCGGCCATGGTAACGGGAGCAATTGCTGTGGAGCTTGCTCGCACACCCAGTCTATCCCCTTTGGAAATTGATCGCTTGCTCAGAAATTCATGCATTGAAGCGGAAAGACCGGGTTTTGATTCAATATCCGGATACGGGGCGCTTAGCTTGTCCAGGCTGGAAAACCAAAATAATCCCAATTACTGTGATCCTGCACTGGTTGGATATCACTTCGAGCATTCGGATGGATTGAATGCAGGAACATTGCCTTTCGACGTGATGATTCAAAATCAAGGCAATACATGGGTGGGGAATCTTTCCTTGCATGTCAATTATCTGGCCATGAATAAATCATTTCGCATAGACAATCTTGCCCCTGGAGAACTTCGCATGGAAAAGCTTTATCTACAAGGTGCCGAATTTGATGATACCGTGGAAATTGAAGCGAGGTTGGTACTTCCTTCCGGAATGAATGATGCTCGTCTGGATAACAACAAAAGGAAAAGCGTAATCAAATTCTAAACCCTCCTGAAATCAGGATATCCAAGGGTTTAAGCGGCGTCTCTCTTCTTTTGGGTGAGTCGTGCAATTTTAGCTTTTTTGTTACCTTTAATTACAACTTCGTTGATCACCACCTACACAGGTTATTAAATTGCGGGTAGTTAATACATTTCGTCAAGCATGACCGACTCCAGGATTGAACGGAGCGCCCGTGCCCCTGTTTTCATAGTCAGGGCTTGTTCCGCAATTGCAATAATCGCTTCGCGGGTAAAGCGAAGTTCCGCGCCTTCTAGCATGAACATCTTCCGATATTGCTTGAGTAATGAGTTTCTAGTTTTTTCGAGAACGCAAACGAGTTGAGGACGAGTCAGTTCCTTGAGAATGGAAACGACCGGCAACCTGCCGATGAATTCAGGAATTAAACCGAATTTAACCAAGTCTTCTGGCATCACTTCAGTAAGGATTTCACAAGATTCCAGAGGTTGGTCTGTGTTGTAGCCTACGCTACGCTTTCCCTTTCGTTGCCCGATGATACCATCAAGCCCTACAAAGGCGCCACCGCAAATGAAGAGAATATTGGAAGTGTCAAGCTGTATGTATTCTTGATTCGGGTGTTTTCTTCCACCTTGGGGAGGGATGTTACACACAGTGCCCTCGAGGATTTTCAGTAGCGCTTGTTGCACGCCTTCGCCAGAGACGTCTCGAGTAATCGAAACGTTATCGGTTTTCCTGCCAATCTTATCGATTTCGTCGACGTAAACGATACCACATTGCGCACGTTCAACGTCATGATCCGCTGCCTGAAGTAAGCGCAATACGATATTTTCCACATCGTCACCAACATAGCCAGCTTCAGTAAGAGTGGTCGCATCGGCGATGGCGAATGGAACGTCGAGTAACTTTGCAAGAGTGCGTGCAAGAAAGGTTTTTCCACTGCCGGTCGGACCAATGAGGAGGACGTTACTCTTCTCGATTTCTACATCTTCGAGTTCGACGGGAAGAAAAGGAGCATCTTGCTTGCTTTCAGTTGCTCCAAGCTCTGTCGAGAGCCTCTTGTAATGGTTATGAACCGCTACCGAAAGTACTTTTTTTGCGTGATCTTGGCCAATTACATGCTCATCCAGATGTTCCTTGATAGCTCTAGGCTTTATCAGGTTGAAGACCGGACGT